>JBKJRF010000231.1:0-4417 GCA_046594825.1 Methylotenera sp.
ACCTCGAACCAAGCGAGCGTTAATTAAATACGCCACACCTGCAGCATCCAACAACTTACACAGACCATCAAAATGTGTGCGGGTTGCATCACCTAGACAATCAATTAATTTCGGCGCGGCTTCGCACATAGCTTGCATACGAGGATTTTTAGTATCTAGTATTCGAAGCGGATTAGTGTGCAGACGGCGCTTTGCATCTTCATCTAACAAATCCATATGCTGTTCAAAGTAAGCAATTAAAGTATTGCGGTACGCTAAACGCTCATGTGCATCACCAATACTATTGATTTGCAACTGAACATCTTGGATACCTAACTCGCGCCATAATCTTGCTAATAAAACGATTTGCTCAGCATCCACCTCTGGCGCATCGAAACCAAACGCTTCTACCCCAATCTGGTGAAATTGGCGTTGACGGCCTTTTTGTACGTTTTCATGCCTAAACATTGCACCGCTGTACCATAATCTTACTGGGCCATTGTATGTAAGGTTACTTTCTACTACAGCGCGTACACAGCCGGCTGTACCTTCTGGGCGCAGTGTGAGCTTGTCACCATTAAGTTGATCTTCCCAAGCGTACATTTCTTTCTCGACAATATCAGTATGCTCACCTACAGAGCGCACGAACAAATCCGTGGGCTCTACTAATGGCATACGAATATTTTTATAGCCGTATTGTGCAAGTACCCGACGAGCAGTATCTTCTAGCTTGAACCACAATGGAGTAGCCTCAGGCAGAATGTCATAAAACCCCTTAATGCTTTGAAACTTTGATGACTTAATTGCTTTAGGTTCAGATTTCGTAGTATTGCTGACTAACTGGTTTTGATTAACTTGTTCTACCATCATGCGATTACTTTAATTGGAATAGTTTTGTTTGTTTGAGCAGGCATGCTTGAATGATGTAACTTGCCGCCTGCTACGTAATTTTTTTGTACATAAGTTTCTACAATCGCCTGAAACTCTTGTGCGATATTATCGCCTTTAAGTGTCACGGTTTTTTCACCATCCACGAATACAGGTGCAACGGGCGTTTCACCCGTGCCTGGTAAACTTATGCCGATATTCGCAAGTTTTGACTCGCCAGGGCCATTCACAACACAGCCCATTACCGCTACGCTCATATTTTCAACACCCGCATATTGGCTACGCCAAACAGGCATTTGATTTCGCAAATAGGTTTGAATTTGCATAGCTAGTTCTTGGAAATAGGTCGATGTAGTTCGACCGCACCCTGGGCAAGCGGTTACCAAGGGTGTAAATGAACGTATACCCATCGTTTGCAAAATTTCTTGCGCAACGATGACTTCTTTAGTGCGAGATTCATTCGGCTCAGGTGTTAAAGAAACGCGTATGGTATTGCCAATCCCTTGTTGCAAAAGCAAAGCCAATGCGGCAGTTGAAGCAACGATACCTTTAGAGCCCATTCCAGCTTCGGTTAAGCCCAAGTGCAATGGATAGTCGCTGCGACTGGCTAAATCTGCGTAAACTTTAACTAAATCTTGCACATTACTGACTTTGCAGGAAATGATAATTTGATTAGGCGATAAACCGATATCAACTGCTTGCTGTGCGCTTTCAAGCGCAGATTGAATCAGTGCCTCTCTCATCAAAGCATCTGACGATAAAGGCTCTGCAAGTTTGGCGTTATCGTCCATCATTTGTGCCATTTTGGCTTGGTCTAAGCTACCCCAGTTCACACCAATACGAACTGCTTTTTTATATTGGATTGCCGCTTCTATCATTGCAGCAAACTGTTCGTCTCGCTTCGAGCCTTTACCTACATTACCTGGGTTGATACGATACTTAGCTAAAGACTCTGCACAATCAGGATATTGGGCTAATAATTTATGACCATTGTAATGAAAGTCACCTACCAGCGGCACATTGCAACCTAACGCATCCAAACCCCGACGGATATTGCCAACTTGAGCAGCCGCCTCAGGTGAATTGACGGTAATACGCACAACTTCGCTACCAGCTTGCCACAGTTCAAACACTTGCTTAATTGTTGCGGAGGCGTCAGCAGTGTCAGTATTAGTCATACTTTGCACTACGACTGGCGATGCAATTGTTCCGTTTAAACCACCGCCAACTGGTACGTGGCCTATCATCACCTGCAAAGTGTTGCGTGGTGGATTAAGATGATATGAATTCAACGACTACTCCAAAGTTTCAATGCAGATTCCAAGGTTTATACTTATTCTAAAACAAGGTGTGCAACATTATTTTTAGTCGAGCTAGCCAAATCTACCGGTTTACCTAAAAATGTCAGTTTAGCGGCTTTTGCATTACCGATTAACAGATTAAATGGCGGTGTACCATCAAACCCTTCTACACTATCTGCAGCTAACATTTTTTCAAAAACAATTGCACCTGATTTATCGCTAACACGAACCCAGGTTTGCTCAACAACTGCAATAGTCACTTTTTTAGTTGCGGTATTTTTTGCTACTGCAACATCTTGAGCTTTTACATCAGATTTAATATCAAGTTTAGAAGACTGAACTAAACGCGCAGCATTAACCTTTAAAGTATTATCAATAGCAACTGGAGGAGGTAAATTAGCCTGCGTAGTTATTGTATTAGCAGTTGTATTACTTGGAGCTACACCTACAGATTTATTTGCTGGTGTCGTGGCTGTTACATTTGGTGTTGCACTTTGGGGTGGTAGAGCAGTAACTGCTGTAGTGTCAGTATTGGTATCTGTATTTGCTGTACCGCCGACTTCTGGCTCACGCTCTGCCGCAGGTAGTGCAATTTCAGGCAATGCAATCTCTACAGAAGGAGTGTTTACAGTTGCAACTTCAGGCGCTTTTACAGCAATAGGCTTAACTGGCTTTGGCATGTAATCAACATAAAATAACCAAGCAAGCACAAACAGTAAAACCAAAATGCTACTTAAAATATACTTGAGCCAAGGCTGACTTTCTTTACCTGACATCACTTGATTCGTGGTTGACTGCACACTGATTGCGTGAGGTAATTTATCTGGCATACGCGCACGATAGCTTGCTAGCAGCGGTTCGGCATCAATATCTAGCAATCGTGCATAGTTGCGAATAAAACCACGAGTAATCATCGCTTCAGGTAAAGCGCTGAAATCATTAGTTTCTAAGGAAGTAATTTGTTTAATGCTAATACGTAAGTTATTCGACACATCTTTAAGTGTCAGATTTTTAGTGTTTCTTGCTGCCAAGAGCGTTTCACCAAGCGGCTCATAGCTTAACTCGGGTGTGACAGGAGGCTTAATTAAAATTTCATCGGACATCTTTAATTTCCACTTTGCAATAATCTGGTTTGCTCAGAATCAGGGTATTGTCTACGCAGTTGCAGTGCGTAGCTTGCTTCAGCATCTTTAGCACCCACTGCGCGCTCTATCTGAATAGCCAACCACAACATTTGAGGACTAGGCTGACCTAACATCACATTTTGCAGTGTGATTTTTGCTGCAGCTACATCCTTACGTTTAAATTGAAGTGTAGCAAGTTGATACGCTGCGACGTTCAACAAAGGATCTAATTGCAGCGCTTTTTGAAAGTAAACCTCTGCGTTAATTGTATCTTTTTTACGTGTAGAACAAATACCTGCATTGGTATAGGCTAGCGCGGGCGTATTATAGAGAGGGTTTCTTACTGCTGCTAGAAACTCTTTGATGGACTCATCAATACGATTCCTGGCACACAAAAAATTACCATAATTATTATGTGACTCTGAATTATTAGGTTCTAATTGTATTGATTTCCTAAAATTTGCATCTGCAATATCATCTTGACCCAAGGCCGCATGCACTAATCCTAAACCGTTATAGGCCAATGCAAAATTAGGTTCTATTTTCGAAGCTTGGGTAAATTCTTCTAAAGCAATTTCTAGCTGCTTTTGCTGATAATACACTGAGCCTAAGTCAGTATGAGCGCGAGCGCGCGCGATTAAATTCTCATCATCTTTCTCTTTTTGTTGCTGGTTTACACAGCTAATACTTACAAAGCTAATAAAGCATGTAAATAAGACTAAATTTAATTTATTTGCAGCTAGTCTTACAAAAATTGTCATGCAACCGCCTCAATTGGAATTCTTTTAGAAGTACGCTTAGTCTTATCCAATACTTTACCAGCTAACTGGCCACATGCTGCATCAATGTCTTCGCCACGTGTTTTACGCACTGTCACAACATAGCCTGCTTGCATCAAAATATCACGGAAGACACGAGTATGACTAGCTTTGGAGGTGTCGTAACCACTATTAGGAAATGGATTGAACGGAATCAAATTAAATTTACAAGACACATTCTTAACGACTTCAAGCAGCTGATAGGCATGTTCAACGGTATCATTAATACCATCCAACATCACATATTCAAAAGTAACAAAATCACGCGGCGCTTTTTCTAAATAGCGATTACATGCGGCCATGAGTT
>JBKJRF010000041.1:0-5932 GCA_046594825.1 Methylotenera sp.
TCAGAAATTCCGTCTGAATTATGGGGGGGCTGCTTTCCGGAACCTTTTGAAGGCTACTGGTGGTATCAGGCACTAGAACTAGCAGGCTTACATGGTCAATTTACATTCTTATACGCAGTAGTGAGTGATGCCTCGGGATCAGTTGCTATCGCTCCAGCCTTTATAATGAATGTGCCGATGCAGTTGGTGCTTCCGCCACAGCTTAATACATTAGCGAATCTGATTGGTTGCTTGTTTCCATCTGCTTTATATCAGCGTACATTATTTATTGGCTCCCCATGTAGTGATGAAGGCCGAGTGGGAATGCTAGAGAGCGTGAATAGGAGTGAAGTGCTAAGTTGCATAAATCAGGGTATGCAATTGCAAGCAAAAATACTTAATGCATCTATGCGAGTATGGAAGGATTTCCCACAGGATTATGCCAATGACTTTAGGGCATTCAAAAATAACCTATTTCCATTAGTGAGTTTCCCTGGCACTTTGGTAGATTTTCCCAACGCCAATAAAGAAGTGTATTTGGCTTCGCTAAAAGCGTCTCGGAGGAATAAATTGAAGAAAAAACTGCGGCTAGCCGCAGAAGCACCAGTAAAATTTGACGTACTTAGACAACCAGATAGTGTAACTTTGGACGAAATTTTTAGCCTGTTCTGGCAAACTTATGAAAAAGGCTCTACAAAATTCGAGCGGCTTAATCGCAAGTTTTTTGATTTGGTTGCTGCTGAAAGCCACTCCTATTTCATCGTATTGAGGGAACATGCAAGTGGGGAAATTGTTGCATTTATGTTGTGCTTTGCGTTGGGCAAGCATGTTATCAACAAATTTATCGGTATAAATTATCAAAAACCAAAAGAGTGGTTTTTATATTTTCGCTTATGGGAAGCTGCCGTAGATTGGTCCACTGGACATGGTGCAACTTCCATGCAAAGTGGGCAAACTGGCTACTCCCCAAAAATTGAGCTTGGGCACAAATTAGTGCCATTCACTAATTATTGCGCCCATATAAATCCAATCATTCATCGTATTTATGCGAGGGTAGCAAAAACCATCAATTGGGATACACTAGATGAAGATTTAGCTATTTATCTTCAAGCTTATCCAGAGCATAAGCCAAAAGCCCTAGAGTGCGCACCAAGTCATCTAAAGTAGACGGACATATTTGAGCTAGCTTATTATTTCGACTGAATTTACTTTTATTCATGATTCTAAATTACAACTTAAAAAGCTAATTTAATTTAAAAAATATATATTTAAAGAGTATTAACTTTTCATCTTTTCTTCTGCGTATTTGCTAAAGCTTACTATTATTTCTAGTCCTTCATGCTTTGTCTCATCAGTCAAATTAATATCAGCACCATGTAAGTCAGCTATATCTTTTACAATAGCTAACCCTAATCCGCTGCCTTCTTGGTCAGAACCAATTATGCGATGGAATCGTTCAAAAATTCTATCTCGTTCAAATTCAATAACACCAGGGCCATTATCAGAAACTTTTAACTTAACTTTAGTCTCGGTAAGTTCAATGGACACAGTCACCTTTCCGCCATTTTGAGTATAGCGAATAGCATTATCTAATAAGTTAAAAAGTAATTCTTTTAAGCGCTCGGCATTACCTTTAATAAAAGCAGGCGTTGCACTAGATTCAAAACCCAAATCAATATTTTTCTGAATCGCGGTAGTAGCCATCTCAAACGCAACATCTCTTGCCATCAAATTTAAATCTAATTGAGACATTTTTATCATAGCAGTTGCTTCAGCTTCGCTTTTTGCTAATATTAATAATTGGTTAACAATATGTAATAACCGATTTAAACTCTGATTCACTTTTGGCAGTACGGATTTTAGAATTTCTGGATGACCTTTAATTCCTGCCAACTCAAGTTGCGCCTGAGCACCTGCTAGCGGAGTTCTTAATTGATGTGCAGCATCAGCTATAAAACGATTTTGCACTGAAATTTGATTCTTTAACTGTTCCATTAAATGGTTTACTGACTTAGCCACCAAAAAAATTTCTTCTGGTATGTTGGGTAAGTCGATAGGACTTAAATTCTTTTCCGAGCGTTTTGAAACCTCCTTTTGCAAGTCATTTAAAGGCGCTAAGCCTTTTTTAAGGCTAATAGAAATGATTAGGAAAGAGATCAGTATCAATATTAACTGGGGTACAAAAATACCAATAAAAATCTTGTCAGCAATCGCATTTCGACGATTTAAAGTAGCCGCGACTTGAATAGTTATATTTTGTGGATTTGATTCGTTTCCTATTGTAAATTTAGCACGCACTACTCTAAATTTTTCATTATTGATTTTTGTAAAAAAGGAATATGGTTTTGAGTTTGTTGTTGATATTTTATGCTCAGATTTTTCTAAAAGATCCTTGTTGCCACTCAATAAAGTGCCATTTTCATTTGTGACTGTATATATAACTTTATCTACGTCATCATTTAATAAAATTCTGCTGGCGTTTTCTAATACTTCAAACTTCTGAGCATCCAAACCTGATACTTTTAAATAATCAGATATATCATCTACAGAGTCATATAATTCAAAGTCCAGCTCTTTTCCCAATGCGTTTACTGCAAGTCTATGTAGTATCGTGCTATCAGCGATGATTAATAAAAGCATCAATGGCATAAACCAACTTAATATTTTCTTACGTAAAGAAACTTGAGTACGTTGCATGATATTGTCTCTATAAATAGTCTTTTCTAATTATTTTGTTCTTGTTTATCCAACATATATCCCAAACCTCTTACTGTGCGAATTTCCACACCTATAGCAAGTAGTTTTTTTCTAAGTCTATGCATATAAACTTCAATTGCATTAATACCCAAACTGTCATCCCAGTCACTAATATTCTCAAGAAGACTCTCTTTACTAACTAATTTCCCAACACGCAATAACAAAGTTTCTAATAGGCTAAGTTCTCGGGGAGAAAGTGCAAAGGGCTGGTTTTGGTAGGTCACTAAACGATCTTTAGTGTGTAATATTAATGGTGGGTAATCAATAGTTGTTGCTAAAACGGCATGATGTCGACGCATTTGTGCACGTAATCTAGCAGCCAATTCTACAAGTTTAATTGGTTTGATTAAGTAGTCATCAGCGCCAATATCAAGACCAGTAATAAGGTCTTCAAGACTATCACGTGCAGTCAACACAATTACGCTGGTAGAATGTTTTCTTGCACGTAATCTTTTTAACACAGCTAAGCCATCCATATTCGGCAAACCAAGATCAAGTATTACTGCTTCATATATATCTTCATGTAACGCTAAATCTGCTTGCTTACCATCTTTTGCCCAGTCAACAGCATAACCATTGTTGCGCAAATAGATACTTGTAGCATCGCCTAGTACATCATCATCTTCTACTAATAAAATGCGCATAAATTTTAATGAAATTACCCTTAATACCGTAAGTAAATTGTAAGTGATACTCTCACATAATTACTTACATTTAAATTACATTTATCTGCATATATTAAATTCAGATTAAATATCGAGAAAAGCAATAAGTTTTACGTTTTGCCCATTTCTATTGCGACGCGATTCCAGTTTGATTAATTGGAAACTTAGGTTTTTTGTTAGCTTTTATTATTTAGACGTTTGCTTACTGCACTAAATGGTTATCACGCAGCGCCTCATTACCTCCCAAATATCACTGGAGCAAGATCCATGATTTGAGAAGCCCAATAGCTGATTAACAAAAAAAACTGCAGGTGTCTGGGTCATTAAAAATGGCCACATGTACTTAGTTTTTTAGAGGATAAGCATTTCTGACAGTTGAGTTTCAATTAAATTGTAAGCATTTTGTAAGTTAGATGCGCTTACACTCAACGATAATAATTATTCAATATTTTGTAACAAAATGATAAGGCATTAGACATGCTATTTGTAATTGATTTTGACGGTACTCTTTCTGTAGGTGATACCGTAGATGCGATGTTAGAGCGCTTTGCTGATGATAAATGGAAAGAACTTGAAGCTGATTGGTTGAGTGGCGATATCACTGCCGTTGACTGTATGAAACAGCAACTAGACTTGGTAGAAGTAGACCAAGTTTCACTGGAGAATTTCTTCAAAGGTATTCAGTTAGATGCTAGTTTCATTCCCTTTTATAGATATATCAGTCAGTTTTCTAAAGTGGCTATCGTCAGCGATGGTCTGGATCATGCGATTGATGTAGCAACTCGCAATGCGGCCATTCCTAAAATGCCGATTTACGCTAATAAATTGCATTTCAAGCCAAATGGTATTTCTATCAGTTACCCATACATGAATTCAGCTTGTAAGGCCGGTAATGGTGTTTGTAAATGCCAAATAGCTGAACAACTATCAGTGGATGTGGGAGGTCCAGTGGTATTGGTGGGAGATGGGAAGTCTGACTATTGTCTGGCGAAGCATGCAGATATCGTATTTGCTAAAGGTAAGCTCATAAATCATTGTGAAAAAGAAAATATCCCTTTTAGACGATTTCAAACCTTTGCAGAAGTTTTAGAAGTTGTTAAGAAATGGGATATTCCCTACAAATGGTCAAGTAATCCAGCAATTAAAAATTTAGTTGCATAACCAATTTATTCAAAAATCATTTAATTTTTAAGAACGAAAGAGCTTGACTGATGGATGCAAAAATCATTGAAATTTTAGAAAAAAACGATAAGTATTGTTCACATGGCGACACTGTGAATTATGCAGATCCTCCAAAAGTCTTTGAAGGTTGCGAGGGTAGTTTTTTATTTGACGAGAACAATACCCCATATCTCGATTGGCAAATGTGGTATTCGGCGGTAAATTTTGGTTACAAAAACAAGCGTATTAGTGACGCCTTAAGAAAACAGATTGATACTTTGCCGCAATTAGCGAGCCAGTATTTGCATAAAGAAAAAGTGGATTTAGCTGAAATTATTTGTAAATACATGGAAGATAAATACGGTGAGAAAGGTCGTGTGCATTTTAATGTGGGTGGCGCACAAGCGATTGAAGATTCACTTAAAGTAGTACGCAACCATACAGGAAAGACCCACCAGTTTGCCTTTATGGGTGGTTATCACGGCCGTACTTTAGGTGCATCTGCAATTACATCTAGTTACCGTTATCGCCGTCGTTTTGGAAACTTTTCTGATCGTGCGCATTTTGTGCCTTACCCATATTGCTTCCGCTGTCCATACGACATGAAAGTGGAAACTTGTGATACTTATTGTCATAAAGAATTTGAAAAGTTATTTGAGACTGAATATCAGCCTGTTTGGGACGAAAAAGCAAAGGAAAGTGAATTTGGTGCATTTTATATTGAGCCAGTTCAAGGAACGGGTGGTTATATTATTCCACCTGAAGGTTACATGCAAAAGCTGCAAGCTAGCCTTAAAAAACGCAATATTTTATTAGTTGCTGATGAAATTCAAATGGGTGTCTATCGCACTGGTAAGCTTTGGTCATGGGAAAACTTTGGCATCGTGCCAGATATTTTTGTGTTTGGCAAAGCGATTACTAATGGTTTAAATCCACTATCTGGTATCTGGGCGAAAGAGGAGTACATCAATCCAGAGAAGTTTCCACCAGGCACTACACACTCTACGTTTGCATCAAATCCTTTAGGGACTTCTGTGGCACTCGAAGTCATGAAAATGACACAAGAGCATGACTTCGAGCCACAAATTCTTGAGCGCGGCGCATATTTTTTAAAACGAATTCAAGAACTAAAATCACGTTGGAACGTAGTAGGGGATGTGAGTGGTTTGGGTTTGGCATTGCGTATTGAGCTTTGTACTGAAGATGGCTTTACGCCAAGTAAAGCATTAGCTGACCGCATGTTTAATGAAGGCCTGAAAGGTGATATTGAGATTGGCGGCAAAAAATATGGTCTGGTATTAGATATTGGTGGTTACCAAAAAAATGTCATTACCTTAGCTCCGTCTTTGCTAATTACTAATGAAGAAATT
>JBKJRF010000089.1:0-3879 GCA_046594825.1 Methylotenera sp.
GCACCGAAGCGCAAGTCTTGGTGTTCTAGGCCTAGTAACCATTGTGTGCCGCTGCCCAATTTTTTTTCATTGCTACCAGCTGCTGCGAATCTGCCCAGCTGGTAGCAATGAAAAAAAATTGGGCAGCGGCACACAATGGTTACTAGGCCTAGAACACCAAGACTTGCGCTTCGGTGCATATTTTCAAGCACAAAGCGCTTCCAATGACTTTCGTGATTTAGGGCAAGAAGTAACAGTAGCACCAATCAAGCTACAACTGGCAGGTAATATAAGTTATGCCAATGACAGACTAGGCACCTTCGGTTTTGGTTTTGCCAAGATTCAGCAGTATGATTCCCCTTCCGTCACTACTCTCTCCGCGAACTACAACAAACGCATAGGTAAAAGTAGTAGCTTGATTCTTAACGCCAGCGAGGCAAGAACCAGTGACGTCACCAGCCGTTCTGTGGGATTGACTTTTGTTGTACCACTAGATAACAACAAAGTAGCCACCGCTTATGCCAACAGTAATGGCACAAAAAATGACTTTTATGCCACTTATAGTCAAAACCCTGATCAAGAGAATCATCTTGGATGGCGCACATTAGCAGGACAACAACAAAACCAAAGCCGTGAAGAGGCTGGTATCTATTATTATGGCCGTTACGGCACTTTGACTGGCGATGTAAGTACCACGCCTGACCAAACCGCTGTGCGCCTAGGTGCAAATGGCGGAATAATTGCTACAGACGGTCATGTGTTTGCCACGCAGCGCTTAACCGACAGTTTCGCTCTAGCTGAAGTCAAGGACTATGGCAATATCGGCGTTGGCATTGGTAACAATATGCTCACAAAAACCGATGCTAAAGGTATTGCCTTGATTCCACGCTTATCTCCATATCAGAGCAACTCCATACGGTTAAACCCTCAGGACTTACCAGTAAGTGCTGAACTAGATTCGATAGAGCGAGATGTAGTACCCGCGTGGCGTAGCGGGGTAAAGTTAAGCTTTCCAGTGCGTAGTGGTCGTGGCGCTTTACTGAAAATTCAATTAGAGGATGGCGAGCCGGCGCCAGCTGGTGCTATCGTGCAAATTGAAGATGATAAACAAGAGTTCTATGTGGCTCGCCGTGGCGAGGCCTTTGTGACTGGTCTGCAAGACACCAACCGTATATTGCTGAACTGGAAAGAGCAACAATGTAAGTTTAATGTCACACTACCACCAGAAAAACCCGACGAAATTCCACGACTTGGCCCGCTACTTTGCAAAGGAACTACACGATGAAATTGAATTTTTTAAAAATAATAATACCCTTGCTCCTATTGCTTTTAGCCCCATGGGCCCATGCAACTATTAATTGCACGATTTCATCTACAGGATTTTCTACTACTTATTTACCAGCGAGTCTCACCCCGAATATTACTCAATCAAGTTTTAGTTTAAATTGTAGTAAAGGGATATTGGATCCAGCTAGTACGAATTACACCGTTACTGTAAATAATGGCCTCAATGCAACTGGGGTACTCAATCAAGCGAGCTTAAGCGGCAACTTTATTTCATATGACACCTACAGCAATAGTGGCTGTACTACGGCTTTTTCGTCCACCAGCTCTATTACAGGAAGTGTTGCTTCTAACAGTAGTGTTACCGTAAATTATTGGGGTTGTATCACGACATTAGGGCAGTATGTTCCTGCAGGAACCTATACCGACACTGTGACAATTAGCGTGAGTTATACCCCTATAAGCATATTAGGGGGGACAGGCACGGACACCAATACTTTTCCTGTGACAATCATTAACCCCGCAATATGCTCGGTTACCAGCATCGACAGCGTCGCTTTTGGCACTTATACCGCATTCAGGGCTACTCCTCTTGTAGCGCCAAACTCTAATATCGTGCTGAATTGCACTCCTAGTCTTTCTTACAATTTAGCATTAGATGCAAATAGTGGTGTTGTAGCAGGTTTGAACTATTCATTATCATTGAGTGCAACCACTAGTTCAGGTACAGGCCCAGGGCAAACCCATACCATTAGTGGCACCATGCCCGCCAATCAGGCAGGCACTTGCACTACTGGAACTTGCTCTGGCTCCGATCCACGTACACTAACCATTACTTATTGAAACGCTGCATAGTAGCTAGCACCCTCAATACCTACTTTATATAGGAATTTAGAATGTTATCTTCACCTTCGACGCCTATAGTAAAAACTAGGTTCCCAGTAAAACTGACTACCCCAATATGGATAACCCCAGTAATAAGGCCGATAAAAAGGATCATCATAAAACCGACCGCGAGATAAACGTCGCTCTTGTTCTAGCTGCTTCTGTGCAATAATTTTTGCTTGTTCACGTTTGTTGATTTCATCAGCAATGGCATTTTGTTTAGCCAGCTCATTGCTTTGATGGATGTAATCTAACACTTTAACATCTACACCTTGCTTACTTAGTGCCAAGGTTTGGCTAGGTGTTAACTCATAGCGTGAGTTGCTAGCTTTAATACTGGCAATAATCTCCTCAGGTGTTTTACCTTGTTTAGCCTGCTCGACAATGGCCTCTAAACTGACAGTGGCAATAGGCGGCGGCATTATTTTAGCCAACTCTTCTGGGGTAATTCGGTCTATTTGGGTGGTTTTTGTTGTATTACTTGCGCAGCCGGCAATAGATAAAGCACTGACTAAACTCAATATCACCAATAATTTAACTCGACTCACTTTAAACTCCTTTCTGCATATCTTTCTTTAATGCAGGCGATGCGATAGTGATATTTTCATCAAAAGTATGACGTTTCGCTTGGTATAAACTCAGTACTTTCTTAACATAGGCTCTGGTTTCTTTATAGGGTGGCACGCCTTTGTATTTATCCACTGCCCCCTCACCCGCATTGTAAGCAGCCACAGTCAAAGTAACATCGCCTCTAAAATATGAAAGCAACCAGCGCAAATACGCTACCCCACCTTTAATATTTTGGCTCGCATTAAAAGCATTCTTTACATTAAAGCGCTCCGCCGTGGCTGGGATTAGCTGCATTAAGCCATGTGCCTCTTTATTAGACTGTGCAGTCACTTTAAAACCAGATTCAGCCGTAATAATAGATAGCACCAGTTTTTCATCCACTTTGTACCAATCAGCAATCGTGCCAACCAAATCAACCACCCAACGCTTACTTTTCGGCAACTGCGCCACATAAGCATCGATCGCAGGTGAGCCTTGATGTACTGCATATTGGGTTTTAGGTGCTTTTTCTGGCGCAACTGCTTCCAATACACAAAGTGGCGTATCAGTGGTCTTGATTTCAATTGTCTCCAGCATTTTCTGCGCTTCAAAATGACCGTGAACAGAGGCTATGCCAAACAGATTGGCTGCATAATCGCGGTTTGCAGGCACACCGCGCCCAAAAGCATACAACATCCCTAGCCGATAAATACCTTCCGCACTACCATAACGTGCCGCCTCACAATACAAATTAGCTGCTTTCCAAGCTGCATCTGCGTCATTTTCATCAGTCAACAACACACTTGCTTGCTCAAGCAGTTTTTTAATTAGAGGCGGTTCATTATCAAAGGTTTCCAACTCACTTTGGCTATAAGCCGCACTAATACCAACACCCAATGTTATATTTAAAGTCGCTACTAAAAAAATGGCGATGAGTGTTTTCATTCATGATAGCTTGCGCGCGAATCAGCCTTTTGTAAACGTCATCTTTCCTGCCTTGCATTCAACCAGTATTGTATCTTTTGCCACAAAATTACCAGCCAAAATCTCACGAGCCAATGGATTCTCAATCTCGCTTTGAATAGCACGTTTCAAAGGTCGTGCGCCATATACTGCATCAAACCCTGCGCTTGCGATCTCTGCGATTGCGGCTTCAGTAATGCTAAGCGTCATATCCATGGC
>JBKJRF010000139.1:0-4899 GCA_046594825.1 Methylotenera sp.
AAATTTTAGATGATTTCACGCGTTTCTAAAAACTCGATATCTGGGTAACGCTCTTGTGCCATTTGTAAATTCACACGGTTTGGTGCGAGGTAAACATACTCTTCAGCACCATCTAGCGCTACGTTAAAGCCATATTTATCTGCAATTGCACTCAGGTCTGAATCCTTACCCCTTAACCAGCGTGCGGTATAGCAATCATAATTTTCAAACACAATATCCACGCCATATTCATGTTCTAAGCGGTGCGCCACCACGTCAAACTGCAACATGCCGACTGCGCCTAAAATCAGGTCGTTTGATAGTAAAGGGCGGAACAGCTGTGATGCACCTTCTTCTGCAAGTTGCTGTAAACCTTTTTGTAGCTGCTTCATTTTGAGCGGATTTTTTAGTCTGGCTCGGCGGAAAAATTCAGGCGCAAATGATGGAATACCGGTGAATTTGAGCGATTCGCCTTCGCTGAAGGTATCGCCAACTTTAATCGTACCGTGATTAGGAATGCCGATAATATCGCCCGAATACGCTTCATCCATCGTGGTACGGTCTTGCGCCATAAAGGTGATGGCATTATTTACTGCCATCAATTTACCAGTCGAGACTTGTTTAATCTTCATGCCACGTTCGAAACGTCCAGAACATACCCGCAAGAAGGCGATACGGTCGCGATGCTTAGGATCCATATTAGCTTGAATTTTGAATACAAAACCAGAAAACTTTGCTTCATCAGGTGCAATTTCACGGCTGGCGGTATTGCGTGTAAGCGGCGCAGGGGATAGGTCAACGACCGCATCCAGTAAAGATTGAACTCCGAAATTATTAATAGCAGAGCCAAAAAATACCGGTGTTTGTTTGCCGTTTAAATAGCGTGCAGCATCAAAGGTATGTGAAGCACCACGTACTAGTTCAATATCAATACGTAAGTCATCCGCTACGCGACCAAGTAATTCATCTAAACGAGGATTATCTAAACCTTTAATAGTTTCAGATGTACCTTTATCAGCACGTGGGTCAAAAAATGAAACAGTATCGTTATACAGGTTATAAACACCTCTAAAGCTTTTGCCCATACCTATTGGCCATGTCATAGGCGCACATTCCATACCTAGCGTAGTTTCAATTTCGTCTAGCAACTCAATCGGCGCACGGCTTTCTCGGTCTAGTTTATTGATAAAAGTAATGATAGGCGTATCGCGCATGCGACACACATTGAGCAGTTTGATGGTTTGAGCTTCAACACCATTGACTGAGTCAATTACCATTACCGCAGAATCCACTGCAGTAAGCGTACGATAGGTATCTTCAGAGAAGTCGTCATGACCTGGTGTATCAAGCAGGTTCACCATGTGTTCACGATATGGGAATTGCATCACCGATGATGTGACTGAAATGCCGCGTTGTTTTTCTAGCTCCATCCAGTCCGACGTTGCATGGCGTGAGGCTTTACGGCCACGTACTTCACCCGCTACTTGAATAGCACCACCAAACCATAGTAGTTTTTCAGTAAGTGTAGTTTTACCCGCATCAGGGTGTGAAATAATGGCAAAGGTACGGCGACGTTTGATTTCTTCTTGCAGGGATGACATACGAATGCTTGAATTAAGTAAAACGCTATTTTACCCGAAATATCAATTTCCTTGATTAAAGGCTAAACACATTCACCGCACCACCACCTGGCGCGGCATTCCACTTTGTTAATACCCTGTATGCACCAGCGGCACCCGCACCGTCGGCATCTTCAGTTAGTCCCAAGTTGATTGCAATGCCAGCCCAGCCACCAATACCTGACATTACACCTACATATTGTTTACCTTTATGCGAGTAAGTAAAGGGATTACCAATCACGCCTGAACCCACTTGAAATTTCCACAATGCTTTACCTGAGTTTGCGTCTACTGCTTTGAACCATCTATCCAGTGTGCCATAAAATACTAAGTTGGCACCAGTGACCATCGCGCCGCTCCAAATAGAATAGGGTTCTTTGTTATACCATTGCGCTTTACCAGTTAAGCCATTCCATGCTATGAAACCACCTGTCACGCCGTCAGGACCAGGGTGCATGGTAAGCCCTGCACCCACCCATGGCTGGCCTGCAGTATATTTGGCTTCTACCACATCGTAATCCATGCGCAAATGATTTAATGGCACATAAAATAGCTTGGTTTTGGGTGAATAAGCAGCAGGTTGCTGGTCTTTAACACCTAGTGCCGCGGGGCAGATATTTTTAGTAGAAGTATCTTCATGTGCAGAATATTTTGGGTCTTTTTGCGGTATGCCGGTTGTTAAATCTACACTGGTTGCCCAGTTCACAAACGGGTGCATTTTTTTAGCTACCAATAAACTGCCGTTAGTGCGGTCAAATGTATAACCAAAACCATTGCGGTCAAAGTGGGTAGCTAGCTTTTTGCCATTGCTATCCCACAAAATAATCTCGTTGATGCCATCGTAATCCCACTCGTCATGCGGCGTCATCTGGTAGCCCCATTTTGCTATGCCAGTATCTACATCATGCGCAAAAATCGTCATTGCCCATTTATTGTCACCAGGCCGTACATCTGCATTCCATATCGAAGGATTGCCAGTACCGTAATACATGAGATTAAGTTTAGGGTCATAAGAAAAATAGCCCCATACTGGTCCACCGCCATGTTGCCAGCCATCTTGCAAGGCTTGTGGTTTTAGCCAAGTTTTCACGCCTAAATCGGCTTCTGGAAATTTCAGTTGGTCTTTGGTGAGCGCCTTGAAAGAGCCACCTTCTTTGTTACCACCTTTTACATTTTCATAAGCTGATAATGCAGAGTGGTGCGGGTTTGCTTGGTTGAAATCTGTACCTATCAATGTTTCGCTGTCAGGCCCTGTACTATAAGCTTTCCATGCTAATGAGCCATCTTTAATGTGATAGGCTGCAATAAAACAGCGCACGCCATATTCACCACCGCTACAACCCGTGATGACCTTGTCTTTAATCACATGCGGCGCATTAGTATTGCTAGCGCCTGTTTTAATATCATTGACTTTGGTCTGCCATATTGGTTTGCCAGTTTTTGCATCTAGTGCAACTAGTACGCCGTCATTCTGCTGTAAAAAAATCTTATCATCACCGTAACCCAAACCTCGATTGACTGTGTCGCAACACAATAAAGCCTGCGTTTGCGGGTCTTGTTTCGGAAAGAAAGACCAAATGATTTTTTGATTATGATTTAAGTCTAGCGCGTAAATATTATTCGGGAAAGCCGTATGTACTACCATCATATTGCCAATCACAAGAGGTGAACCTTCGTGACCACGATTCACACCTGTAGAAAACGTCCACGCTAGTTTGAGTTTACTGATATTGCTTGATTCAATTTGACTCAGCCCGCTGTAGCCAGTATTAGCAAAGTCTTTACGCGGATGTACCCATTGTTTGTCGTCTTGAATGATTTTTTGTAAATTGTCACTGGCAAGTGCGGAGTTGATCAATATGGTTGATAGACCAAGCGCAACTAGGCACTTGTGTTGAAACGAGGAATTGAATTTATTCATTACAGTGCGACAATTAAAAAGACCGAATGTTTTAAATAGATTTGTTGTAGATGCTAGAAAAATAACCAAAAACTGCATCGAATATAAAAATCTCTTGAAAGTTGTGTTCTTGAATATCTCTCTTTAATTCACTTATAAGCATTTCCCATTCATTTGGATAATAAAGTGTATTAAGTGAGCATTGAATAATCAGCGTGGTGTTCGTGGGATAAGTATTGGCTGTTTTCTTATTTATTTGATCCATTACTGTTTTACTAAAGCTGACAATAAAGTCAGAGTTTGAATGACAAGTAGGTTCTGAGATGATTTCGCGTGTTGGTAATCTCTTAATTCCCTCCAGCCCCAAAGCCCAACCTTCTTTATCTAAGTGCTCTCTACTGAGATATTCATTCTTATGCATTGCGCAGGTGACTTCAAGATAGCTTAATTTTGGGAAATATCCTTGGTCAATATATGCAGCTCTTTGCTGAATTTCAGCATCAAACTTCTGACTACCATTTACCCACTTTATCGAAATGTATCTTCCTTCTCTGTATTTAGTCTGTATGTACTTACATAGTGGTAATAATTCTTCGATAAGTCTTTTCTCGACATTTGATTTTCGAAGCCTTAACTTAGAGACTCCACCTTCTTCTTGGCGAATTTTTTCAAAAAGGGCATAAACTTTAGAACAGAATTGCAAGCCATCAAGTAAAACATTGTTAAATTCTGATAAAGGCACTTGATTACTTACCGCGCATCAAAAAGAAGGCTGCCAATATAAGCGCAACTAGTACTAGCAAACCTTCCATGATTTAATTAACCAACTTTATTTCACTACTTCTTTAAGCTGTTCTAAAATCGCTGGGTTATCTAATGTTGAGATATCCGATGTGATTTCTTCCCCTTTTGCCAAGCTACGTAATAGCCTACGCATGATTTTGCCTGAGCGGGTTTTAGGTAAGTTGTCACCAAAACGAATTTCATCTGGTTTAGCAATCGGGCCGATTTCTTTGCCTACCCAGTCACGTAGATTCGCGACGATCTTTTTCGCTTCATCGCCTTCCGGACGTTTACCTTTTAATACTACATAAGCAACGACTGACTCGCCCTTAATATCGTGTGGTTTACCTACTACGGCAGCTTCTGCGACTAATGGATTTGAAACCAATGCAGATTCAATTTCCATTGTGCCCAAGCGGTGACCAGACACGTTCAATACATCATCAATACGACCCATAATGGTAAAGTTACCAGTTTTCGCATCACGCACTGCACCATCGCCTGCAAGGTAAAGCTTGCCGCCTAAATCTACCGGGTAGTAGCTTGAAACGAAGCGTTCAGGGTCGTTGTAGATGGTACGTATCATTGATGGCCAGGGTTTTTTAATCACCAGCAAAC
>JBKJRF010000228.1:0-27373 GCA_046594825.1 Methylotenera sp.
TTAGATAAAATCGGCACTAGCTGCGTCAAATTATCACGAATAGTAATACGCGCCTTATCTGCCTTCTCATCATCACCAGACTCAATATCTTTAATATGATCAAACAACTCTTTCTCAAAGTTATATAAGAACAATCTTGCACGTGCGCGCATCACTGGATCTGGCGGCATCAATTGCGGATGCGGAAAGCGCTCATCGATGTATTCATTGATAATGTTCGCTTCTGACAATACCAAATCACGTTCAACCAACACTGGCACTTGGTTGTACGGATTAATCACGGCTAAATCTTCCGGTTTATTCGCAAGATCAACATCGATGACTTGAAAATCCATGCCTTTTTCAAACAAAACAATTCGGCATCGGTGGCTGTAGGGATCAGTAGTCCCTGAGTATAAAGTCATCATTTAGTGTATATCCTTCCAATAAGCTTTTTTGAGTTTGTAAGTAAGTACTAACAACACCCCCAAAAACAGTAGTACAAACCAGCCCATATGATTGCGCTGTTGTTTTGCTGGCTCAGACATAAAAGCCAGATAATTCGTTAAATCGCCAACCATAGCATCGTATTCTGTAACTGACAACTTTCCTGGCTTTGCAAGCGTAAGCTCATGTGTTTCATGATTCAGAGCCTGCTCACCTTGCAACTCGTACAATATATGCGGCATAGCCACTTTGTCATACACAGTATTATTCCAGCCAGTTGGACGCGTGCTATCACGGTAGAAACCGCGCATATAGCTATAGATCCAATCGGCACCTCGCGCCCTAACCTCGACAGATAAATCAGGCGGTGCAACACCAAACCATGTTTTAGCCTCTTTTTTATTCATAGCAACCTTCATTTGGTCGCCTACTTTATCGCCAGTAAAAATCAAATTTTCTTTGATTTGCTGTTCGGTTAAACCAATTTCCAGCAAACGGTTATAACGCATGTAATTTGCACTATGACAATTTAAACAGTAGTTGGTAAAAGTACGCGCACCACGTTGCAGCGACTCATAATTAGACGCATCAATCGGCGCCTTATCCAAATGCACATCTTCGTTAGCAAAGGCTTGCTGAATCGACACAAATAACGGCAGTAGCATTAACACTAATAAAACGTTTTTGATTATATTGTTATTTTTCATGGCGCTTATCCTGTCACCCTTTCTGGCACTGGCAAGGTTTTATCTTTTTTGGTGTACCACGGCATCAATATGAAGAATGCAAAGTAGATAACCGTGAATACACGCGCCACTACTGTTGCTCGATCAGCATTACCCATCATGCCGCCAAATTGGCCCCATATATTTGAAGGCACTGTGCCTAAGTAACCCAATACGACAAAGCTCACTACGAATGCAGCCAACCATTTTTTATACAGAGTGCCACGATAACGAATAGACTTTACCGCACCTTTATCTAACCAAGGCAACAGCGCAAAAACCATCACTGATAAACCCATTGCTGCAACCCCAGGAAATTGTGAGTTCATAACAGGGGGTACTGCACGTAAGATTGAGTAATAAGGTGTGAAATACCATACTGGCGCAATGTGTGCTGGTGTTTTAAGTGCATCTGCCGGCACAAAATTGTTTGCTTCCAAGAAATAACCACCCATTTCAGGTGCAAAGAAAATAATCGCTGAGAACACCATCAGGAATACTACTACGCCCACCAAATCTTTAACGGTATAGTAAGGATGAAATGCAATGCCATCTAGTGGAATGCCAGTTTTCTTGTCTTTCAATTTCTTGATTTCGATACCGTCTGGATTATTTGAACCCACTTCATGCAAAGCAATTAAATGCGAAACTACCAAGCCCAGCAATACTAAAGGTAAAGCAATCACGTGAAATGCGAAGAACCGGTTTAAAGTCGCATCAGACACGAGGTAATCACCGCGCAACCATTCAGATACATCAGGACCAATGAATGGAATCGCTGAAAAAAGATTCACAATCACTTGCGCACCCCAGTAGGACATTTGACCCCATGGTAATAGGTAACCAAAAAATGCTTCACCCATTAAACATAAGAATATCGCTACACCGAACAACCAAATCAACTCTCGTGGATTGCGATATGAACTATAAATAATGCCGCGGAACATATGCAAGTAAACAACAACAAAAAACATTGAAGCGCCTGTAGAGTGCATATAACGGATGAGCCAGCCCCATGGCACATCACGCATAATGTATTCAACAGAACCAAATGCCAAATCAGCATCCGGCTTATAGTGCATAGTTAAGAAAATACCTGTAATGATTTGCAGCACCAATACCAACATTGCAAGCGAACCGAAAAAGTACCAGAAATTGAAATTTTTAGGTGCGTAGTATTCAGTTAAATGCGCTTTGATATTGCTAGTTAGCGGAAAACGCTCATCCACCCAATTAACAGTATTATCTAGCGCGTTTGCAAATACTGATTTATTTTTATTAGTCATGATTAGGCCTTCTCTTCAGTATCTACGCCAATAAGCAAAGTGTTGTCAGCCAAGTATTTATATGGCGGCACTACTAAATTGATAGGCGCTGGAGAACCCTTGTACACACGACCAGCTAAGTCAAACTTTGAACCATGGCAGGGACAGAAAAAACCACCCACCCACTTCTCGCCCATGTCGCCACCTGCTTGTAATTTAGCTGAAGGCGAACAACCCAGATGTGTACAGATACCCACGATTACCGCTAAATTTGGCTTAATTGAGCGATCTGCATTCTTACAATAGCTTGGTTGTTGTGAAATTACACCACTGTTCGGGTCTGAAAGCTGATCATTATGTTTTGCCAGCTCTGCTATCATTTCATCGGTACGGTTAATAATCCACACAGGCTTACCACGCCACTCTGCGGTCATCATTGCACCTGGCTCAATTTTACTGATGTCCACCTCAACTGGCGCACCAGCCGCTTTAGCACGCTCACTTGGTGTCATGCTTTTTACAAAAGGTACAGCTACTGCTGCTACGCCTATTGCGCCTACTGCTGAAGTTGCAATTAAGAATTTGCGTTTTTCTGCATCTACCTGAGAAAGTGTTCCTTGTTGTGAACTGGACTGTTGCGGACTTGCTTGATGCTTGCCATGCTGATTGTCTGACATGTTTTCCTCGTGAGTTTAAAATGATATCCGTCCTTTTGAGGCGAATGACATTAATTACTTAACAAAAATTACTTAACAATTTAAATTACTAAAAATTATTTCAATAATTTCGGCTTATTTTTCTTTTTATTTTAAAAGCCTAAATTAAAAATTCACTGCAAATTCGGTATTGCAACGACAAATCAGTATTTAGACCATCACAAGATGCTCAAAATGCTAGCTGACGTAAAGCGCAGGATTATACATTTCTTTGCCGAAAAATTAAAGACTTATTTTATAAGTGACTGAAATAAAACAATTAAAGAGGATTATTTATATCTATAAATTCATGTTCAATATTAAATTTTTCGGCCAAGTGTTCACCCAAAGCTTGCACGCCATAACGTTCTGTTACGTGATGCCCTGCAGAAATATAAGATACGCCAGATTCGACCGACTGATGTGTGGTTTGTTCTGAGATTTCACCGCTAATAAATACGTCTACATCCAATTCAATTGCAGTATCAATATAACTTTGCGCTGCGCCTGTGCACCAAGCAACTTTTTGTACCATCTTCTGCAAATCACCTATGACTAAAGGTGAACGTTGCAACCTAACTTCTATGTGTTTTATAAAATCATATAATTTAACAGGACTTTGCAAATTGCCATAAGCGACAACATTTGACTCTCCTGCGAACCCTGCTATCTCAATACCAAGCACTTTGCCCAATTGAGCATTATTGCCAAGTGTAGGATGCGCATCTAAAGGCAAATGATAAGCTAATAAATTTAAATCATTTTTCAATAAGAAAGCGATTCGATTCCGCTTAATACCAATAATCCTTGCATCTTCATTACGCCAAAAATAGCCATGATGCACTAGGATCAAATCTGCATTAGCTTGCAGTGCAGCTTCTAACAACGCCATACTGGCCGTAACGCCTGTCACAATTTTGCGCACCTCAATTTTACCCTCTGCTTGCAGGCCGTTTGGGCAGTAATCTTTGAAACGCTCAACTTGCAGTAATTGTTGGGTATAATGAGTTAACTCATTGATTTTTACCATTTGCTTACAACCTTTTTGTTCTATTTATGATGACTCATATTGATTTTTAACACATTTACACCATACTACTTTATATCGAATTTAAGCATTTAACATTATGGATAATCACTTATATAAAAAGTTTTGGCTGATATTCGCTCAAGCGATTACAGTGTGTCTAGCAATACTTTTTCTGCTGCGCATGTTTTTTCCAAATTGGCTTGGTGGCGTCCTCGATAGGACCAACAACACAGTTGTAGTCAAACAAGTTGAATCCAGCACAAATGCTAATAATAACAACATGGTAAGCTCATACAGCCATGCAGTAAAAAAGGCTATGCCTGCTGTGGTAAACATTTTTACCAGCAAGAATGCGCCCGCTAATCCACATCAAAAATACCTAGACGACCCTACATTTCGCCAATTTTTTGGCGATCAATTGGACGGTATGGATAATCCATCGCAACCTGAAAATAGCTTGGGCTCAGGCGTCATTGTCAGCGAGCAAGGTTTAATTTTAACTAACAATCACGTTGTAGCAGCTGCTGATGAAATTGAAGTAGCAATGGCAGACGGTAGAAAGATTTCAGCCAAAGTGGTTGGTACAGACCCTGATACCGATTTAGCACTGATTAAAATTGATGCTGATCATCTACCAGCAATTACTTTCGCCAGCTCAGACAAACTTAATGTGGGCGATGTGGTGTTAGCAATTGGCAATCCATTTGGTGTAGGCCAAACAGTTACGCAAGGTATCGTCAGTGCGCTTGGCCGCAACCATCTAGGCATCAATACCTTTGAAAATTTCATTCAGACCGATGCCTCAATCAACCCTGGTAACTCTGGTGGTGCATTGATAGATACTGAAGGTAATTTAGTAGGCGTGAATAGTGCTATTTACTCCCGTAGTGGAGGCTCTATGGGTATAGGCTTTGCCATTCCAGCCACTTTAGCGCGCCAAGTGATGGAACAAATTGTGACTAAGGGCAACGTAACACGTGGCTGGATAGGCATTGAAGCACAAGACATTACTCCTGAGCTTGCTGAATCATTCAAACTGAAAATGGCAGAAGGTGCGCTAGTTGCGGGCGTTTTACGGGGTAGCCCAGCAGATAAAGCAGGTTTGCGTGCTGGTGATATTTTATTAGCGATTGACGGCAAGCCAGTATCAGATAGTGGCAGTATGTTGAATTTAATTGCGGTGTTAACCCCCAATCAAAATGCGACCCTTAAAATTGCACGCGCTGAAAAAACACTTAACGTAACGGTTTTAATAGGCAAAAGACCTAAGCCTGCAGTTGCTAAAGAGTAGTTGCTAATAACCCTATTGTGCAGGCGGTAAGATTTTATGCTCAGGGGCTTGCTTAGTAAATTTTGCTACCAATATGCCTAGCTCATACAATAACCACATGGGCATCGCCAGCATAAACTGAGAGATGACATCGGGCGGCGTAAATATTGCACCTACAATAAATGCACCAACGATTACATAACCGCGCACTTCATTAAGTTGCTTAATACTAACCCAGCCAAAACGTACTGCCATCACGACCGCAATTGGCACTTCAAATGCTAGGCCAAACGCGAAAAACAGCGTCAATACAAAATCTAAATAATTACCAATATCTGTCATGACCGCTACACCTTGTGGTGCAGCGTGTACAATAAAACCAAATATTATTGGGAATACCAAGAAATACGCGAATGCCATGCCCGTAAGAAACAACAAACTACTGGCAATGATGATGGGAATCATGAATTTTTTCTCATGTGCGTATAATCCAGGCGCCACAAACGCCCATACTTGATACAAAGTATGTGGGAGTGAAACAAGGAAGGCAGCCATCATGGCGACTTTCATTGGTACAAAAAATGGTGTAGTGACCGCGGTTGCAATCATTTGACCACCAGCAGGCAGTTTACTTAGCAAGGGTGCTGCAAGTAATGCGTAGATTTTATTGGCAAATGGGAAAAACGCTACGAAAACGACAATAAAACCAACGACGATGCGTAATAAACGATCACGCAATTCAATCAAGTGGGAAATAAAATTATCGGTGGGTGTCACTGTTATGTTTTCTTTAGCAATTCTTATTCTTGTGTGCTAGTTTTTTTAATGGCTTTTTTAACTACTTTTGTTGTGGTTTGTTTTAGCATAGTTTCTTGCGGCAACTCCACCATATCGCCTTTCACTTCTTCGTTATTCTTAGAGTGTACGTCATCGAAATCTAAATCTTGAGTTAAGGCATCAGCTTTACGTTGAAAATTAGCTTGAGTTTTAGTAGCTGTTTCTTTAATTTCTTGCTGAAGCTGTTGTAACTCCTGAAAACGTACTTCACGATTTACTTCTTCCTTCACTTGCGCTACATATCTCTGCATACGCCCCGTGAGTGCACCTAGTGTTCTCGCTACCTTTGGCAATTTCTCTGGGCCAATCACAATCAGCGCAACCACGGCAATCACCATTAACTCAGAGAAAGAAACATCAAACATAAAAATTAATACCTAAATAATTACTATCATTTAAAAATTACTTAGCTTTGCTCGTAATTGCAGCTTTAGGTTTTGCTGCTGCTTTAGGTTTAGCACTTGCTGCTGCAGGCTTTTTAACAGCAGGTTTAGCTGCAGTGGCAGACCTTTTTCTAGGTGCCACTTTTGCCGTTGGCACCTGCGTGACTTCGGCTTCAATTAAATTAGACGTTGTATCATTTTTAATTGTATTAAGTGTGACTGAATCAGCATCAGCTTTTTCTTCACCCATCGCATCCTTGAAGTTCTTTACAGCTCCACCTACATCACTACCCATATTACGCAGTTTCTTAGTGCCAAACACCAGCACTACTATCAGCAATACAATCAACCAATGCCAAATACTGAATGAACCCATGTTGACTCTCCTAAAAATAATTCCACTAAATAATATTAAGTTCTTGGTAGCTTATCGCCACCACCAAACACATGTACATGAATGTGAAATACTTCTTGACCGCCCTCACGACCTGTATTGATCATGGTACGAAAACCAGCTAATCCTTGTTCTTTAGCAAGTTTAGGCGCAAGCAAGAGCATTTTTCCTAACAGGGCCTGATGCTGCACCTCGCAATCAGCCAAACTTTCTATATGTAGTTTAGGTACAATTAAAAAATGTATCTTAGTAAGTGGTTTAATGTCATTAAAGACAATAACATCATCATCTTCATAGATTTTTTTTGATGGGATGCTACCATTCACAATCTTACAAAAAATGCAGTCTGTCGTCATTATTCTAGTCTCGACGCTTTCTCGACAATACCTGATAAACCTTCACGTCTAGCTAATTCATCAAGTACATCTTGCGGTTTGAGCCCAGCGTGAGCCAACATTATTAAGGTATGAAACCACAGGTCTGCAGTTTCATAAATAATATCTTCTTTATTGCCATCTTTTGCTGCGATGATTGTTTCAGTAGCCTCTTCACCCACCTTTTTGAGTATGCTATCAAGGCCTTTTGCATAAAGTTTTGCAACGTAAGATGACTGGGGATCTGCACTTTTACGCTCTTCTAGTAAGTCAGCTAAACGATTTAGAATATCACTCATGTTTATAAATTTCTTCTGGATTTTTGATCACTGGTTGATCTACCGACCAATCACCATTATCTAATTTCTTAAAAAAGCAATTATGGCGACCAGTGTGACATGCAATACCGCCAACTTGCTCTACTTTGATGAGAATCACGTCCTCATCGCAATCTAGCCTAATTTCATGCACATACTGCACATGACCCGATTCCTCGCCTTTGCGCCATAATTTATTGCGCGACCGAGACCAATATACAGCTTGCTTAGTATCATTACTCAGTTGCAGGGCTTCGCGGTTCATCCAAGCAAACATAAGTACATGGCCGGTATCATACTCTTGCGCAATCACTGGCACTAAGCCATTTGCATCCCAGTTTACTTCATTTAACCAATTCATAGCCTGACTTCAATACCGTTTTGCTGCATATATTCTTTAGCCTGTTTAACCGTGTATTCTCCATAGTGAAAAATGCTAGCTGCCAGCACTGCATCTGCGCCACCTACTTTTACACCATCAACTAAATGCTGCAAATTACCTACACCACCAGAGGCAATAATCGGTATATCGACTGCATTTGAAATTGCACGATTCAATGGGTTATTAAAACCGATTTTTGTACCATCACGATCCATACTGGTGACCAGCAGCTCTCCTGCACCTAAGCTTGCCATGTATTCGGCCCATTTGACTGCATCTAAGCCTGTCGCTTTGCGACCACCATGCGTAAATACTTCCCACTCAAATGGTTGATTGTCTACCTTTTTAGCATCTATCGCCACTACTATACATTGTGAACCAAATCGACTCGCAGCATCGGCCACCATCTGCGGATTCAACACTGCGGTTGTATTGATGCTGACTTTGTCTGCGCCGGCATTAAGCAAACGTCTAACATCTTCAACCTCACGCACACCACCTCCTACAGTTAATGGAATAAAAACCTGTGAGGCAACTTGCTCGATAATATGCAGGATTAAACCTCTATTATCAGAACTAGCGGTAATATCCAAAAACGTCAGCTCATCGGCGCCTTGCTCATCATAACGACGTGCAATCTCGACTGGGTCACCTGCATCGCGCAACTCTAAAAAGTTAATGCCTTTAACTACGCGACCATCTGTCACGTCCAAACAAGGAATAATGCGTTTAGCGAGCACTTAATTCATCCGCAAGTTTTTGTGCTGCAGTAAAATCCAACGTGCCTTCATAAATTGCACGACCAGTGATGGTGCCAATTATGCCTTCATCAGCTACTGCACATAGTTTGCGGACATCATCTAGATTAGTTACGCCACCAGAGGCAATCACTGGGATAGTAAGTGCTTGTGCCAATGCTACAGTCGCCTCGATATTCACGCCAGTGAGCATGCCATCACGACCTATATCAGTATAAACAATAGAACTCACACCATAATCTTCAAATTTTTTGGCTAAATCAATCACATCGTGGCCAGTAAGCTTGGACCAGCCATCTACAGCAACTTTGCCATCTTTAGCATCTAGGCCAACAATAATTTGCCCTGGAAATGCATAGCACGCCTCATGCAAGAAACCAGGATTTTTAACCGCTGCCGTGCCGATAATTACGTAATTTATGCCGCTATCTAAATAGCGCTCTATGGTTTCTAAATCACGAATACCCCCACCCAATTGAATCGGAATATCACCGCCCACAGCACTCACTATAGATTTAATTGCCGCCTCATTCACAGGTTTACCTGCGAAAGCGCCATTTAAATCCACCAAATGTAAGCGTTTACCACCGCGCTCTACCCAGTGGCGCGCCATAGCGCCTGGGTCTTCTGAAAATACAGTGGACTCTTCCATCAGGCCTTGTTTTAGGCGCACACAATGGCCGTCTTTGAGATCAATTGCTGGGATAATTAACATAGTAGGATTTTAATAGTAACAAACAAAAATAGTATGGTTAAAGGGCTTGATAATAAATATTTAGTAGGGGAATTAAGGCACCCAGTTTACGAAATTAGTTAACAATTGCAAGCCAGCACTAGCACTTTTTTCTGGGTGGAACTGTACGGCAAATAAATTATTGTTGGCAATTGCACTCGTAAACTTTTCAGGATACTCACTGTAACCTGCAGTGATACTTGCATCATCGGCCTGTATATAATAACTATGCACATAATAAAAACGTGCGCCATCTTCTATGCCCTGCCATAAAGGGTGAGATTGCTGCTGGTTATTCTGCAATTGACGATTCTTGGCTTGATAGACCTGATTCCAACCCATGTGCGGCACTTTTAACTTATCGCCATGAATATCTTTCATATCTGCCGCGGCAAAGCGCTTTACCTTACCTTTAAACAGACCCAAACCAGCGACATTACCTTCTTCTGATTCTTCAAAAAGCATTTGCAAACCTATACAAATGCCTAAAAATGGCTTATTTTGCGCAGCATTCATTACGGCATTTCGCAAACCACGTGCATCCATCTCACGAATACAATCTGGCATCGCGCCTTGTCCTGGAAACACAACACGCTCAGCATTCAGTATCTCTTCAGGGTTACTAGTAACCAACACGGATTTCGATGGTGCAACATGCTCCAAGGCTTTGGACACTGAGCGTAAATTGCCCATGCCATAATCCACGACTGCGATATCTATTTTTTTCATACTATTTTATATATGTGCGGCAAGTTATGATTAAGCAAGCCTAAAGGTTTATAGACTTCCTTTAGTAGATGGCATGATGCCTTCCATACGCGCATCAAACTCTACCGCCATACGTAACGCACGGCCAAACGCCTTGAAAATCGTTTCAGCTTGATGATGGGCATTGTGCCCCTTTAAATTATCAATATGCAGTGTTACATTGGCGTGATTGACAAAACCTTGGAAAAACTCATGGAATAAATCGACATCAAATTCACCAATCGCAGCTCGTGTAAATACACAACCAAACGACAACCCTGGCCGACCTGAAACATCTAATACTACCCGCGATAAAGCTTCATCTAAAGGCACATAAGCGTGCCCATAGCGACGTATACCTTTTTTATCACCAATCGCTTTGGTAAATGCCTGACCCATCGTAATGCCTATATCTTCAACAGTATGATGCGCATCTATGTGCAAATCCCCTTTGGCATTCACTGCAATGTCCATCATGCCATGGCGTGCGATTTGATCAAGCATATGATCTAAAAAACCTATGCCTGTATTGAATTGTGAAACACCTGTGCCATCCAGATTGATAGCGACAGTAATTTGTGTTTCTAGGGTATTTCTTATTACTTCAGCGGAGCGCATATTAAATCACTTAAAAGTAGATTACTAACTAATATATTATTTTAACCTAAACCACATCTAATCAGACCAAATAACCTATCTGGTAATATTTTATATTAACCACTATTGTATCAGCGGCTACAAAAACAAAGCCTAGCAAGACGTTTAAATTATCTTTACTAGGCTTTGTGTTCATTAGCTTGCGCTAATTATTCATTTTACAGACAACTTAATTGCCACATATATGGCTAATAAAGTCTTGCTAAAAGAATATTATTTAGCAGCTTCTGTTGCAGCAGGCGCAGCTTCAGTTGGCACAGCAGCCTCAGACGCTGGTGCCGCTTCAGGAGCAGGTGCTGCCATTTCTGCAGCTGGTGCTGCTTCAGTAGCAGGCGCTTCAGCTGGAGCTTCTTTTTTACCGCTTAATAAACTAACTAACAATACTAAAACTGCAGCTGCGATAATCCATGGTAGGAATTTTTTAACGCCGCCAGCACTAGCAGAAGTACCGTGTGCAATTGCAGTGATTTCAGCAGCAGCAGCAGCTGGATCTGTAGCACCATAAATTGCTGCGCCAGCTACGATAATTGTAGCGCCAGCATCTTTAACTTGTTGTGCAGTAGCTGCTTTTACGCCACCAGCAACAGAAATATCAACACCTAAGCCTAAACCAGCAACCATTGCTAGGTCATTAAAAGGAGTTTGACCAGCAGCTTGTTGATCTAAACCAGTGTGAACACCAATAATGTGAGCGCCCAATTTAGCAACTTCTTGTGTACGTGTCTTTTTATCAGTAACGTTGATCAAATCAACTTGTGCTTTTTTACCGTATTTATTAGCAACATCAATTACACCTTTGATAGTGCCTAAATCAGCAGTACCTAATACTGTACAAATATCTGCACCAGCTTTATAGAATGGCTCAGCTTCATAGAAACCAGCATCCATTGTTTTTAAGTCAACCAAGATTTTGTTGTTTGGGAATTTAGCACGTAAAACTTCAAGCAATTTGATACCATTGTGCTTAATGCAAGGTGTACCAATTTCCAAGATATCTACATGTGGAGCAACTTTAGTTGCTAAAGCGACGGTGCCGTCGAAATCAAGTGAATCTAATGCCATTTGGGTTTGTGCCACGATACATCCTCCAACTAAAAAATAAACCACATTGTGATTTATTTAGATTAAAAATACGAAATTAAAGACAGTTTTTTATTAAACCACAGTTTTTATTATTGTGCACAAAACGCACATAACCCACATAATAACCGTAGTTAGTGTGAAAATTCAAACTTTTCACGCTTATTTTCAATAATTTTAGTATTAAATCTTGAATTATTATCTGAACAATACTGCCAATTGGTACTAAGCTGTAAATTTTAGCGGAATTTCTACCCTATTTTTAAGCGATTAAACACCACTAAACCGTTATTGTCAGTTTTCACTGCAGAATATCAGCGAGTGCTTTAATGAGCAGTTGTGATTGTGCATCTGTGCCAATGGTAATGCGTAAATAAGATGAAACGCGGCTTGGCGCCTTAAAATGACGCACGATAATACTTTTCTCGCGGAGCTGGCTAGTGAGTTCTGCTCCTTCTTTGCTATGGTGCTTAGCAAATATAAAATTAGCTCCCGATGGCAATACTTCAAAACCTAATTTCGTTAAATCACTAATCAGTGCTGTACGTGTTGCAATTACTTGACTGCAGGTTTTTTTAAAATATGCTACATCTTGCATGGCCGCAATCGCACCCGCTGAAGCAAATCGGTCAATCGGGTAAGAATTAAAACTATCTTTCACTCGAATCAATGCTTCAATTAGTATTGTCGAGCCTAGTGCATATCCAACGCGCAAACCTGCAAGCGACCGTGCTTTAGATAAAGTATGTGTCACTAATAGATTTGGATATTTATTGATTAAAGTTACTGCAGATTCTGTACCAAAATCTACGTAAGCTTCATCTATTACTACTACCGATTCGGTATTCTTTTGTAATAAGCGCTCAATCTCAACTAATGCAAGCGGAATACCAGTAGGCGCATTAGGATTAGGGAATATGATGCCACCATTAGGCTGGCTATAGTCGTCAACATCAATTGTGTAGTCTTCAGCTAGCGGTATAAGCTGATATTGAATATCATATAAAGCGCAATATACTGGGTAAAAACTATAAGTGATATCTGGAAATAAAAGTGGTTTATCATGCTTCAATAAAGCTTGAAACACATGCGCTAATACTTCATCTGAGCCATTACCAACAAACACTTGGTTACTTTTAAGCTGATGCGTTTCTGCAATTGCCAACTTTAATGCATCTGAATTGGGATCAGGATAAAGTCTTAAACTATCAGCCGCTTCAAGTTTAAGTGCAGCAATCACCTTAGGGCTAGGGCCATAAGGGTTTTCATTGGTATTCAGTTTTACAAGATTATCTAATTTAGGCTGCTCACCTGGTACATACGGGGTTAACTTATGTACAACATCACTCCAAAATTTACTCATTACTTTGGTCTAGCCTTTTAGCCTAAACTCTGCAGACCTAGCATGTGCTTGCAAGCCTTCGCCGTGCGCTAATGTTGAGGCAATTTTACCTAGAGTTTGTGCGCCTGCTGAAGACACCATAATCAAACTAGAGCGCTTTTGAAAGTCGTACACACCTAGTGGTGATGAAAAACGCGCAGTACGCGAAGTTGGCAATACGTGATTTGGACCTGCACAATAGTCACCAAGCGCTTCACAAGTATCACGCCCCATAAATATAGCGCCAGCGTGTTTGATTTTTTTACTAAATGTGAGCGGGTCGTCAATCGAAAGTTCTAAATGCTCAGGCGCAATATAGTTGCTAATCTCTGCGGCTTCGTCTAAATCACGCACTAAAATTAACGCACCTCGATCAGAAAGCGACGTAGTAATAATGTCTTTGCGTGGCATTTCTTCAACTAGTTTTTGAATACTTGTGCTGACTTTATCTAAAAACTCAGCATCAGGACTTAACAAAATAGCCTGCGCTAATTCATCATGTTCAGCTTGACTGAATAAATCCATCGCTACCCAATCTGGGTTGGTTTTTCCATCGCAAATCACTAAAATTTCAGAAGGCCCTGCAACCATATCTATACCCACTACACCGAATACACGGCGTTTGGCAGCAGCCACATAAGCATTACCAGGGCCAACAATCTTATCCACTTGCGGAACAGTCTCAGTTCCATAAGCCAATGCACCCACTGCCTGCGCACCACCGATACAAAATACACGGTCAACACCAGCAATGGCCGCGGCAGCTAATACCAAAGCATTTTTCTCACCATTAGGGGTAGGAACGACCATGATTAACTCGTTCACACCTGCGACTTTGGCAGGAATCGCATTCATCAACACTGAAGACGGATATGCAGCTTTGCCGCCAGGCACGTACAAACCAACCCGGTCTAATGAAGTCACTTGTTGACCGAGCAATGTGCCATCAGCTTCGGTATAGTTCCAAGAAGCCATTAACTGTTTTTCGTGATAGCTACGTACACGGTCAGCAGCGGATTGTAAAGCTTCGCGCTGATTAACTGGCAGGCTATTTAAAGCTGCTGTTAACTCTGCCTTGCTTATCTCAAGTTCGCTCAAATGGCTGGCATTGGTTTTATCAAAACGATTTGTATACTCAAGCACCGCAGCATCACCACGTTTTTTTACGTCTTTAAGTATGCTCGCAACAACTTCATCAACACTGTCGTCTTGCGCAGTTTCAAAGGCAAGTAACGCTTTTAGCTTACTATCAAAATCATTGTCTGTTGTAGAAAAACGTCGAATTTTCATGCTTACATATGCCTAAATTTACTTAAACTGTTTCTTAAAATAATTAGTTGGAATTATTTACTAGAGAGTTATTTACTTAAAACCACGCTTAAAAACGCATCCATAATCGGTTGCAATTTTGCTCTATTCAGCTTGAGTGAAGCTTGGTTCACTACCAACCGAGAACTAATGTCGCCAACTTCTTCTACTGCTTTGAGGTTATTAGCTCGCAAAGTTCCACCCGTACTGACTAAATCTACAATCACGTCTGCCAAACCTACTAATGGGCCTAATTCCATTGAACCATATAGCTTAATTAAATCGACATGCATGCCTTTTGCTGCAAAATGTTCACGTGCCGTTTTAACGTATTTAGTCACAACTTTTAAGCGTGCTCCACTGCGAATGGAAGCGAAATAATCAAAATCCTCACGCACTGCCACCATCATTTTACATTTGGCTATCTGTAAGTCTATTGGTTGATATAAACCTTCGCCGCCGTGCTCATCCAATACGTCTTTACCAGCAATACCTAAATCTGCTGCGCCATATTGCACATAGGTCGGTACGTCAGTCGCACGGACAATAATCAGGCGCACATCATCACGGTTAGTCGCCAATATCAGCTTACGTGATGATTCTGGATCTTCCAACGCATGAATACCGGCCGCCGCCAGCAATGGCGTAGTTTCTTCAAAGATCCGTCCTTTTGACAGTGCTATGGTAATCATTTTTTATCTACTTTTAAGCGCTTTTTGTTTAAGTCTTATACGCGTTTAACATTCGCACCTAGTGCGTTTAACTTGGCTTCTAAGTTTTCATAGCCGCGGTCTAAATGATAAATACGCTCAATCACTGTTTCACCACGTGCTACTAACCCAGCTAATACCAGACTTGCAGATGCTCGTAAATCAGTTGCCATGACTGTTGCGCCATCTAAAAACTTCACACCTGTGACCATCGCGGTATTGCCATCAATACTAATATCAGCACCTAAACGCTGCATCTCTTGCACATGCATGAATCGGTTTTCAAAAATTGTTTCTGTGACTTTTGATACTCCGGTGGCCACTGCATTCAAAGCCATAAACTGTGCTTGCATGTCAGTCGGGAAGGCAGGATGTGGCGCAGTGCGAATATTCACTGCCTTTAATTGACCGTCACCTTTAACGGTAATGGTCTCTGCATCAATACTCACTGTCGCGCCAGCATCACGCAACTTTTCAATTACCGCATCTAATAAATGCGCTTGCACATTCAACAGCTTCACTTCACCGCCTGTCATCGCAGCAGCCACCATATAAGTACCTGCCTCAATACGATCACAAACGATATTATGGTCAGCGCCACTCAGGCGCTCTACGCCTTCAATTGTAATCACATCAGTGCCAGCACCTGTAATTTTTGCACCCATTTTAATGAGACATTCTGCTAAATCGACTACTTCTGGCTCTTTTGCAGCATTTTCTAACACAGTCGTGCCTTGTGCCAACGCCGCTGCCATCATCAGGTTTTCAGTCCCAGTGACCGTGACCAAATCCATGTAGTAGTGTGCACCTTGCAAACGCCGATTGGGTAAATGCAAAGTACTGGCTTGAATGTAGCCATGTGTAATATGAATAGCCGCACCCATTGCCTGCAAACCTTTAATATGCAAATCGACGGGTCTAGACCCAATAGCGCAACCGCCAGGTAATGACACGCGCGCATTGCCAAAACGCGCCAACAGCGGGCCTAATACCAAAATAGAGGCGCGCATGGTTTTAACCATTTCATAAGTCGCCTCAAAAGAGGCAACATCGCTGGCATCTAAACTCACTTTATCAGCGTTACGCGTAATTTTAACGCCCATCGTATCAAGCAGTTTGATGGTGGTATCAATATCTTTAAGCGCGGCAACACTGCTCAAATTAAGCGGCGTTTCGGCCAATAGCGATGCACATAAAATTGGTAATGCGGCGTTCTTTGCGCCAGATATGGTCACTTCACCATATAGACGGTTACCGCCTTGTATGATTAACTTATCCAATTACTTAACTGCACTATTTACAGCATTTAAGGTTGTTTGCAATTCACCATTCTCATACATGGCGCGCATGATATCTGAGCCGCCAACAAACTCGCCATTGATATATAACTGTGGGATAGTAGGCCAGTTAGCATAAACTTTTATGCCTTCACGTACAGCTTGATCAGCAAGTACATCTACTGCTATATATTGTGCATGGCATGCGTCTAAAATCTGTGTCGCCATATTAGAAAAACCACATTGCAGGAACTTAGGGGTGCCTTTCATGTAAAGCACCACCGGGTTGTTAGTAACTGTTTCTTTAATTTGTGCTTGTGCGTCCATTTGAATCTCCATTGCCTTAGTATTTAATTTTGCCGATTTAATCTTTTTTATGCTCTTGCCACTTTTCAGGTGTTAAAGTTTTCATCGATAGCGCATGAATTTCTGCTCGCATTCTATCGCCTAGCGCTGCATACACCAACTGATGCTGCTGCACCATACTTTTCCCAACAAAAGAAGGGCTAACAATCACCGCCTCAAAATGAGTACCGTCATCACCTAATACTTTGATGTAATCACAAGCTAAATGTTGCGTAATATATGCTTCTAATTGTTGTGCACTTAACACTCTTGTATCACCTTGATATTTTTAATTTCAAATATTGTTTTAAGCTTAGGCTCTTAATTTATAGCCTGATTTTAACATTTTTAGCGTTACCCATGCTAACACTAAGAAAGATACACCTACGATGGATAGACTGATCAACGGTGACACATCACCTTTACCAAAGAAACCGTATCTAAAACCATCTATCATGTAGAAAAATGGGTTAAGTTGCGATAGTTTTTGCCAAAAAGGCGGCAACGAATGTATGGAATAAAACACACCTGATAAGAACGATAAAGGCATGATGATGAAGTTCTGAAACATTGCCATCTGGTCAAATCGGTCGGCCCATATGCCAGCAATAATGCCAAACGTACCTAATAAAGCACTCCCTAATAAAGCAAAAGCAACAATTAGCCAAGGATGAATCATGTTTAAGTCTACAAACCAGATGGCACCTACATAAATACATAAGCCCACTGCTAAACCACGAATAATGGCCGCACACAAAAATGCACTAAAAAACTGAAGGTGAGTAAGTGGTGTGAGCAGCACGAATACAATATTACCCATTACTTTTGATTGAATAAGGCTAGATGAGCTATTCGCAAAAGCATTCTGCAGTACTGACATCATAATTAGGCCAGGAATCAAGAACGCGGTGTAAGGTACGCCTTCATACACTTGCACATGACCTTCAAGCACATGTGAAAAAATCAGTAGATACAATAACGCGGTAATAACTGGTGCAGCAACCGTTTGAAATGCCACACGCCAAAAACGTAACAATTCTTTTTTTAATAGCGTCCAGGGACCACGCATTGCCGGGCTAAGCTTAATCATCATGCTTACCCACTAGCGATAAAAAGACATCCTCTAAATCTGCTTCGTTCAACTGCATATCAATCACTTTGATATTGGCATTACGCAATGCTGACAGTACAAATTCAATTTGTGCCATGTCGTTCAAAGCAAAGGTATACATACCACCATCTTGGCTACGCACTAAAGCTTGAATAGTGACTGGCAAACTAACTTCGCCTAAGGTTAATCGCAGACTCTTACCAGCAAATTTATTTAACAAGTTAGCTGTGCTATCAAGTGCAACAATTTCGCCCTGTTTCATCATACCGACCCGGCTACACAGCGTTTCGGCTTCTTCTAAATAATGAGTAGTAAGAATAATAGTGTGTCCATCTCGATTGAGTTTTTTTATAAACTCCCACAGCATTTGCCTTAGCTCAACATCCACACCAGCAGTAGGCTCATCCAACACAATTACCGGCGGCTTATGCGCCAAAGCTTGCGCTATAAGTGCGCGACGCTTCATACCGCCAGAAAGCTGGCGCATATTAGTATGGGCTTTGTCAGCCAAGCCTAACCCCTCTAGAATCTCATCTACCCACGCGTCATTTTCTGGACCACGCCCGAAATAACCTGCTTGAAAGCGTAACATTTCACGTACATTAAAAAATGGGTCAAATACTAGCTCTTGTGGTACCACGCCTAACAATTGCCTAGCCTGTTGGTATTGATTAACCACATCAAAACCCATCACGGAAATATCGCCTAAACTAGGCTTTATTAAACCGGCTAGAATACTGATTAAAGTAGATTTACCTGCACCATTAGGGCCCAACAAAGCGAAAAACTCACCTTGTTCTATTATTAAATCAATACCTTTGAGTGCATGAAGATTACCAAAACTCTTATGTATGCCGTTAATCTTAAGTGCTGGGTTCATTTTAGATGTGATTTTTGTATTAGGCTTAGTATCAATCTGTTACAACTATATATTCAAAAAAATACGGCTTACACACAAATTAGCATGGGTAAGCCGTAGTAATTTAATAATATATGGAGATGCTATTACAAAAAAACAATAGCAGTTATTATTAGCAACACTAATAATTAATTTGTACTCACTGGAATAAAGTCGGTCACACCATATAAAGCAGCTAGACTAATTAAGTTCGGTGGCAAATTAGCAAAAGTAACTTTACTATTTGTAGCAATTGCCCGGCGTTGCCACTCCATCATTAAACTTAGCGCGCCAGTATCAACATCTGTAACTGCTGAAAAATCAATTTCAATTGGATTGGTCATTAAAAAATCATGACTTTGACTCAATATCAAATTAGCGTTATCCATCAGTACTTCACCTGAAACACGCCATTGGTTTTCTTGCTGTATGATATTTGTCATATTAATAATGTTTATTGAGAATATTAAATAGAGTATTGTTTATTTAATTTATCCCAGCTGCTTTGTTTTTATCTGCCAGTTTTTTAATTAAGCTATCTAAGCCGTTTTGGCGAATTTCATTACTAAATTGACTGCGGTAGTTAGTTACCAAACTTACACCTTCAATCACAATATCAAACACCTTCCAACCACTGGCTGCTTTAACTAAACTATAGTCGACTTGAACTGGCTGACCCCCAGGTTGTAAGATTTGCGTTTTTACACTTACGTTTTGCGCACCGGCATCAAGATGAAATGGCTTATATTCAATCACTTGATCTTTATATTTACTAAGAGCCGAAGTATAAGTGCGCAATAAAAGACTACGGAACTCTTTCTGAAAGCCTGCTTGCTGGTCGGGTGTAGCTATTTTCCAATTTTTGCCAAGCACCATGCGGCATACCCTATCAAAATCAAAATTTGGCAATATTTTTTCTTCAACCACTGCAAAAAGTTTTTGCTGATTACCTGATTGAATATCTTTATCATTTTTGATGATAGTTAACACTTCATCAGCTGTTTGCTTAACAAGGGCATCAGGTGTTGCTTCTGCATTTGCGAAACCTATAGATGCAAACAAACCGACAAATAAACTGATGCTTACTAAAAATTTTACAAATGACTTCATTTGAATCCTTAATTAATTTCTTGATGTGTTGCTTACTTATTGGTTAATTACTGTCGTTTATTACTTAAACTACATTGCTTGGCATTACTTATCAGCTCTTAAAACGCCACATCACCTAATTCGGTTGACTTAGCGCCTGATGATTTGGCATCTGCTGGCTTGGAAACACTCGGTGCTTTAACATCATTATCTTTGCTATCTGACTTTGTTTCAGAAGCCTTACTAAACAAAAACTGGCTGATCATTTTTTCAAGCACTACCGCATCTTGCGTTTTGGCAATTTTATCACCATTTTTTAACGCTTCTTCATCTCCACCCGCTTCAAGACCGACATACTGCTCGCCAAGCAAGCCTGCAGTATAGATATTAGCAAATGTATCTTTTGGGAAAGGGTAGCGCTTATCAATTTTAATCGTCACAATTGCTTCATAACTTTTACTATCAAACTTAATATTGTCCACTCTACCTACCACTACACCAGCACTTTTTACCGGTGCATGCGGTTTAAGACTGCCTACATTCTCAAAGGCTGCGGTAACGCTGTACGTTTCGCCTATTTTACTCGAAGTTAAATTACCCACTTTCATGGCTAGGCCTAACAAGGCGGCAACACCTAGTGCCACAAAAACTCCCACCCATAAATCTATTGTTGTTCTATCCACTTCAAATCCTTTCAATTCTGCACAATTGTATGCTCTTTTATGCGTTATACAACTAGCATAAAAGATGTTAAAACAAAATCTAAACCCAATACTGCAAATGATGAAATGACCACTGTTCTTGTTGTGGCTCGACTCACACCCTCTGCTGTGGGTGGTGCGTCATATCCTTCAAAGAGCGCAATCATGGTACAAACTACGCCAAACACAAGGCTTTTGATGACACCATTCACTATATCTAATCGAAAATCTACGTTTGCCTGCATTTGAGACCAGAACGCGCCGTCATCAACACCTATTAAAGGCACCGCAACTAAATAACCACCTAAAATCCCCACCATAGAAAATACCGTAGCCAATATTGGCATGGAGATTAAACCCGCCCAAAAACGTGGCGCAATCACACGTGCAATAGGGTTTACAGCCATCATTTCCATCGCTGAAAGCTGTTCTGTGGTTTTCATTAGTCCTATTTCAGCGGTGATGGCTGTGCCTGCTCGTCCGGCAAACAACAATGCTGTCACTACCGGACCTAATTCACGCACCAATCCCAGTGCTACTAAAACACCAATTGCCTCAGAAGAGCCATATTTTTGCAAAGTATTATAGCCCTGCAATGCCAGCACCATACCTACAAAAAAAGCTGATACAACGATAAGCATCAGCGATATTACGCCCGTATAATAAACCTCACGTAGCGTTAAATGAAAGCGACGGAAACTTTCACCCGAGTAAATAATAGTTAAGAAAAACAGTCTCGCCCCAGCACCTAATCGCCAAGTACGTTCTATCATGCGCTTACCCATACCACGTAAAGTACGAGTGATTTTGAGCAATAGTTTTGATTTAATCATTTATTTTTATTCAATTAACTATGTATGTGACTGTTTTTGGTTCAACAGTTCAGATTGGTAATTTGCAGCAGGATAATGAAATGGCACTGGTCCATCTTTTTCACCATGCACAAACTGATGTACAAATGGCAACAAAGATTGGGTTAAATCATGCGGAGTGCCTTCAGCCACAACTACTCCATCTGCTACAAAATATACATAATCTGCAATTAAAAAGGTTTCTTTAACATCATGTGACACAATTATAGAAGTAGCGCCTAATGCATCATTGAGGCTACGAATTAATTCACATATCACACCCATTGATATAGGATCCAAACCCGCGAAAGGTTCATCATACATAATGATGTTAGGGTCGAGCGCCACTGCTCGTGCTAATGCAACACGCCTTGCCATCCCACCAGAGAGCTCCGTTGGCATTAATGTGTGCGCACCACGCAAGCCAACTGCATTAAGCTTCATCAATACCAAATCTCTAATCATGGAGTCAGGCAAATCAGTCAATTCACGCATTGGAAAAGCTACGTTTTCAAATACTGACAAATCAGTGAATAGTGCGCCTTGCTGAAATAACATGCCCATTTTACGGCGCAGCTTGAAAATACCATCGCGATCTTGCTTGTGAACAACTTGACCATCTACACGTACTTCGCCTTTATTCGGTTTAATTTGCCCACCAATTAAACGAAGCAAGGTTGTTTTACCGCTACCGCTGCCACCCATAATAGCCACGACTTTTCCGCGTGGGAACACCATATTAATGCCCTTATGCAACAAACGACCTTTGTAACCAAAGGAAAGATTATCTATTTCTACAATATTATTGGTCATGAATTGCTTGATGGTTTTATTGATTTTTATAAGCTTTTTGTTAAGACCCTATTCTAAAACAATTTAGCTTCTACGCAAGCTGTTAAATTACTTTGCACTTGAATTTAATTAAATTTACAAACAGAATTGCAGGCAATAAAAAAGCTCACGATAAGTGAGCTTTTTTATTGCTAGTCAACCTTCAATTAGGCTGAGTAGCCAGAACCTCAGAAGGTTAAACAAGCTGTATAGCTGCTGGAGTCAACAACTGTTGCTGTCGTAACCCCAGCGCCAGTAGCAGTTGTAGCAAGCACAGCCCTGAGTGAACCCGTAGAGGTTTCACCATCATCCAATGCAGTATCTAATTGCTTAACAAATCTACCTAAAATAGCATCTGAACATATTGCAAATGAACCCGACATTCCTGTAATTTTAGTAAAACCAGATACACTTTGAACACCAATCCTACCACCGTCAGCATTGGTTGGAAAATAAGCCGCATCAGCAGTGCTTGTAGGCCCCGCAGCTAAACCAGCCAACCTAACATGTTGCCAAAATAAAGCTGACTCATCCGTTAATGTAGAGGTATTCCATTGACCTTCAATCACACCATTACCAACCGTGCCATTTGTAGATGCAACTGTAGCGCCAGTTACATGTGTATCAGCCAACCTATCATCCCCAGGTAACGCTCTATATTTATCTTGGTAGCCATAAATATATACTTGGATGTTTTTAAAATCACTTGCCATGTTTTTAACCTTGGCACTGTTAATCAATTCCTGACCTTTTAGCACGCCACCAAGCAGCAAGCCGATAATCACCAGCACAATGGCTAGTTCGATTAACGTAAAGCCTGTTTGTTGTTTTTTCATTTATATCCCCGAACTGTAAGTATATAAAGCATTTAACTAATCACAAATGCTCATTTAGTAAAACTTAATATGCAAATCTTATGCCAGTGGTGTTTTTATTCTTTTACTACTTTATTGCCTACATTCTATAAGAGTTTATTAGAATTTGCATAATAATTGTCAAAAACCAAACAGTTATGTTCAAATTTTAACGTTATTATAGAGGCAATATTTATATACACTTAACAATCTTGTAAGCTTCTGTGTCCAAGTAGCTCAATTATTTTATAAGTAAATACCTTATGCAAATTTTGATTAAATTGTATCGCCAAGTATTCAACGACTCTGACCGCTTGATGGCGTTGATGCTTTTATCGCTTCATGCACTATTAATTTGGGGTGAAGTAGGAGATTTGCATAAAGCCTTATTTCTATGTCATTACGGCTTGTTTTTAATGTGGCAGCCATTAATGCGTCAAAGCAAGAAATTATCATGGCAATCAGCTGTAATTATTATAATTGGTGCTGTATTAACCATGTTTTATACCAATTGGTGGATTACTGCATTTTGGCTGGCCGGCTTATTTGCACTGATTGGTGGCCGCATATTTTCTGGCGAGTCTACACGCGCTAGGTTACCAAATATTCTGGCTGCGACTTACTTGCTCGCCATTTTACTATTATGGGTAGTGCCTAAAATACTCAAGGCTAATGATGATCTAGCCGCTGCAGAATTTATGCTCATTTATTTTCTACCTATCTTACCGCTCTCCATTTTATTTTTATCTGTTAAAAATGAACCTGATAGACCCACACCCAATATTGACTTCTTTTATACTTTAATCATTTTTTTACTTACCTTAATCGTCATACTCGGCAGCTTTGCTATTGGTGTTATTTGGCAAATTCACTACATTGAGCTGTTGATAGTAGCGGTACTTGGTTTAGCAATTACCTTAGTTGCACTAAGCTGGTTATGGAACCCTAGTGCTACTTTTTCAGGCTTAGAATTACTGATGTCACGTTATTTATTGAGCTTGGGTTTACCATTTGAACAATGGATTAGAAAAATTGCTATACATGCCGATTATGAAACTACAGCAGACGATTTTTTACAGGCAGCCATGCGTGAACTCACTACATTAAACTGGGTGAGTGGTGTCATGTGGCAAGTTGACAACGCAAAACATCAGGTAGGAGAAGTGACACGATTTATTTCGACCTTTAATTTTCAACAATTAAGTCTAACGCTTTATTCTCGCTGGCAATTCAGCCCAGCCATGTATTTGCATGTGCAGCTTTTAACGCAACTTTTAGGTGAGTTTTACGACGCTAAACGTCGTGAAGAGACTATTAGCCAGAATATTTACATGCAAACATTTTATGAAACTGGTTCACGACTTACACATGACATCAAAAATATTTTGCAATCCATGGGTACGCTATCTGCGGCTGCACTTCAAAATGCTGAAGGAGTCAAAAATGACGATGATGATGCAAGATTGATTGAATTGATAAAAAAACAACTCCCCAGATTGAATCAACGACTAAATGCCACTTTGACCAAACTTGAACGCCCAAGCAATGAAAAAAAACAGCAGGCTAAAGTAACCACTTGGTGGAAAAATTTTATGCAATTAAATTCACACTATGCAAATTCACAGAATCAAATAATTTTTGAAGCGCCCGCTAAAATGCCAAAATCTGACATTGATCCTGATGTGCTCGACAGTATTGTGGATAATTTGATACAAAACGCTTTAGAAAAAGCTAAACTGGAAGTTAATATCCTAATTAAAATAACTTTAATGCCTTCTGAACAATTTTGCATAGAAGTGAGTGATACTGGCTCTGCCATGCCCGCTGATGTTGCAGACAAGTTATTCAAAACGCACGTCAGCTCCAGAAGCGGTTTAGGGGTAGGTTTGTATCACGCTGCGCACCAAGCTCAACAATCTGGTTATGAGCTAAGCTTGGTGGAAAACCACGATGGTGAAGTGCGCTTTAGGCTGGAGATGATCGCTACTGAACTACTCAGTTAAATTTATTTGGAAATATGATGGCAATAAAAAAGCGGCTAATTAAGCCGCTTTTTTTTGTAACTCTTAAATTAAATCGTATCCTACGCTATAGTGTTCCGTAAGAATGCAAGCCACTTAAAAACATATTCACACCTAAAAATGCAAAGGTTGTGACAACCAACCCAATTAATGCCCACCAAGCCAGTACTGGTCCACGTAAACCTTTTACCATGCGTAAATGCAGCCATGCAGCATAGTTAAGCCATACAATCAGCGCCCATGTTTCTTTAGGATCCCAGCTCCAATAACCGCCCCATGCCTCTGCTGCCCAAATTGCGCCCAAAATAGTTGCGATGGTAAAAAATGCAAACCCTACTGCAATAGATTTATACATCACATCATCCAACACCTCTAAGCTTGGCAAGCGTGAGGTTAATACACCTTTACTAGCTAACAAATAAGCACTGGCAACCATAGCAGCTAATGAAAATGAACCGTAACCCACAAAGTTAGCTGGTACGTGTATTTTCATCCAATAGCTTTGTAATGCAGGTACAAGCGGCTGAATACCATTAGCATGTCTATCAAAGGTGTACCAAAGAATAAAGCCCACTGCAGCGTTGATGACCAGCAATACAAAGCCACCTAACTGTTTAGTGTTAAATTTTTGCTCGTAATGCAAATATAATAGCGATGTAATCAGGCAAAACAAAATGAACACTTCGTACAAATTGCTGATAGGTATATGGCCAACTTCAGGCGCAATTAAATAAGACTCATACCAACGCACCATTAAGCCCACAAAACCCATCAACACCGCCGTCCATGTTAGTGCTGAGGCTACTTTACCTGCAAAGTCCGAACGTTTGTACATAGCGAACCAATAAGTCACCATGGCCATTACAAACAACACGTTCATCCACATGATGGCAGATTGGCTAGAAATCAAGAATTTGAGTAAGAAAGCCTGCGTAGCACGTGCTTGGTCGCCATGATACAAACTAATAGAAAATAGACTAATTACAGCAATACCAATCACTAGTTTGCCGATTGATTTCCACTGCCAGCCCAAGTAGCTGAACAAAGCGGCTGCGCCAAACAAAAAACCAGCCTCATATATATCCATATATTTACCATACTTGCTATAAGCAAATATAGCGCCTATCACCAACACTGCGGCATAAAACCAATCTAGCCAAATTAGACGTTGCAGCAACGATTTTGGTTGGTAATCTAATACGCCAGAATTACTAGTCTTCATGTTAAATCCTTATGCAAGCACGCTTTTAAGCTGCTCACGATATAAACTAAATTCTTGTTCAAAATCCAAATTCTTACGATTAGAGGACATCGCAAAATGCACTTGGTTGCTAGCAGGCTTTATCAATAACCAAATACGGCGCTCACGAATATAAAACATCGAAAAAATACCTAACACCAATAAAAATGAACCTAAATAAACCCATTTCTCACCTGGCGATTTTGTTAGCTGCAAACCACTTGCTTGCTTATGCTCAAACTTTTCTAGCTGCAAGTAGTAAGGCGTACCGTAAAAAAACATGTCGCTAAATGCATTTAAGCTATCTTGTATTAACGCTTGAGTTTCAGCATTGTTGACTAAAAGTGGTTTTTTATTTGCTGCCAAATTCATATTGTAGGCTTCTAACGCAGCTACGTTAATCATTTTAATGTAAGTTCTAGCAGCTATTTCGCGCTCTTTTTCTGGTACATTTTTTTCAATTACTTGCGCTACTTGGTTAAAGCCGCCTTGTGAAAACGTACGTAAGAGTTGTACAACACTTTCTTCAAACTGTTGCTTAACAGCATTATTTTTATTTGCATTAGTATTGTTCGCTATAGCATTCTGTGCCAGTTGATGCGCAATTACAGGGTATTTAGATGCATCCATCATCGTGGCTTTAAAATGCATAAAACCATCTATAGCCAAATCATCATCCACTG
>JBKJRF010000079.1:0-4567 GCA_046594825.1 Methylotenera sp.
CAATTAGTCTTAATTTAGCTGGTTCGATTTAATTAGAAAAGTTTAGGGATTATCATGGCAATTCGAGTAGCAATTAATGGTTATGGTCGTATTGGTCGCATGGTGTTGCGTGCATTATATGAATCGGGTCGTAAAGATATCGAGATTATTGCAATTAACAGTGCCGGCTGTGATGCAGAAAGTAACGCACATTTAACACGTTACGACAGCGCGCATGGTAGATTCCCTTTTGAAGTTGGCGTAGATGGCGATGATATGATCATCAATAGCCATAAAATAAAAACTTTTGCTACTAGAAACCCAGCAGAATTGCCTTGGAAAGAGTTGGCGATTGATATAGTGCTAGAGTGCACTGGTGCGTTTAACAGTAAGGCAAAGTCACAGGCACATATTGATGCAGGTGCAAAAAAAGTGCTGCTATCTGCACCGGGTGATAAAGACGTAGATGCAACTGTGGTCTATGGAGTCAATCATCAGGTTATTACAGCAAGTCATACCGTGATTTCTAATGCTTCTTGCACTACTAATGGTCTAGCACCAATGATACAGCCGTTGCATCAAAAAATTGGTGTGGTGAACGGCTTGATGAATACTATTCATTCTTACACAAACGACCAAGTGCTGACAGATTCACACCATTCAGATATGCGTCGTGCACGTTCTGCAACGACATCATTGATTCCCACTAAAACTGGCGCTGCCGCTGCAGTGGGTTTAGTGTTGCCAGAGCTTAATGGTAAATTGGATGGATTTGCGATTCGGGTACCAACCCTCAATGTATCATTAGTTGATTTAACCTTCACGCCCGCACGACCTACCACTCGAGAAGAAGTGAATCACATCATGCATGAAGCGGCTGCTACAGGCCCACTAAAAGGTATTTTGTCTTATAACGAAGCACCATTAGTCTCTATAGATTACAACCATACTGCTTTTTCCTCGAATTTTGATGCTACGCTAACTAAAGTCACTAAAGATGGTTTGCTAGTAAAAGTATGCGCTTGGTACGATAACGAATGGGGCTTTAGCTGCCGGATGTTGGACAATGCTGCGGCTATGATGGCGGCCAAGTAATTGAATGTAAAAGATAATTAGGCATAATTTCTAGTTAGGAATAATAAATTGGTTACACTTAAAGATAAAAATACTAATGCATGGCTAGGATCAGTCACATATGCTCAGCTACAGTTCCTCATCAATGAATTAAAAGATGAATATAAAAACGGCCAAGAGTATTTAGTCAATAGAGACTCATTAGAAATACTAAAACTTCAAGGCGCAGAAGCTGCTTTGACAAAAGTGATTGAAAAAGCAATGGGTGATAAAGACAAGGTCGAGTTTTACTGGATTAAATCTTAAATCGGCATACGTACGTTGTGTCAGATAAGCTTTAAGAATAGCAAGAGCCAAAAAAATAAAGGACAGTGGTGATGAGCGTTATTAAAATGACCGATTTAGATTTACGTGGCAAGCGTGTGTTAATTCGTGCAGATTTGAACGTGCCCGTTACCGATGGCAAAGTCACCTCGGATGCCCGTATTACTGCATCGATGGCAACTATTGAATACGCACTTAAAGCAGGTGCAAAAGTGATGGTGACGTCACATTTAGGTCGTCCTGAGGAGGGTGTTTATTCAGAAGAGAACTCGCTCAAACCTGTAGTTGCTGTGATTTCAGCAAAACTAGGAAAACCTGTTCGTTTGATCAAAGATTGGGTAGACGGTGGTTTTGAAGTGGCGGCGGGTGAGTTAGTCGTACTAGAAAACTGTCGATTCAACAAAGGCGAGAAAAAAAGCACGGATGAATTGTCACAAAAATATGCCAAGCTTTGCGATATATTTGTGATGGATGCTTTTGGCACCGCACACCGTGCCGAAGCCTCAACTCATGGCGTGGCGAAATTTTCTCCTATAGCTGCCGCTGGCATTTTGTTGGTGAATGAACTTGAAGCACTTACTAAAGCTTTGTTAAGCCCAGCGCGCCCAATGGTAGCAATTGTTGGTGGAAGTAAAGTTTCCACCAAACTCACAGTATTAGAAAGCTTGTCGGAAAAAGTAGACCAAATGGTGGTTGGTGGTGGTATCGCGAACACTTTTCTTAAAGCTGCAGGAAATGAAGTTGGCAAATCACTTTGTGAAGATGATTTAGTGCCAGTAGCACGCACTTTAATGGATAAAATGAGCCAAAGAGGCGCAGCGGTACCGATTGCAGTAGATGTTGTTTGCGGTAAAAAGTTTGATGCAAATGAACCAGCCATCAAGAAAGACGTGGCTGCTGTGGTTAGTGATGATATGATTTTTGATATTGGCGCGAAATCTGCTAATCAAATAGCAGATATTATTAAAAATGCTGGTACCGTGGTGTGGAATGGTCCCGTTGGCGTGTTTGAGTTTGACCAGTTTGGTGAAGGGACTAAAACAATTGCGCATGCGATTGCTAATACTAAAGCCTTTACTTTAGCTGGTGGTGGCGACACGATTGCCGCAATTCAGAAATATAATATTGAGGATAAAATTGATTATATTTCAACCGCGGGCGGCGCATTTTTAGAGTTTTTAGAAGGAAAAAAATTACCGGCTGTTGAAATACTTGAATTACGTGCTAAAAATTAATGTCTACTATTACAGCCTGATACTTTAGTGACATTCAAATAAAAAAAGGGGCTGTTAGCCCCATTTTTTATTTGAATGTTGTAAAGAGTTACTAATACAAATATAAAAACAATAATAGTTAAAAAAGGTAGAGACTTGACGCTTCGCAAAACAAAAATTGTTGCAACACTAGGCCCTTCTTCTAATAGCGAAGAGATGTTGGCGCGCATGATTACAGCAGGCGTGAACGTAGTGCGGCTTAATTTTTCGCATGGCTCAGCCGCAGAGCATATCAAGCGCGCTGAAATTGTACGCAGCATTGCACTTAAGCTAGGGCGGCCAGTAGGCGTGCTGTGCGATTTGCAAGGTCCTAAAATTCGTATCGGCAAGTTTGAGTTAGGCAAAATAACCCTAAAGACGGGTGATTTGTTTGTACTAGATTCAGACTGTGAATTAGGTGATCAATATCACGTAGGTCTAGATTATAAGACGTTGCCGCAAGAGGTCATTGAAGGGGTACTGTTATTACTGGATGATGGCCGCATCACTATGCAAGTGGACAGAGTCAAAGGCAATCAAATTCATTGCATGGTGATGAGTGGTGGTGTGCTAAGTAATAACAAGGGCATCAATCGTCAAGGTGGTGGATTGTCGGCCGATGCGCTGACGATAAAAGATCGTGAAGATATTAAAACTGCCGTTGCGCTTGAAGCGGATTACATTGCAATCTCTTTTCCTAAATCTGCGTTAGACGTTGAGTTGGCACGTACTTTGGTCAAAAAGGCAGGCGGCACCGCAAGTATCATTGCTAAAATTGAACGCGCAGAAGCGATTGATAACCTTGAAGCCATAATTGAAGCCAGCGATGCAATCATGGTGGCACGGGGTGATTTGGGGGTGGAAGTAGGCGATGCTGCCGTACCAGGGCTACAAAAACGCATGATACGAATGGCACGTGCACAAAATAAATTGGTCATTACTGCCACGCAGATGATGGAGTCGATGATTACCAGTCCAATTCCAACACGGGCAGAGGTGTCAGACGTAGCGAATGCAGTGCTTGATGGCACAGATGCGGTGATGTTATCGGCTGAAACTGCAGCGGGCCAATACCCGCTAGAAACCGTGCAGGCAGTGCATAGAGTGGTAATGGAGGCTGAAAAAGAATACTACAGTCAATACCATGCACAAAAATTAGACCAAGTGTTTATTAAAACAGACGAAGCAGTCGCTGCGGCGGCGATCTACACAGCACAGCATCTAAAAGTAAAAGCGATCGCTGCGTTAACTCAATCTGGCAACGCTGCACAATGGTTATCACGTGCGGATGCTGAAGTGCCTATTTATGCGCTATCACCAGATAAATTTGCACGTCGAAAACTAACTTTGCATCGTGGTGTTTATCCGTATCCGATAGAGCAAGAAAATAAAGATAGAGATGAAATCTTGCAAGAAATGGAACAGGTTTTATTGCAACAAAGAGTGGTGAATGTAGGCGATTTAGTCTTGCTGACCTTTGGGGAGCCTATTGGTAGTTTGGGCGGCACTAATACTTTGAAGATAGTTAAAATTGGAGCAATAAAGTAACGATCACTGAGTAGCCAAACTTACTTTGCTTGAGTAAAAAATAGATAAATCTAAGTTAGGCATTTATAATAGCTAATTGCCCAATACTAATCACAAGCTATTAAACAAGTCACTTATGAACCCGCCTTTATTAGAAACCAGCATCCAAAGCCTCAAACGTATCCATCAAGGTAAAGTGCGTGATATATACGATATTGACGTTAATACGATGTTATTAGTGAGTACCGACAGGTTATCCGCTTTTGATGTGATATTGCCTACAGGCATTGCCAATAAAGGCGCAATGCTTACGCAGATGGCCAATTTCTGGTTTGAAAAACTAAAAGATGTTGTGCCAAATCATTTAACTGGAATTGACCCTAATTCCGTGGTGACTGATTCAGCAGAAC
>JBKJRF010000047.1:0-3521 GCA_046594825.1 Methylotenera sp.
ACCGGCCAACTTGTTTACGTAAGCAAACAAAAGTCCAAAGTCCAAAGTCCAAAGTCCAAAGCAGTGCAGCCCAAATCCCCAACTACTAACTACCAGCTACCAGCTACTGAGCTCGAAGAGCGCTTTGGGGCTGGGCACCCAAACGATAGTTTGATAGGTAAGTTACCAGATAAATCTACCCGCGTAATATTTGATTTTGCAGATGGATCCAAGCTGTTTTTTAATGACCAACGTAAATTTGGTTGGGTACGACTGTACCCAACTGTAGAAGTACCGAACATAGATTTTATGCAAAAAGTCGGGCCGGAACCTTTAAGTGATGAGTTTACGAGTAGCGAGTTTGCGAGCAGGCTACAAAGACGAAAAAACACTAAAATCAAAGCAGCATTGCTCGATCAAACAGTTCTAGCTGGAGTAGGTAATATTTATGCGGACGAAAGCCTATGGGGGGCAAAAATTCACCCAGCCACGATAGTTAAAGATCTAAGTACAAAGCAAATGAATCTGCTATATAAAGAAATACGTTTTGTGCTGGAACTAGCTATAGAAAAAGGTGGCTCAACAGATAAAAACTACGTTAATGCAGAAGGCAAAAGGGGTAGTTATATGGACTTTGCCAGGGTATTCAGACGAGAAAACCTGCCATGCCCACGCTGTGGCACAACTATTATTAAAACTAGAGTAGCGGGCCGTGGCACCCACACTTGTCCCAAGTGTCAAAAACCGTAGTATCTGTTCGTGTATGCTCCTTATTATGGGGCTTGTCTTTCCGGACATGTCTTCGACTCTGATCTGGGGTTGATGGGGATTTTAGTTATCTAAGATTCCATTCTGATATTAAATCTTGTCTACCGATAGGTTGCAATTAGGTCAATTAGAAATTATACAGGCATGTGGGTTAGTTTTCGTAGCAGGTCCTGCACTTCTTTGACAGTATCAAACCGATATCTAGCGGCTGTCCGGCCACGACCAACCTTGAGTGAATAAGCGTGCGGTGGCATAACCATAAACATGTCTTCATCAGTATAGTCATCACCTATTGCCAAAATAAATTCCGGTTTGGATTTGAGCCAGTATGCTGTGGCAATGCCTTTGTTAGCGCTGAGTAATTTGATTTCCAAAATACCGTTGCCCATAAATTGCCCTAGGCCATATGGTTTTAAAAATGGCTTGAGGGATCTTTTTAGAATTACAATATTTTTCTGTGCGTGGTACGGTGATGCTTTTCTAAAATGCCAGACTAGCGTGCGTTCTTTTTCTTCCACAAATGCGCCTGGAGTTTTGGCGGCGTATTTTTCTAGGGATGGAAGCAGGATCTTTTTCCAGCTTGTGGTTGAACGGGGAGCTTTTTCCCAGTCTTGGTCACGGTATTTGATAACTGCTCCATGTTCGGCAGCCAAACTTATTGGGTAGTGGCCAAACCATTTTTCTAGATCAGCCCGGCTACGTCCGCTTATCAGCACTAGCTCGTTTTCTGGTGAACTAGCAAGCTTTTTGAGCAAGTTGCGTATCGCAGTGGTTGGTCTGGCTTTGTTGGGGTCAGATCTGAACCGCGCTAGTACACCGTCGTAGTCCAGAAGTATAAGCCGGCTTTTTGTAGCCCTAAAATCTGTCAGCAACTCGACTAAGCGCTTATTGCGTAGATAGTGCGTACCGCCAGGCGTACCCGGCACTGGTTCTTGTAAAGTTTTCATAAAATTACTTGCCCAATCTTGCACGGTGTTGACAGCTAAATGTTCCTGCATGGTATTTAGTCGTCTTTGAAGCTCTTTGGGTTTCATTGATAAAGCTTTAGATAATGCCACTACGAGGCTTTTTGGTTTGGCTGGGTTGACCAGCAGGGCATTGGTCAGTTCTTCGGCCGCTCCAGCCGTTTGGCTGAGGATTAGGACGCCGTTTTTGTTATGTTTGCTGGCTACGTATTCTTTGGCAACCAAGTTCATGCCATCTTGTAGTGGCGTCACAAAAGCAATGTCAGCTATCTGGTACATGGCTGACAATTCTTCAAACGGCACTGATTTAAACATATAGATTATTGGCTTCCATTGACTATTGCCATATGTGTTGTTTATGTCTTCAACTAGTTCTTCGACTTTTTCCTTTAGTTTCTGATAGGCGTCAATGTCCGTACGAGAAGGTATGGCCAGCATGAGCATCATGACTTTGCCATGCTGATTGGTATTAATTTGCAAAAACTCCTGATAAGCAGTCAGCCGTTCAATAAAACCCTTGGTTAGATCCATACGGTCAACAGTTAGGATAATTTTGTATTTTCCATATTTACGACGTAGTTTAGTGACTTCTTTTTGTACTTCTTCAGATTTGTTGGCTTCTGCAAACTTCAGATAGTCGATGCTTATAGGAAAGTCTGTTACTTTTACAACTCTGTCAGGCAATATAATTTGATTTTCATCTACTACTCCCGCGTGTAATTCATGGGATACGTCCAAGAAATGGTTTGCATAAGCAGTTGTATGGAACCCAACTAGGTCAGCGCCTAACAAACCCTGCAATATGCTTTTAGCGTGCGGAAACTTTTTAAAACTTTCTACCACTGGCCAAGGTGTATGCAAGAAAAAACCGATACTTTCAGCCGGTCTTTCAGTACGTAACATACTTGGCAACAACATTAGCTGGTAATCGTGTACCCATATTATGCTTTTGGGTTGGCTGACTGCCAGGACAGTTTCTGCAAACAATAGGTTTACTTGGCGATAAGCTTTCCAGTAGGTTTTGTGGTTTGTCAGATTAGTTGGTAAATTATGGAAATATGGCCACAGTATAGAATTGCTAAATCCATTGTAAAACGCATCAATCTGCTTACGACTCAAAAATACTGGGTAACAGCGACTTTTAGCCAACCTTTTGGTTATATTTTGCTTATCTTGTTCGGTCAGTTCGTCAGAAACAATACCCGGCCATCCAATCCATTTGCTGTTTCGGCGCTCGGTATAAAACGACATGCTTGTAGCCAGCCCACCACCACTTTGGGTAAATTTTAACTCACCATTCACTTTACTAACACTTACCGGCAGTCGGTTTGACACAATAATTACACTAGGCACACTTCTATTATATCTATTACAGACTGTAGAAGCTGTAGGATATTTGTATCTAAGTAAGATTGCGTGAGTTGACATAACTGCTGTGCGATTTAAAAAACTTCGTCGCTAGCAACCCTTTTGCTATGCTGAATGGATGATAGTAACTCTTACGGGAAGCAATTCCTATCTTTTGAACGCTGAACTGAAGCTGATAGTTGCTGGATTTGTAGGCGAATATACAGATATGGGGCTAGAGCGACTGGATGGGGAAGAGGTTGAATTTGATAAAATTCGAGAGGCGTTAGAAAGCTTGCCGTTTTTGGCTAGTAAAAAACTGGTAGTTTTGCGGGCACCTAGCGCTAATAAAGAATTTGTAGAAAAATCGGGTAAATTATTGCTAGATGTACCAGAAACAACTGATGTAATTGTGGTAGAACCTAAATTAGATAAACGGCTTAGTTATTACAAATTTTTGAA
>JBKJRF010000174.1:0-32814 GCA_046594825.1 Methylotenera sp.
ATTTAGACCGCCAACAATCATCAACACAATGGCTGGAGCGCCGCCCTTTCAACTTTCCAGTGATTGGTGCTTACAATTCTAAAAGCCATCATTCAAAAAATATATCCTCTCATTCAACAGCTGAATGGGTGGTTTCAGACTCACCAGGTGGATTTCGGGATGAAAAACTTTCTGACGCTGTAAAACAAGCAGATTGCGTGATTGTTCCCGTACAACCTTCGGCTTTCGATATTGGTGCGACGCAAGAGTTTCTGGACTTATTGATCGAAGAAAAAGCCGTTCGTAAGCAAAAAACTTTTGTGGCTTTGGTAGGAATGCGCGTCAATAGCCGCACCCATTCAGCTGCTAAACTAATTGAATTTATGGATCAAACCAGTTTTCCTGTATTAACTTCCCTGCGTAATGCTCAAGTTTATGTCACTGCTGCCGAACAAGGCATTAGCCTGTTTGATATGCGTCCGTCATTAGTGGTGCAAGATTTAGAACAATGGGCGCCACTATTAGATTGGATCATGGACACCACCATCCATGTCGAATAAGCTATTTCTCAATAAATTAATTTGCTTTTAGTGTTGCCATGTCGATCACGAATCGATATTTCACATCACCCTTGAGCATCCGTTCGTAAGCCTCATTAACATCCTGAATTGCAATAACTTCTATATCTGACGTTATATTGTGCTCCGCACAGAAATCAAGCATTTCTTGCGTTTCTTTAATGCCACCAATCAATGAACCCGCAATCTGTCTACGTTTAAAGATTAAATTAAAAATACTAGGTGAAGGATGAGCATGCTCTGGAACGCCATTCAAGCACATGGTGCCATCACGCTTTAATAGCTCAGTAAATACATCAAGATTATGTGCTGCCGCTACTGTATTAAGAATGAAATCAAAACTCTTAAGATGCTTGTGCATTTCATCTGGATTTTTAGAGATGACCACTTCATCCGCTCCTAATCGTTTAGCATCTTCTGCCTTATCTGGAGAAGTGGTAAATAACACCACATACGCGCCCATTGCATGGGCAAGCTTCACAGCCATATGGCCAAGACCGCCCAAGCCGACAATACCTACTTTACTCCCCGGACCAACCTTCCAGTGCCTTAACGGTGAATAGGTAGTAATGCCTGCACACAACAAAGGCGCTACAGCGGCTAATTCTAACTTGTCTGAAATATGTAATACAAAATGCTCATCCACCACTATTTGGTTTGAATAACCACCATACGTCATCTTGCCCGTATGTTTATCTGGGCTATTGTAAGTAAAAATTTCTTGATCACAATATTGTTCTAAACCATCTGCACAGTCTGCACACACTCCACAAGAATCTACCAAACAACCCACGCCTGCTAAATCACCGACTTTGAATGCTTTTACATCAGCGCCCACACTTATCACACGACCTACAATCTCATGCCCAGGGATGACTGGATAAATAGTGTTTTGCCATTCATTACGAGCCGTATGTAAATCTGAATGGCAAACACCGCAAAATAAAATCTCTATTTGTACATCTTTAGCGCCTACCTCACGACGCTCAAAATTAAATGGTACTAGTTTCTCTTTAGCTGAATGTGCTGCATATGCGATTACTTTACTCATGTATTTCTCCTAAAGATTGCTTGAAAACGATTAATTAATATTAGCTATTAAATACTTACAGAAATCTAAAATTTGTAAAAATAGATTTTTTATTTGAGATTTAAAAGCATTCAATATAGAAACGTTAGTTATCTGTATGGATAATGATAACTTGCATAGGAGCCTGCACTCTAAAATTAGGAGTAAGTTGCTTAATATGTTCAACAACCCCGTTCCCTCTTACTTTGTAGACCAGTATTAACAATATGAATTATTCTTCGACTTATTAAAAGCTTGGCCTATGAGACCTGTGTTACTAGATTGAGTTCTAATACTTGCTTCAAGAGCATCTGTTTCCTACACCGAACTCAATGCAATTAATGCATGAACATGTAAGAGTTCAGAAAAATTATTAACTATACAATGAAACCTATGAGTGCTCTGTTCGTTGCCGCACGCAACCAATCATTAAGATTAAGGGCTAAGAGCATACCCTTATAGGACAGATCTAATATCAATAGGACAGGTCCAATATCACCCTATTGGCAAATCTACAAAAACTGTTAATTGAAATTTATATTTAATCTCGCTCTTTTCTAAACTCTGATCAATTCAAACTTTCAGTTGAAACGGCTGCAATATCCACACCATTACACTTAATCATCTTAGCCTTTGAGCAGGCCGCCTCTACATTTTCTGATAACTCTCTAGCTTTTCTGAAATATATCTTTGAAGTCTCTACCAAGCCCAATCCCTTTGCCGCAGTCGCAAGAAAATAATATGAAAGATCAAATTGGTAGTCCGTCTTGATGACATTTTGGACTAGCCCCCGCCAATCTTGTTGGTCATGCATTTTCTTTAATGCAGACTGGTTAAGGTAAAACTTCAGACTACAAGTTTTACAATTTAACTCCAAGGATCCTTGTTTGAAAGACTCATATTCAGGGGAATAAAAGGCCATTGCCTTAGTTGCATCAATACTGGGTGATTCAGCCAATGATGCACCTTCTGTCACAACTTTGACGTTTGAAGATGAGAATCCTGCTGAATCTTTACTTGCTCTTACATACTGATAACTGGGGTTGTAATTTGCATATAGTGGTAGTCGCTCATCGTAAATTTTCTTCATAGGTGGCTTAAGTGCTTGTAATGCCTCTATTCGCTTTGGTGGAGAAGGATGAGTGCTCATAAAGTCACCCTTTCCTTTATTTCCTGTTGCAGTCATCATCTTTTCCCACAATGTGACTGATGCAGCTGGGTCATATCCCGCCTGTGCGGCAAGCTCAATGCCGAGCTTATCGGCTTCTGTTTCTGCGCCTCTGCTGTTTGGCAGTGTTACAAATGCAGCACCTGCTAGCACTGCAGTATCCTGTACTATGCGTTGATTTTGATTTCGTTGATATTGGTTACCACTTTTATCGGACGCAGCAACGGCTACCGTAACAGTGGCTATTGCAATTTTAGCTAATAAATCGACCGACATCTTTTCTGCGGTGTGATTCGCTAAGGCATGTGCAATCTCATGGCCCATGACTTGAGCTAATTCATCGTCTGTCGGTTGAACCTTATCAAGTAATCCCGTATAAACGACCATTTTGCCGCCAGCCATACAAAATGCATTCACATCATCAGCTTCAATGACGTTCACCTGCCACTGCCATTTTTGAGAGTCAGGTCTATATAGCACCGCACGTTCAACCAAACGATTGGTAATTTTCTGAACACGCTCATTGACCACCACATCGCTACTCACCTTACTATTCTTGCCATACGACTCAATCATGGAGCTGTAAAGCTGTGAGCTCTTTGTAATAGCTGCAGATTCAGATACTAGTATTAATTGGGATCTGCCTGTCATGGCATTTGTAGCACAGCCAGTGAACAAAATTGAGGTTGTTACCAACATGACTCGAAGAATTTTTTTCATTCTTATTATCTCGTCTATTTATTAGTTTTATTATTTGCATAGTCTGCCCAATAAGGGGCAGCTGCATATTTTTAATCTTTATACCTAATAAACTATATCTAAGTTTTAATGCTCAACATATAGCCCGTTTGAATTCATTGCCGCTTTTACGGATTTCTAGAAAATATATACGAGTATGGATTTCCCGCAGTCTGGTAGTCGTTTAGACATTTTTGTGCTTTTAATGGAGTTTCCTGCTGATTTTGAATGACTGCTTTTACTAATTGACTAGTTTTAACCATAATAGTCACATTCTTGTTATATAACACGGATGGCTATAAATACATTCTTAAAGAACAGTATCAAGCTACCTAGAGGTAATCAATAGCCTTAGATAGCTATTCAATCTGGGTTAATATGAAGTGTTGTTTGTTTAGTAAGTTGTCTCGCCAGCTCAGGCACGAACTAACTAGTTTAAATGCCAAGTTTTAGTTATCGTCACTCAAAGAAGCCAGCAAGTCGGCTTGATGCTCAGCTGATAATGCACCAATCAATTCATCCATATCACCCTCAGTAATCGCATCAATTTTATACAGCGTTAAATTAATGCGATGGTCAGTAATACGACCTTGTGGGTAGTTGTAGGTGCGAATACGCTCACTACGGTCACCAGAACCAATTAAACTTTTGCGCTCGCTAGCGATTTTGGATTGTTGTGCACGTACTTCAGCATCTTTGATGCGCGCAACTAGCACGCTCATGGCTTGTGCTTTATTTTTATGTTGTGAACGGTCATCTTGGCATTCCACAACAATACCAGTAGGCAAGTGAGTAATACGCACGGCGGAATCTGTTTTGTTAATGTGTTGGCCTCCAGCACCGCTAGCACGGTAGGTATCAATACGGATTTCGGCTGGGTTGATGACAACATCACTAACCTCATCAGCTTCAGCTAATACAGCAACTGTGCAGGCAGAAGTATGAATGCGCCCTTGTGTTTCAGTATCTGGCACGCGTTGTACGCGATGTACGCCAGATTCAAATTTCAGTTTTGAATAAGCACCATAACCTTCAACCTTGGCGATAATTTCTTTGTAGCCGCCAATTTCAGATTCGTTTGCAGAAACAATTTCTACTTTCCAGCGTTGACGCTCTGCATAGCGCGAATACATTCTGAATAAATCACCCGCAAATAAACCAGACTCATCACCTCCCGTGCCTGCGCGAATTTCTAAAAACAGGTTGCGGTCGTCGTTGGGATCTTTAGGCAACAGTAATTTTTGCAATTCAGCTTCAATAGCTTCTGTTTTCGCTTTACCTTGCTCAATTTCATCTTGTGCAAACTCTTTCATGTCCGGGTCACTTAACATTTTTTGTGCCTCGTTCATGTCTGCTTCAACTTGCTCAAAAGCACGGTATTGCTCAACAATCGGCGTAATTTCCGCATGTTCTTGAGTAATCTTGCGATAGTTATCCATATTACTGGTGGCGTCTTCGCTACTCATTAAACGGTTAATTTCATCTAAGCGCTCGCTCAAATTGGCGAGTTTTTTAATCATGCTGGGTTTCATTATGGCTGGATTCTTTTGAAAGTTTTTTAACTTTTAATTTGATAAAGTTGTTTTAAGGTAAGTTCTAACCTTGCATGTTCATCGCCATGTGCAAGGTTGAGTGCATGGCTAGGCGCATGCAAAAATTTATTAGTCAGTGCGTTACTGAGTGCTTCAAGCACTTTTTCTGCGCTTTCACCCTTTTGAATCAATTTGAGCGCTTTTTCCAATTCAGCTTTACGCGTGGCTTCTGCTTGGTCGCGTAATGCTTTAATGGTAGGTATTGCATCGCGCTTTTTAAGCCAATGCATAAAGTTTTCTACACGCGCGGCTACTATCATTTCGGCGTCAATCGCAGCTTCTTGACGATTTATCATGCCATCTGTCACGACTTGCGCGAGGTCATCAACAGTGTATAAAAACACATCATCTAGCTGAGCCACTTCATGTTCAATATCCCGCGGTACAGCTAAATCCACCATAAAAATCGGGCGATGGCGACGCGTTTTAATGGCGCTTTCTACCATGCCCAACCCAATAATCGGCAATTGACTTGCTGTAGAAGTGACAACAATATCAAATTCTGCAAATCGTTCCGGCAAATCGTTCAAAAGAATAGCTTTCCCGCCGAATTTTTGCGCTAATTCTACCCCACGCTCTAAAGTGCGGTTGGCAACTACAATAGATTTTGGTTTTTGTGCGGCAAAATGATCTGCACACAATGCAATCATCTCACCTGCACCTATGAATAATACTTTCTGGTTGCTTATGTCGCCAAAAATACGCTGCGCTAACTTTACCGCTGCTGCTGCCATAGAAATAGAGTTCGCACCAATGTCAGTGTTAGTGCGCACTTCTTTCGCCACTTCAAATGTACGTTGAAACAGTTTATGTAAAAGCGTGCCTAGAGTACCTGCATCTTGCGCGATCTTAACGGACTGCTTGAACTGACCTAAAATCTGCGGTTCGCCTAAAACCATGCTATCCAAGCCGGAAGCTACTCTAAAAGCGTGTTTAACCGCCTCATTTTGCGGCAAAGTGTAAATATAAGGCTGAATGCTGTTTGCTTCTAACTTGTGATATTGCGATAACCAGTTAAGCGGTTTTTCTGGATTATCGGTGCTACAGTAAAGCTCTGTGCGGTTACAAGTCGATAGAATCGCAGCCTCAGAGGCGTCGTGCAGGGTTAATTCGCGTAAAGCGCTGCCTAGATGTTCACTGTTAAAAGCAACATGTTCACGGATTTGGATGGGCGCGGTGGTGTGGTTCACGCCGATGACATATAACTGCATAGGTGTAATTTTGATGGATTGGCTTATGTTAAGCAAGAAGCTTATCTAAAAGTTAGGAATATGGTTAAAATAACGATTTAGTAGTAGTTTAGTTATACCTTGTCTCACTTAAATAATGGACTTATAGAAAACGGATAGTCACCATGGATAAAACTTTTAGAATTGCCCCTAGTATTCTTTCTGCAAACTTCGCCAAACTTGGCCAAGAGATTGAAGATGTTATCAATTCAGGCACAGACATTGTGCACTTTGACGTGATGGATAACCATTATGTTCCGAATCTAACGATTGGACCTTTAGTCTGTGATGCTATTCGTGAAACCGCGAAAAAAGTAGGCGCACTCATTGATGTGCATTTGATGGTTAAACCTGTCGACCGCATCATTCCTGATTTTGCTAAAGCCGGTGCTAATATTATTACTTTTCACCCTGAAGCGTCTGACCACATTGACCGTAGCCTAGCTATGGTACGCGAGCTAGGCTGTAAATCTGGCTTAGTATTTAATCCAGCGACATCTCTTAGCTATTTAGATCACGTGATGGATAAGGTGGACATGATTTTATTGATGTCAGTGAACCCAGGCTTCGGCGGTCAAAAATTCATTCCAGAAACTTTGGTTAAACTTGCCCAAGCACGTGCACGTATCGATGCTTATTACGAAAAAACAGGCCGCCAAATTTGGCTTGAAGTAGATGGCGGAGTAAATGCGCAAAATATTGCAGAGATTGCTCGCGCAGGTGCTGATACATTTGTTGCGGGTAGTGCGATTTTTGGTTCACCTGCAGAAGGTGATAAAAACCGTTACGATACAGTGGTAAGTGCGATGCGTGCATCACTAGCAACTGTAAAATAAAAACTAAAATATCGTCACAATACGTCGTTTTGCACAAAATTAATTACTCACATACTTCAGTATGCTTCGTATTTAATTTTTGTTTACGCCTAAATCTTGTATAGATATTTTAATTTTCTGGTTAGTTGATTGCAGTTAGCAAATACAAAGTTTTATGTGAAGGCCGTTATGGTTGATCTTGACGGTACGCTAATACATACGGCGCCTGAAATAGCGTGGGCAGCAAATGCAATGTTACTAGATATTGGTCAGCGACCTTTAGCAACTGAGCAGATTGAAGCTTATATAGGCGAAGGTGCAAATGCGTTGATTAAACGTTGTTTAATTAATGATGTATCGAATAATTCATCGGGTGAACCAAAGGCGGAGTTATTCGAAAAAGCTCAGAAGTTATTTTTTGAGTATTACGCCCAAGTTGTAAGTAAAAGTAAACCTTATGCTGGTGTGGTTGATGCTTTGCAGATGCTACATACTGCTGGCTACCGTTTAGCCTGTGTGACCAACAAACCGCAAAGCTTTACTTTACCTGTGTTGGAAGCTAATGATTTGTTGCAGTATTTCGAGTTGGTGGTATCAGGCGATACATTGTCAAAAAAGAAACCAGAGCCGGACCAAATTTTTTATATTTGTGAAAAATTTGGGGTTTCAGTCAATGAGGCAGTGCTAATAGGCGATTCCAAAACTGACATTGCAGCAGCCCGTAACGCCGGTTGCTATGTATTTGCTGTGCCTTATGGCTATAATCAAGGGTGTGAGATATTAGCAAGTTCAGTAGATGCATTGATTAACCATTTAAGTGAAGTGCAGGGTTTAATAAACTAAAGATGTTGATTTAATGATAAATTCATTAATACTTAATAGAAGAACAGAGCTAAACAATTAAAGCATGAGAATAAGTAACATCAAAACATATAGTTGGCGATGGTGGCTAAGCTAAAAAGATTGCTGTGTAACAAAACACGAGCAATTGAGGCAACCCCACTTAATCAAAATATATGCAAGGAATTTTATGTTTAGCACAATCAATTTATCCGAATTTAATGACTTGGCAGCACAAGGTTATAACCGTATTCCATTGGTACTGGAAACATTTGCCGATTTAGATACACCATTATCGTTGTACCTTAAATTAGCCAATCAACCTTTTTCATATTTGCTGGAATCTGTGCAAGGCGGTGAACGTTTTGGCCGTTATTCAATTATCGGTTTACCCGCTAAAATCCGTATCGTGGCACATGATAATCAAATAGAAGTGCTAGAAGGCAATGTTGTTGTTGAAACATCTGATGATATTAACCCGCTTGATTTTATAAAAAGCTATCAAGCGCGTTTCAAAATTCCGCCACCACATCTCATGCAAAATCAGCATTTACCGCGCTTTACTGGCGGTTTGGCTGGATATTTTGGCTACGAAACTGTGCGTTACATAGAAAAACGTTTGGCGGGAGTACAAAAGGCAGATGTAATTAACGTACCTGACGTATTGTTGATGGTGTCTGAAGAGTTGGCCGTAGTCGATAACTTAAGTGGCAAACTTTATTTCATCGTTTATGCTAATCCTGATATTCCTAATGCATATGATACCGCCTTAAGTCGCTTAAACAACTTGGTAAAAATGTTACGCAAAACGGTTGCGATACCTGAATCAACGCCTACTGCAACATCAGAGGCTACATCAGAATTTGGTGAAGATAATTTCAAAGCCGCAGTCAAGCGTGCACAACAGTACATTTTAGATGGCGATATCATGCAGGTTGTATTATCTCAACGCATGTCACAAAAATTTACTGCGCCGCCGCTATCTTTATATCGTGCTTTACGCAGTTTAAATCCATCACCTTACATGTTTTATTACGATATGGGCGATCATCACGTGGTTGGCGCATCGCCAGAAATTCTAGTACGCCTCGAAAATGGCACTGTAACTGCGCGTCCTATTGCCGGTACGCGACCACGCGGTAAAACGCGTGAGCAAGATTTAGCTTTAGCGGAAGAGTTGTTAGCCGATCCGAAAGAGCGTGCTGAACATGTACAACTGATGGATTTAGGTCGCAATGACGTCGGTCGTGTCGCAATAACTGGATCTGTCAAAGTTACGGATAATATGATGATAGAACGTTACTCGCATGTGATGCATATTGTGAGTAACGTAGAGGGGCAGCTCAAGCCAGGTATGGATGCAATCGATGTGATTAAGGCTACTTTCCCAGCTGGTACAGTTTCAGGCGCACCGAAAGTGCGTGCTATGGAAATTATTGATGAATTAGAACCTAGTAAACGTGGTATTTACGCAGGTGCTGTAGGTTATCTTGGCTTTAACGGGGACATGGATGTTGCGATTGCAATTAGAACCGGCGTAGTTAAAGATAATATGCTTTATGTACAAGCGGGTGCAGGAATTGTGGCTGATTCTGTTCCGCAGAGCGAATGGATAGAAACGCAAAATAAAGCGCGTGCAGTATTGCGTGCGGCTGAGTTAGTGCAAGCAGGGCTAGATCTAAGCTAGGTGGTTTTGAATCCAAGTTAATTTAAGATTATTAAGTGGAATGGTGTTAAATTAAGTAGCATAAAGTCTGCATTAGTTAGCTGGAATAATCATTTCTCGTGTTGAGTATAGCGTATAAGTTAAGCCACCAATATGTTCACACATCTCAATTCAAACATCGCAAAATTTGCGTTGGTAGCCTTAGCCTATTTTATTACAGCTAAGCTCGGCTCTATGGTTCCTTACAAAGAGTCTATCGTAACGCTTATTTGGCTACCCACAGGCATTGCTGTGGGAGCAATCATGCGGTTTGGTAACATCAGTTTGTCGGCTATTTTTATCGCAGCTACGTTACTAGAATTTTCAATAGGTTTACCTATTAGCACTTCAAGTGCCATTGCTTCTACAAATACTTTGGCGCCACTTGTTGCGGCATGTCTGCTAAAAAAATATCAATTTAACCAAACTTTAGTCAAACAAAGAGATATCGGCTTAATGATATGTGTTGCTTTGCTGAGCATGTTGATTTCTGCCACAGGCGGAACGCTTGCTATTTATTTAAGTGGCTTCATAAAGCAAAGTGATTGTATTAAAACTTGGTTAGTGTGGTGGATGGGTGACAGCGTTGGCGTGATGCTAGCTTTACCGTTGGCGCTCAATATTACTAAAGCGCATTTGAAGATAAATGGTGACCGGTGCTATCAACTCTCGGCTTGGTTGGCGATGTTTGCTTTATGTGAGCTGCTTATTACTGTTTTAGTACCAAGTTTAGATAAACAATTCATGTTATCTATTTTCTTGATTCTTCCCATTCTAGTATGGGCTTCGATGCACTTTGGTATTGTTGGTGGGTCCTTGGTGGTTATTACGTTATCGAGCATTGCTGTATGGGCAACTGCTCATGGGTATGGTTCTTTTTATAGTAATAACGTTGGTGAAGGGTTATTTGCACTGTGGACATTTATGGTGACCTTGGTTGTTACCATGTTACTTATTTCAGTGTTGCAATCTGGGCGAGACCAAGCTGAAAGAGCACTACGTCGTAATGAAAAAAAATTGCTCGCTGTGATTGATGGTGCTTTAGATGGCATCGTGACGATTAACGAAACAGGGGCTTTGGTCGAATTTAACCCAGCAGCAGAACGTATTTTCGGCTATACCAAAGAGCAGGTAATAGGCAAGTTGTTGGCAGAAGTGATGGTGCCGCCACAACAGCGTCAAGCACATATCAGTAAACATCAGCAGTTTGTGCAGACAGGTGAAAAACATATTTTTGATCGGCGTGTAGAGCTCACTGCGATGCACTCAGATGGAAGTGAGTTTCCAGTTGAGCTTACACTCACTTCATTGAAAGATGAAGAGTTGTCATTGGTTACAGGGTTTATACGAGACATATCACAACAAAAAAAAGCACAGCAAGAGATAGAAAATTTTGCTTACTACGATGGGTTAACTGGCTTGCCAAATCGCCGTTTATTAATAGACCGTTTTCAACGTGCAGTATTCACTAGTAAACGGGCTCAAACTTACACAGCACTTATTTTTGTTGATTTAGATCACTTTAAAATATTGAATGACACTAAGGGTCATGATATTGGTGATCAATTGTTGATTGAAGTAGCCAAAAGAATAAAAAACACCATTCGTGAGGGTGATACAGTTGCGCGGCTTAGCGGCGATGAATTTATAGTCATTATTGAAAATTTGGATGCTAAGCAAAATATGGCTTATAGCCAAGCCAGTGAAGTTACACAAAAGTTATTGTTAGAGCTAAGTAAAAGTTACTACTTGGATGTGTTCGAATTTAATACCACTGCAAGTCTAGGCGTGACTTTATTTAATGATGATCAATTTAGCTTTGAGGATCATTTAAGACATGCTGATAACGCCATGTATCAATCAAAAGCAGTTGGCCGTAATACCTACCGCTTTTATGACAAAGTGACGCATGACGAACTGGAAAAGAGTTTTGCGTTGGAGACGGCACTAAATTTTGCACTTAAAAATCAGGAGTTCCATCTAAATTTTCAAAGCATCGTGGATGCGAAGCAGGTTATTGTAAGTGCAGAAGTTTTGTTAAGATGGACTCATCCTAAGCTAGGTAATATTAATCCCGTAGAATTTATACCAATTGCTGAAAAAAATAATCAGATAATCAAAATCGGTCATTGGGTACTACAGCAATCTTGTGCACAACTTAAGTCTTGGGAAAGTTCACCTGAGTTAAGCAAAATCAGGTTATCCGTTAATATTAGTGCAAAACAGTTCTTATATATTAATTTCATTAAAGAGTTGCGTGACATTATCAGTGCTACGGGTGTCAATCCTGATTATTTGAAATTAGAACTTACCGAAACTGCAGTGATTGATAATATTGAGGATGTAATTAACAAGTTTAAGGTGTTGCAAGAAATTGGAATACGTATCTCACTAGACGATTTTGGTGTAGGTCAATCATCATTGGTCTACCTCAAAAAACTACCTGTGACGCAAATTAAAATTGATCAGTCGTTTGTACATGACGTACTAACCGACTCTAACGATGCTGCCATTATAAAAATGATATTGGCGATTGGTAAAACCATACGCTGTAATATTGTGGCTGAGGGTGTAGAAAATATTGCTCAATTTGAGATACTTAAAAAGTTTGGTTGCCGTTACTTTCAAGGCTTTTATTTTAGCAAACCACTTAATCTTGAAGGTTTTGAACGGCTAGTGAAAGACAGATAATTTTGATGTAATAAATGATAGGTAAAATTCCAATTAAATTCTATAGATATACTTAATTAGAACAATACTGAACCATATACAAAGAATGTTATCAGTAATGTGGGAATCATTAATAGCATTCAAATCATAACTGTTTATGGTTGATTGCAAATAAGATTTCTTAAATTTTATTTCCACATGAAATTTTTTTGTGATTAGTTTTATCCTCATCATGTAACTTTGTAATCTATGGGTAACAAAGATGTCTCAAGCTATAACAACAAAATCTCTTAAAGATAGATTCATCGCTACCAGACAGAAAACACTGCAACTTGCAGCGCCTTTGTCTGAGGCAGATATGCAAATTCAAGCCGAAGATTTTGCCAGCCCCAGTAAATGGCATCTAGCACACACCACTTGGTTTTTTGAAGAGTTTATACTTAGGCCTTTGGGTTTTCAGTCGTCTTTTGCTGAGTTGTATCGATTTTTGTTTAACTCGTATTATGAAACTGTAGGTCAGCGTCACCCACAAAAAAGACGTGGATTAATTAGTCGTCCCAGTTTAAAAGAGATTCTAGATTACCGTCAGGAGATTGATTTTGGATTATTGGCTGTAATGCAAGCTGGACTTAGTGATGAGCTGTTAAAATTAATTGAGCTTGGGATACATCATGAGCAACAACACCAAGAACTTTTCCTGACAGATATTCTGTTTAATTTATCGCAAAATCCACTAAATCCTGCCTACCTGGAGAACTCTTATTTAATCAATAAAAATCAAGAGTCTAGCCAGTTTAGTCTTATCCATCAGCTTCAGATGCATGATATCTCTGGCGGCTTAGTGCGAATTGGTCATGATGAATCTGTTGCTAATTCTGAAGTTAAGTTCTGTTTTGATAATGAATTGCCTAAACACCAGGTATTTATTGCGCCATATCGTTTAGCGAAATACCTAGTCACTAATGCTGAGTGGATTGCTTTTATAGAAGATGGCGGCTATAACAATCCATTATTATGGCTAGCAGATGGTTGGAAAACTGCACAGCAAGAGCAGTGGCAAATGCCGCTTTATTGGCAAAGTACAAATGCAGAAACTAAAAGCCGTTATTTTGTTTATGGTATACATGGCTTACAACCGCTAGATTTAACTGCAGCAGTTAGCCACATCAGTTTTTTTGAAGCAGATGCATTTGCAAGGTGGGCAGGTAAACGTTTGCCCACAGAGGCAGAGTGGGAGTTTGCAGCTTCTGCAATAGATGCAGAAGCTGATTTTGTAAGTGATGGTTCTGACTTACGACTAAATGATGAGTTATTGCCTAATAACAAACTAGGCTTACAACAATTATATGGTGAAGTTTGGCAATGGACTGCAAGCCCTTATGTTGCTTATCCAGGTTTTAAAACAACTTCTGGTGCGGTGGGTGAATACAATGGTAAGTTTATGAGTGGTCAATATGTGCTGCGAGGGTCATCTTGGGCGACACCCTTAAATCATGCACGTGTTACCTATCGTAATTTTTTCTACCCGCATCAACGCTGGCAGTTTACAGGGTTAAGATTAGCAGACTAACAAGTTCGTTAGAATTAATGTGTTTATCAATCAAATTTTTGGCTATTCTATAAATGAACTTAATGAATAAATTGACAGATATTGCCGAAGAATTTCCTGAGTTAGGCCTCGCTGAAATAATGCCTGAGTTTAACTGTGAGTTTTATCATGATGTCGTGCATGGGCTGGGCCAGCCACAGAAATCGATTCCATGTAAATGGTTTTATGATGAGGCTGGTTCGTTATTATTTGAGTCGATTACTAAAACAGCCGAATATTATCCAACCCGCGTAGAAACACGTTTATTACGGCAGGTTGTGAAAGAGCTTGCTTCTGTCATTCCAGATTTGAGCTTGGTAATAGAGCCAGGCAGCGGCGCCAGTGTAAAAACGCGTATTTTATTAAGTTCACAGGCAAAGCTGAGAACTTATATGCCGATTGATATTTCAGCAGAGTTTTTGAGATATACTGTTCAGCAGTTACAACAAGACTACCCAAATATTCAGATCATTCCATTAGTAGGGGATTTTACGAATATGCATACCCCTGTTGATTCTGATGCCGGCATTGTACGTATGATGTTTTTCCCAGGTTCAACCATTGGCAACTTTTCACCAGAAGAAGCTAAAGCGCTACTTAAAAGTTTTCATTACCTTGCTGGTAAATCCGGTTGGCTTTTGATTGGCGTAGACAGCACCCAAAACGAAACGCAGTTATTAGCCGCATATAATGATAAAGCTGGAATAACCGCTGAATTCAACAAAAACTTACTCGTACGAGCCAATAGAGAATTGCAAGCAAACTTTGTGGTTGAGCAGTTTTTACATGAAGCACGTTTTAATAAAGCAGAATGTAAAGTTGAAATGCATTTGGTGAGTAGCTGTAAGCAAAAGGTGACAATTGGTGAACACGTTTTCAATTTTGCATCAGGTGAAAGTATTTTTACTGAGAACTCCTACAAATATACAAGGCAGCATTTTTTATCTATTGCTAAAGAATGTAATTGGCATTTAGAGCAAGTGTGGCAAGACCAAGAAGAGTCTGAGTTCGAACTCTTCCTGCTTAAATCTGCAGACTAATCTTGTGGCATGCTTGCCAGTTATTTGCTGACTTCAACACCCTTCCAAAACGCAACGAAGCCAGTAATATTTTTAGCTGCATCTTTAGGTTCGTCGTAATACCAAGCAGCATTTTCGTTTGTTTTTCCATCCACCACTACATCAAAATAACTTGCTAGACCTTTCCATGGGCACACCGTGGTGTGCATACTTTCCTTGAAATGCTCTGGTTTTATTGAACCACGTAGAAAGTACACATTACCCTCAACCAACTCAAACTTATCACTTTCCGCAATTATCTTCCCGTTCCATTTTGCATTTGCCATTACTGATCCTTTAATGAATTAAAAGCTTGTTCTATATCCAGCATTAAATCGTTTACATCTTCCAAGCCGATATAAAAGCGCACTAACGATCCTTGGTATGAGTAGTCAGGGTTCATTTGGTTTCGAGTAAATGGTACAACTAAGCTCACCGCTCCTCCCCAACTGAAGCCAAGATGAAAGAGCGCAAGTGATTCAACGCATTGGTCAATTTTTGATTGGCTGATATCAGGTTTAAATACTACAGAAAATAAACTGGCCGCTGCGGTAAAATCTCTATTCCATATCTCATGCCCCGGTGAATTTGGTATCGCTGGATGCAATACATATTCAATCGCTGGGTGTTGCGTAAACCAGTTGGCAATCTGCCGCGCTACGGCATCTTGTGCGTGATAGCGCAAGCTATAGTGCGGCAGGCTGCGTAAAATTAAATGACAGTCTTCAGGACTTACGCCGACACCTAAACTAACCGTTGTTTCTAGTATTTTGTTGTAAATAGCGTCATTTGCAGTGGTGATGCAGCCCATCATGACATCACTGCCGCCAGATTGGTATTTGGTCAGTGCCTGTATAGAGATGTCAGCACCCAATGCAAAAACAGGTAAAGCAATACCCGCCGCCCAGGTGGCATCAATAGCAACTAATAGGTTATTTTCATGGCCGATTTTTGCTAAAGCCGCTAGGTCGGATACTTCCATCGTCACTGAGCCAGGTGTTTCTACCCACATCAATTTAGTGTTGGGTGTGATGACTATCGAATCTAGTTTCATTGGATCATACAATGCAAACTCAATACCAAATTGCTGTTGCATATATTTAGCGACTTCTAGTGCAGGCACATATATGTTGCTTGGCAGCAGGACTTTATCGCCAGATTTTAATAGTGCCAGCATAGTCGTGCTGATTGCAGATAAACCTGAAGGAAACAATATGGCATGTTCAACGCCATCAATGGCCGCTAGTTGACGTTCTAACCGTCTAGAAGTTGGCGTGCCAAGTAGCCCGTAGGTATATTGTTTTTTATCTCGATAGTCACGTTGCCGTAGCTTCTCAACACTATCAAATACAACAGATGAAGCCCGTTCTACGCTATCTGCCAGACTTTTAAAATTAGTCCTGCCAGAAAACTCTGGCTGGACTAGTTTTGTCTTGATTGAGACTGGATTAAGTATGTTTTTTTTTGTCATATTTTAAATAAACGATTGAAATAAGCTGTCTGTACTTAAAAATTGAAGCTGCCAAGCTCGTGAATCAATATAGCTTAAGTGATTGTAAACAATATGTTCTATCATATTCGCTTTAAATGCATTGTAACAATGTGGGATAATGTAGAAAGTTAATTTAATAAAAAGCATAAAAATAGTAATTTTTAGTATTTTTATACAAATCAAATAGATAGATAAAATATGTTACTCATGATAGATAACTACGATTCTTTCACTTATAACCTAGTGCAGTATTTGGGTGAGTTGGGGCAAGACGTGCAGGTATATCGTAATGATGAAATTACCTTAGATACTATACGTACATTACAACCAGAAAAAATCGTCATTTCACCAGGTCCATGTACACCCAATGAGGCAGGTATTAGCGTGCCACTGATTAAAGAGTTTGCAGGAAAAATTCCGTTATTAGGTGTATGTTTAGGCCACCAAAGTATAGGTCAAGCTTTTGGCGGCAACATCGTTCATGCTAAACAACTGATGCATGGTAAAACATCCTTGATTTACCATCACAACATCGGTGTTTTTAAAGATTTACCTAATCCATATACCGCGACACGCTATCATTCATTGGTAATAGAAAAAGAAACCTTGCCAGACTGTCTAGAGATAACCGCTTGGACGGACGATGGCGAAATCATGGGTGTACGACATAAAACTTTGCAGGTTGAAGGAGTGCAATTCCATCCTGAATCAATACTGACGGAACATGGTCATGACTTGTTGAATAATTTCTTGAAAGCGTAAGCTAGTGACCTATTCGCAAACCCTCAATCAAGTGGTCAATGGGAAAAATCTAAGTTTTGATGCAATGCGAGCTGTCATGCATCAAGTGATGGCAGGTGAATTAACGCCTGTGCAAATTGCAGGTTTGTTAGTTGCATTACGCATTAAAGGTGAAACAGTTGATGAAATTGCCGCCGCCGCTAGTGTAATGCGTGAGCTTTCAACTAAAGTAAATATTCAAGAAACAGTGCATTTAATTGATACTTGTGGCACCGGTGGTGATGGTATACAAACTTTTAACGTATCGACAGTCAGTGCCTTTGTTGCCGCTGCAGCAGGCGCTAAAGTGGCTAAGCATGGTGGCCGTTCTGTGTCTTCCACATGCGGCAGTGCCGATGTACTTGAAGCATTAGGTGTGAATGTCAATCAAACACCAGAGCAAGTTGCTAGTTTTGTGAACCAAATCGGTGTGGGGTTCATGTTTGCACCTAATCACCATAGCGCCATGAAACACTCTGCCAATGTGCGGCGTGAGCTTGGTGTGCGCACCATGTTTAACTTGCTAGGCCCGTTAACTAATCCTGCTAGCGCAAAACGCCAAGTTATGGGTGTTTTTGCTAAAGAACTTACTATTAAGTTGGCGCATGTGTTGCAGGAGCTAGGCAGTGAGCACGTACTGGTAGTATGCGGCGCTGATGGTATGGATGAAATTTCATTTACCGGCGACACCTACATAGCTGAACTAAAAAATGGCAAAGTGTCTGAATACACAGTCAATCCAAAACAATTTGGCCTACCTCTTCATCAATTAAAAAGCATACAAATTCAAAATGCAGATGAATCGAAAGCAATGATTTTAGACGTGCTAAATGGCAAAATCGCTAATGAAAAACAAGCAGCTGCGCGTGATATTGTGCTCCTAAACGCGGGCGCTGCGATTTATATTGCTGGAATTGCTGATAGCTTGCAGACTGGCATCAGCACGGCGGCACAAGTAATTGATAGTGGGCAAGCTTTAGCTAAACTTGAAGCTTTGAAAGCAGGTTGAGTGTGAAGCAGAGCAATAAACTACTTATGAAACAAGGCTTAGCAATATTGTTAATATTGTTTCTTGCAACTTGCTCGCAGTCTGAGTCACCTATTTCGGTTTCGCAACAATCAGAAACGCAATCAGCAATTGATGTAAAAACACAAAATGCCAATATCTCGCTTAAACCATTACAAGCGAGCCGGCCTTTAGATAACAGCAAGCATCTAGACAAAACTCAACCCAGTTTACGAACTGTTGCAGACTTATATGCATCAAAAACTAGTCATGTACAAACAGAAGATACGGGTACTGTAGTGAAATTATTAGCAGATGATACTAATGGCGCGCGTCACCAAAAGTTTTTAGTAAAAGTTGCTAGTGGGCAAACTTTATTGTTTGCACATAATATTGATTTATCTAAACGCATAGAGGATCTCAAAGTGGGTGATCAGATTACTTTTAGAGGCGAGTATATTTATAACCCTAAAGGCGGTATTGTGCATTGGACGCACCATGACCCACAGGGCAAACATTATGCAGGTTGGCTTAAAGATAACGGCAAAACCTATGATTAGACCAATTCAATCAGTTTGAGATTCGCAAAATTATTTTTTACGTAAAGTTAATAAAACATGTCAGATATATTAAATAAAATTTTAACAACTAAGCAGCTAGAAATAGCTGCCAGTAAAGCAGCGGTGAGCCTGAGTGAATTACAAAGCTTAGCTGAAGCACAACCTGAGCCTCGTGATTTTGTTGGTAATATTCATGCAAAAATCGTGGCGAATAAACCGGCCGTGATTGCTGAAATTAAAAAGGCGAGTCCGTCAAAAGGTATTATTCGTGCAGACTTTAATCCTGCAGAGATTGCAAAAAGCTATGAGGCTGGCGGTGCTGCGTGTTTGTCAGTGCTCACTGACGTTGAATATTTTCATGGAAGTGCAGAATATCTAAAACAAGCGCGTGCAGCTTGCAAGTTGCCTGTATTGCGTAAAGATTTTATGATAGATCCATATCAAATTCTTGAAGCGCGTGCCATGGGTGCCGATTGTGTTTTATTGATTGTTGCGGCTTTGGAGTTAAACCAAATGCGCACACTAGAAGATTTAGCGCATGAATTAGGCATGGCGGTACTTGTAGAAGTACATGATGCCGATGAGTTAGAGCTTGCCTTGCAACTTGATACGCCATTAATCGGTATCAATAATCGTAACTTACGTACTTTTGAAGTCACATTACAAACCACGTTAGACTTATTAAAAGTGTTGCCAGAAGACCGTTTTGTAGTTACGGAGTCGGGCATATTCACGCCAGACGATGTAAAGCTTATGCAGGATAATGATGTACATGCTTTCTTAGTGGGTGAAGCATTTATGCGTCAGCCTGATCCAGGTAAAGAATTAGCTAGGGTATTTGGTTAATTTGAATCAAGGTAATAACTTAAGGTAACAATATGAGCTATCCATATTCCCGTCCACGCCGCATGCGTAAAGATGAATTTTCACGCCGAATGATGCGCGAAAATGTACTAACCACTAATGATTTGATTTACCCTGTATTCGTTTTAGATGGCGAAAATCGCATTGAAGAAGTCGCTTCTATGCCAGGCATAAAACGTCAAAGTATCGATATTTTGTTAAAAACTGCAGCTGAATGTGTCTCATTAGGGATTCCGGCCCTGGCTTTGTTTCCAGTAGTTGATAGCCAGTACAAAAGTCTAGATGCTGCCGAGGCATTTAATCCTGATGGGCTGGTACAACGAACTGTAACAGCACTTAAAGCAGCATATCCTCAACTAGGCATCATTACTGATGTAGCTCTAGATCCATACACTACACACGGACAGGATGGTTTAATCGATGCATCAGGCTATGTGTTGAATGACGATACAATAGAAGTTTTAGTGAAGCAAGCAGTTTCTCATGCGAATGCCGGCGCAGATATTGTGGCGCCATCTGACATGATGGACGGTCGCGTTGGTCAAATTCGTGAAGCACTAGAAAGTACAGGCAATATTCACACGAAAATTCTGGCCTACTCTGCTAAATATTCTTCAGCATTTTATGGCCCGTTTCGTGATGCAGTCGGCTCGGCTGGCAATTTAGGTTCTGGTAATAAATATACCTATCAAATGGATCCTGCTAATTCAGATGAAGCCATCAAAGAAGTCGCCTTGGATATTGAAGAAGGTGCTGACATGGTGATGGTTAAACCAGGGATGCCTTATTTAGATATCGTACGTCGTGTCAAAGATGAGTTCGGTGTGCCGACGTTTGCATATCAAGTCAGTGGTGAATATGCTATGTTAAAAGCGGCTGCACAAAATGGCTGGTTAGATGAAAAAGCATGCGTCATGGAAAGCTTATTAGCTTTTAAACGTGCAGGGGCAGATGGTATTTTGACTTACTTCGCAATGGATGCGGCAAGATGGTTGAAATAAATCAATCTAGAATCTAACCTAATAATGATTTAACCACAGCTGCATCAGCCCGCTCTGCATTTCTCCCATCAGCAGCACGCTTGGCGGCAACACGCATGTCATCTACTTCAAACACGCTTAATTTAATCAACCCCGATTCCATTTCTAGCCTGAAAACGGGTACTTTTTTACGCCGTTCACTTTTTTTATCGCGTTTTCCATCATTCATTACTCGGTAAGATTTTTCGTTGGTTTCGAATGGAATATCTTTATTGAGTAAAAACATTTCTACGTCTTTTAAGCTATCGGCAAATAAATGAATATGTGTTTCAGAACCTAAACCTGCAGTACCATCTAATACAGCGCCTGTTAAATGTGGGTTGAATTTCTCTAGTAATTGCATGGTAAAAAGAGCACTTTTACGTAATTCGCGTAAGTTTTCTGGCTGCTCATCACTTAAAAAAAGTGCGTTATAGAGCTTGAGTTCTTCTTCAACCTCAGTATTTGAAGGCAATACACTGTTGTCAATTGCGCCTAATTGCCTGCCCGCTTTTTTCTTGGCGTAAGCAAAGTCGGAGATGCCATCTTCTGCCATCATCCGTGCTGCTGCCTGAGCAATTAGCTGTCGTAATTGTTGTAAATTTTCTTTTGCCATGACGGTTATGCTAATCGGATTAAGTTGGTTTTGATTGAGCCGCACCTGAATTCTTCATTCAATTCAAGCCTGTTTTCCTTACACCTTAGTTAGGATTTAATATTCTCGCTGCTGCACCTTGACCTGTATTTGACGGTTCTGTTTTTGCACCTTTAATGGATTGGTTAGGTGTTATTGGGTTCACAATTACTTCTGGTTGCAATGCCCGCTGCGCTTGGTTGGTAAGCGGATCATTGGTACTTTCGCCATCTTCTAATGATGGTAAAGGAACTTCCACTTGTGGAGGTGGATATTCTTGATAAAAATATTCAGTCATACCACTTTCATCTCGTATTCCAGTGGTTGGGTCAATGTTAATGACACTAATGCCCTCAGGCATTGGCATGCTTTCATCAGGTACGCCTCTTAATGCGGTTGCCATGTATTTCATCCAAATGGGCAATGCGGCGGCGGCACCTGTTTCACTTTTACCTAATGTTTGTGGTTTATCAAAACCTATCCAAGCTACTGCTACTTGTTTGGGGCTGTACCCAGCAAACCAAGCATCAAAGTGGTCGTTAGTAGTGCCTGTTTTACCTGCAAGGTCGCTGCGTCCTAGTTGCATTGCCTTAGCAGCAGTGCCGTTACGTATAACACTTTGCATCATCGAGTTCATGATAAAAGCGTTACGGGCATCAATCACACGCGGTGCAGCATCACCAGCATGATCAAACTTGGTCTCTGCAATCACTTTGCCATTTTGATCTACAATTTTAGTGATTAAGTTGGGCTTCACAAGATATCCGCCATTTGCGAATACCGCATAGGCTGAGGCTAACTGCCATGGTGTGGTAGAGCCGGCGCCAAGGGCCATGGTTAGGTAAGCTGGATGGTCTTTTGCGGCAAAACCAAAGCGTGTAATGTAACTTTGTGCATAGCCAGGACCAATCGCCTGCAAAACGCGAATCGCAACGGTATTAATTGATTTTGCTAATGCTTGTCTTAAGCGGATTGGACCTTCATATTCATTTTCATAGTTTTGTGGTGACCAGTCTTTATCCCCTGTTTGACCCGCTGAAAAGCTCAGTGGCCCATCTTCTACAATAGATGCGGGTGTGTAACCTTTCTCTAACGCGGCAGAATAAATAAACGGCTTAAAGCTCGAACCAGGCTGGCGCCATGCTTGTGTTACATGGTTAAATTTACTGTGATTAAAGTCAAAGCCGCCTACTAAAGCACGTACTGCACCATTTTGTGGGTCTAGTGCTAGTAATGCAGACTCAACTTGAGGTACCTGTACTATGCGCCAGCTATCATTATTTTTTTCATCTTTAGTTTTCAGTACGCGTATCACTGCGCCAACTTTAAGTAAGCGCTTACTTGGGTCTTTGTTGTTGAGCGCTTTTTCTACGAACACTAAACCCTTCCCACTCACTGTGATATCGTCTCCACTTTTACTGTGCGCAGTGATCGCTTTAGGTGAAACGCTAGTAATGATGGCTGGAATAAAGCCATTAAATTCATCAATTTCATCTAATGCGGTATCTAATGCATTTTTCTTTTCACTAGATGGTAAGTTCTCAATATCCAGCACCTTTTCTGGGCCACGGTAGCCATGACGCAAATCGTAGTCCAAAATACCATCACGAACTGCGTTATTTGCCGCCTCTTGGTTGGCTTTGAGTATGGTGGTATAAACTTTTAAACCACTGCTGTAAATCTCATCTTGATACTGTCCATACAAACTTTCACGTACTATTTCTGCTACATAATCGGCAGCTAAATCACGTGATTGTTTAGAAGCTTTGAAACGCAATGGTTCTGTTAACGCTTCTTTGTATACGTCTTCTTTAATAAATCCGTAGCGATACATGTCGTGCAATACTTCTTGTTGGCGGCTGAGTGCACGCTTAGGATTTACAAATGGATTGTAGCCAGAAGGTGCTTTAGGCAGTCCAGCCAATAATGCCGTTTCCGCTAGATTAAGTTTTTCCAGAGGTTTGCCATAATAGACCTGTGAGGCTGCAGCAAAACCATATGCACGCTGCCCAAGATATATCTGGTTAATGTATAGCTCAAGAATCTTTTCTTTATTTAAGCTATGTTCAATTTTGAGTGCTAATAGTGCTTCGTTGATTTTGCGTTTAAAGTTACGGTCGCTTGATAAAAAGAAATTACGCGCCACCTGCATGGTAATGGTGCTAGCACCTTCCTTGGCACCACCAGATAAATTATTGACTATTGCGCGCAACACACCTTTGGTATCGATACCATTATGTTGATAAAAGCGCCGATCTTCAATCGCTATGACCGCATTTTTCATGTTTTGCGGTACGTCCTCAATTTTAATGTAGGCGCGGCGGTCTTCGCCAAATTCACCAATTAAAAAATTATCTTCAGAATAAACGCGTAAGGGCTGCTTAGGGTGATAGTCTGTGAGCGCGCCCAGTGAAGGCAATGCTGGATAAATAAGCGCCGCAGCGATTGCAACCAGTGCAACTAAAGAAAGCCCGCCGACTGCAATAGCCAATAAGAAGTAGTGCCACCATTTGTTTGGATTCATGAATTTAAGATTTCGTTTCTGTAATTACATATCATACTATTATAAATTGCTATGCTATAAGTTGATATGCTAGGTAGAATTAATTAACGATGAACACTATGAATAAACAATAAAATAAAACGGTATTCAGAAATTTATTAGCATGCGAGTAATAAGAAATTGCTTTACAGGGGTTAAACTTGTTGCTAGGATTTAATGTAAATTATTAGAATTGTGCGTAACTAACTAACTTTGAGAGGGAATTTCAATTTGAAATTCAACTTTTTTACAGAAACAACGCCACCACTGATTGGCATCGATATCAGTTCTACTGCTATTAAAATGGTGGAGTTGGCTGATGACGGCCGAGGCGGGTACAAGCTCGAAGGTTATTCGATGTCACCTATTCCTAAAGATGCAATGGTAGATGGTAATGTCAGCGACCTTGAAAAAGTGGCTGAGGCCATGAAGTTAGCTTGGAAGTTGCTTGGTTCGCGTGAAAAGCGCGCGGCACTTGCTTTACCAGCGGCGGCAGTGATCAGTAAAAAGGTATTGATGGATGCAGATCTTCGTGAAGAAGATATGGAAGTGCAAGTAGAAGCAGAAGCAAACCAATATATTCCATTCTCATTAGATGAGGTCAATATTGATTTTCAAGTCATAGGCCCTGCGCCTAACAGCCCTGATGAAGTAGAAGTTTTGATTGCTGCGTCACGCAAAGAAAAAATCGAAGATCGCGTAGCTGCAGCCGAAGGTGCTGGCCTTAAAGTAACGGTAATGGATGTTGAAACTTATGCTACTGAAGCAGCTTATTCGCTGGTGGCGACTCAATTACCCAATTCAGCCCGTGAACAAACTGTAATGATTGTCGATATTGGCGCAACGATGATGCACATCAATGTGTTGCATGACAATAAATCCGTATATACCCGTGAACAGAGCTTTGGTGGCGGACAACTGACACAAGAAATCCAGCGCCGTTTTGGCTTGTCCTTGGAGGAGGCTGAGATTGCTAAACGCAAAGGTGGGCTGCCAGAAAGTTATGAAACTGAAGTCTTGCAACCATTTGTGCAATCTCTCTCCATGGAAGTAGCTAGAGCGCTCCAGTTTTTTACTAGCTCAACACAATACAATCGTGTTGATCATATTGTGTTGGCAGGTGGCTGTGCAGCAATCCCCGCAATTGACGCAATGGTGCAAGAGCGGACTCAAGTCAATACAGTAGTTGCCAATCCGTTTCACGGCATGACCATGAGCGGTAAGTTTAAGCAGCAGCAAGCAGCGATAGACGCGCCTGCGCTGATGATTGCTTGTGGTCTCGCAATGCGGGGAGTATCAATATGATACGCGTGAATCTATTACCACATCGTCAAGTAAGGCGTGAAGCACGTCAACGTGAATTTGGTTTGATGGCAGCGTTTGCAGCGATCGCTGCTTCAGTAATTATTTTTCTAGGTTGGACTTACATCAATAGCAAAACGGAAGCGCAAACTGAGCGTAATGGGCGTTTAGACAAGGCGATTGTAAGTTTGGATAAAGAAATTGCAGATATTAAAGATTTAAAAGATCAAATTAGCACGATGCTGGAACGTAAGCAAGTCGTTGAGAATTTGCAAACAAACCGCAGTCAAGCTGTAGTTATATTGGATGAATTGAGCCGACAGTTACCTGAGGGGATGTATCTGAAAAGTATTAAGCAACAAGGGAATATCATTACTATTGATGGTGTAGCAGATACAAATGCGCGGGTTGCTACCTTGGTACGGAATTTTTCCACTTCAAATTGGTTGGAGTCGCCTAATCTGATAGAAATTAAGTCGGTTGTGGTGAACACTCTAAAACAGAATGCATTTACTTTAAGTGTCAACGTCAAAGTGCCTAAAGTGGATGATTCTGCAAGTACTGATGCCAAAACCAACCTTAAGGGTGGAAGCAAATCATGAAGTTAGAAGATTTTAATAATATAGACTTTAAAAATGCGGGTAGTTTACCAGTACCAGTTAAAGCCGTATTACTGTCAGCAGTATTTTTAATCTTGCTGGTACTTGGCTACTACTTCTTATGGAGCCCAGCAATTGAGTCGCTAGATGCAGCAAAAGCTAAAGAGCAAGAGTTGCGCCAAGTGTTTTTAGATAAAAAAAGTCAGGCTATAAATTTGGCTGGTTACAAGCAGCAGATGGTAGAGATTGAAAAAACTTTTGGCGCTTTACTGAAACAATTGCCTGATAGGTCTCAAATGGATGGTTTATTAACAGATATTAATCAGGCTGGATTAGGACGTGGTTTAGAGTTTGAATTATTCAAACCTGGTCAAGAAACACAGGCCGAGTTTTATGCAGAAATGCCTATTTCTATTAAAGTTAAGGGTAACTATCAAGATTTAGGTGATTTTGCGACCGATATTTCAAAGCTGTCTCGGATTGTTACCTTGAATGACGTTAGTATATCTGCAGGCAATGTAGATACTAAATCAACTGTAAAGGATGCTAAATCAGCTTTAGCAGACAATACTTTAATCATGGAGGCAGTAGCTAAAACATATCGCTATCTTGATGCAGATGAAATTGCAGCTAAAAGAAAAGCAGTCGATGCCGGTAAATCAGGTAAAGCTGGTGGGAAAGGTTGATAAATTAAGTGAGTAAAATCTTAAATCAAGAAATGACCAGAAATATTTGGTTAAAGTTATTACCAATATGCGCAATATGCTTCACTTTAGGAGCATGTAATAGCGAAAGTGGTGATGACCTAGATAAGTTTATGCGTGATGCAGCCAATGATATGCGTGTAAAAATCAAACCCTTACCAGAAGTAAGACCTTATTTTGCGTTGCAATTTAATGCTGACGGTATACTCAGTGACCCATTTAGATCGCGTAAAGCAGCTAATAAGTCTAGTGCATTGCAGCCTGATTTAGGTAGGCCAAAAGAGCCTATGGAGGCATACCCACTAGAAAGTATTAAGTACGTGGGCTTACTTTCAAAAAGTAAACTGACTTATGCTTTACTTAAAACTCCAGATAATGGTGTGCAACAGGTAAAAGTTGGTAATTTTGTAGGGCAAAACTTTGGTGTGGTTACGAAAATCACTGATAGTGAAATTGTATTAAAAGAAATCGTGCAAGATGATCTTTCAGGTGATTGGGTAGAGCGTGTTTCTAATTTAGCATTACAAGAATAATTGACATAGAAACAATAGGTTCGTGTTAATAAGATATAGAGTTACCTAAGAAATTAAGAACTAAAGGCGAAATGATGAAAACGAATATGTGGATGTCAAAATTTTTACTAGCGACCTTTTTGTTCGGTCTGGTAGCATTTTCAGGATTATTGCAGGCTGATGACCAATCAGGGTTAGTTAATAAAATTGAAAGTTTAGATTTTTCATCTTTACCAGGTGGAAGAGTTGCTATTCGTATTAAAACTACGCAACCACTAGCTAATCTGCCTGCTGGCTTTACTCTTAATAATCCGGCACGCATTGCTTTAGATTTTCCTAAAGTGGGAAATGGTTTAGCTAAAAGTAATATACAGGCCGATCAAGGCGCATTAAAAAGTGTTACTTTGGCTCAAGCTAAAGACCGGACACGTATGGTACTTAATTTATCAAAAAATGTCGCTTATAGCACTACTTCAAGCGGTGATGAAGTAACAATTATTTTGCAGGCTAATGATGTCAATACAAATGCAGGTGTTGAAACGAAATTTGCTGAGCCGATTCTAGGAAGTCAAAAAAATACAATTAATAATGTTGATTTTGCACGAGGTAAAAATGGTGAGGGTCGCATTATTGTGGATCTGTCAAATGCATCTGCTGGTATTAATATAAAACAAAAAGGTAAAACGATAGTAGTTGATTTTATCAATACTGATGTCCCAGAAAACCTACAACGCCGCCTCAATGTTACCAACTTTAATACACCGGTGATTTATGTTGATACGATGAAACAAGGTAATAATGGGCATATGGTGATTGAACCTAAAGGTAATTGGGAGCAATCTGCATACCAAGCAGATAAGAAATTTATTATTGATGTGCGCCAGGTAGTAGAGGATCCTAACAAGCTAGTAAAAGGATCTAAACCTGGTTATGCAGGTGAGAAACTCTCGCTAAATTTTCAAAATATTGAAGTACGTTCAGTGCTTCAAGTGATAGCAGACTTCACTGGCCTAAATATTATTACTAGTGATACGGTCACTGGTAATTTAACTTTGCGTTTAAAAGATGTGCCATGGGATCAGGCATTAGACATTATTACGCAAAGTAAAGGATTGGCAATGCGTAAAACTGGCAATGTAATCTTGATTGCGCCTGCAGATGAACTTGCTGCAAAAGAGAAGCAAATGTTAGAAGCTTCGCAGCAAATCGAAGATTTAGAGCCTGTTCGTACTGAAGTATTTACTTTGAAATACATGAAAGCTGAATCTCTAAAAGAGATACTAAGTGATCCGAAACAGAAAATTTTATCTAAACGTGGCAATGCAGTGCTAGACGTACGTACTAATACTGTATTTGTGCAAGATACACCTAAGAATCTTGAGCAAGTACAATCGATTATTAATAAAACGGACGTAGCAGTGAAGCAAGTAATGATTGAGTCGCGCCTAGTGATTGCTGATGAAACATACAGTAAAGCATTGGGTGCAAGGTTTGGGGTTACACAAACGGGAACTGCTGGTAATAGCTCTGGAACTTTTAGTGGCTCGTTAGGTAATAGACCAACTGCAGTTTCAGCTACTGGCGTAGTAACACAAGGCAACCATAATGGGTCAATTCAAACTGCTACTACGGGTGGTTCTACCTTCACCAGTTCTGATGGATTACCTGATTTGATGTCTAACTTGCCTGTTGCAAATGCGTTTGGCTCTTTTGCTTACTCATTACTTCATTTACCAGCTGGCTTATTATTAAACTTGGAGTTGACTGCAATGGAATCTGACCATCGCGGTAAAATTGTTTCTAGTCCTCGTGTGATAACCGCAAATCAGCACAAAGCTAAAATTGCCCAAGGTACAGAAATACCTTATTTAGAGGCAAGTAGTAGTGGTGCAGCTACTGTAGCTTTTAAGTCAGCAGTGCTTAGTCTAGAAGTGACGCCGCAAATAACTCCAGATGAAAAAATTATCATGGAGCTTGACGTGAAGAAAGATAAAGTGGGAACGGTATTCAATGGTATCCCATCCATAGATACACAAAACATCAATACACAGGTACTTGTTGGCAATGGTGAGACGGCTGTGTTAGGCGGCATTTTCGAGCAAACAGAGCGTAATGATATTGATAAAGTACCATTTTTTGGTGATTTGCCAATCATGGGCAATTTATTTAAGAAAAAAACTAAACAAAGTGATAAAACTGAGCTGTTAATATTTATTACTCCAAAAATTATGGATGAAAATTTAGGTATACGTTAATAACCTAAAAATCATTTTTCTTGAATGTTTCAAATCAGCTAAATCTGACAGAAATCCAAGATTGTCATAAAATGCCCATCATAAGTTTTGATGGGCATTTGTTTTTAAGATTTTGCTTAATAGCATGTTAGGTGATTAAAATTGGAAAATATTTTTTTTATTGGCTTGATGGGTGCAGGTAAAACTACCATAGGCCGCTTAATAGCCAAGCAAATGGGGATGGTGTTTTATGACTCAGACTACGAGATTGAGCGAAGAACTGGTGTTAAAATTCCGCTTATATTTGAATTAGAAGGCGAGGCTGGTTTTCGAAAACGTGAATCTGCAGTCATTGAAGAGTTGGCACAGCTAAAGAATATTGTGATGGCAACTGGTGGCGGCGCTGTATTACTGCCAGAAAATCAAATATTTCTAAAAAATAATGGTCAAGTGATCTATCTTCGTGCCAATGTACATGATTTATGGCTACGTACTCGACATGATAAGACGCGTCCTTTACTACAGGGCGGCAATATCAAACAAAAGTTAGAAAAACTGTTCATAGAACGCGATCCTATTTATACAGCTATTGCTGATTGTATTGTAGATACGGGACCCCAGTCAGCGGCTGACATTACCAATCATATCGAGCAAAAGCTTCAGAAACAAAGCGTAAGTGATCAAACAACCAAGCAAAGCCCAGCCACCGAAAACCCCATAGAAGAAATTTCTGGGAAATAAATTTAGCTGTCGATAATTCAATACAATCAAATAATCCAATCATCAAGATGCAAACACTCAAAGTAGAACTAGTTAATAGAAGTTACCCGATACAGATTGGGAGAAATTTAATTTCAGATACCAGCCTTATATTGCCGCATTTAAAACGTAAGCATGTGGCTATAGTGACTAATACAACCGTTGCGCCTTTATATCTAGAAAAGTTAGGTCAAGCACTCCAGTCAGCAGGAGTGAAAGTGATTCCAATTATTCTGCCTGATGGTGAGGCTTACAAGAATACAGAAACACTTAATAAGATTTACGATGTCTTACTACAAAATCGCTGTGAACGAAGCACTACATTAATAGCGCTTGGTGGAGGTGTGATTGGAGATCTAACTGGATATGCAGCAGCCACTTATTTGCGAGGTGTGCCATTTATACAAATTCCAACTACACTACTCTCACAAGTAGATTCTTCAGTAGGTGGTAAAACAGGTATCAACCATCCGCTGGGAAAAAACATGATAGGTGCTTTTTACCAACCACAATTAGTATTAGCCGACATAGATACATTACAAACTTTGCCAGCAAGAGAGTTTTCTGCAGGCATGGCAGAAGTGATTAAATATGGCTTAATTCGTGATGCAGATTTCTTTGATTGGTTAGAAATAAATATAGCAAACTTAATGAAGCTGGACGAGCAAATACTGAGCTATGCAATTTATCGCTCATGTCAAAACAAAGCAGAAGTGGTCGCCCGCGATGAACATGAACAAGGTGAGCGCGCATTGTTGAATTTAGGCCACACCTTTGGTCATGCCATTGAAAATGCAATGGGATATGGCGTTTGGCTGCATGGGGAAGCCGTTGCAGCAGGCACTATGATGGCAGCCGATTTATCACAACGTGCGGGTTGGCTTACAGCAACTGAAATTGCGCGTATGCAAAATATATTTAAAGCAGCAAACTTACCAATTGCAGCACCAAATTTAGGCGTCGAGAGATATTTAGATCTGATGGGTTTAGATAAGAAAGTGGAGAACGGGAAAATAAGGTTGATACTTCAACAAAGTATAGGAAAATCACTGATTACTAGTGATTATGATGTAGAAAAATTAAGAGCGACATTGGCATTGCAATAATTAAAATATTGATTCGTAATCAATAACAGGTTGTATAACAAACATTGTGGGGTTAAGCCCTGCACTAGAGGCTTAGCAAATGAATAATGTCGCTCCTTACGCAGCCAATTCTAACCAATCAATAGGCCGCCATTTTGACGAGCCAGCGTCAACTAGCCGCAATGACTTTCAACGTGACCGTGACCGTATAATTCATTCTACGGCTTTTCGAAGATTAGAATATAAAACGCAGGTATTTGTAAACCATGAGGGTGACTTATTCCGCACTCGGCTAACTCATAGTTTAGAAGTCGCGCAAATGGCGCGTGGCATTGCACGTACACTCAATTTGCATGAAGACCTAACGGAAGCTATTGCACTCGCTCACGACCTAGGACACACACCATTTGGTCATGCCGGGCAGGATGCACTGAATGACTGCATGCGCGATTATGGTGGCTTTGAACATAATCTTCAATCACTCCGCGTAGTCGATAAATTAGAACAACGTTATGCAGATTTTGATGGTTTAAACCTAACATTTGAAGTTCGCGAAGGCATACTTAAACACTGTGCTGTAAGAAATGCCAGATTATTAGGTGATGTAGGTAAGCGCTTTTTAGATAAAACCAGTCCTAGTCTGGAAGCACAACTGACTAATTTTGCCGATGAAATTGCCTATAACAATCATGATGTTGATGATGGTCTGCGCTCAGGTCTAATTACTATTGACCAACTTTCTAAAGTCGAGTTATTTGCACAAAACTTAGCGATAGTAAGAATTAAATATCCAAAGTTAGAGCAAAAGCGCTTGATACACGAAACCATTCGTCGCATGATTAACACTTTAGTGGTCGATTTATGTACGCAAAGTGTACAAAACATTACACAACATCAACCTAAAAACATTGATGAAATTCGCAAACTACCCCAACTAATAGGCTTTAGTAATAAGGTTGCTGAGCAAAACTTAAAACTCAAACAGTTTTTGCGAAAAAACTTATACCACCACTACAAAGTGAATCGTATGAGTGCAAAAGCAGACCAAATTGTGCGAGAATTATTTTTAGCTTTTTTTGAGAATATAGGGTTATTGCCAGATGAGTTTCAAGTTTATGCCGAGTCTGACAAAGCTAGAGCCGTTGCAGACTATATAGCTGGAATGACTGATCGCTTTGCGATACGCGAACATCGTAAGCTATTTACTGTAGAAGAATATTTGTAGGATTGAATACAGGTATCGTTGCAGTATAGGATAAACTGGCATATACGATCACCAAACATAGGCGCATATAACCTCTATATACATATAATGTTGCAAATTTACAACAAATGTAAATAATTGTGACAAAAACGCAAATTATTGATTGTTTCGCTATTCAGCTTTGTGCATACTTCTATTAACTTCTTAATGACAATTTCATTGAGAAAGTTTGCAAACTTTCTTACCTTACTTTATTTATCAGAAATGATAGTTTGTAACGGTAAGGTAATTTAGTGATAAAAATAGCAATACATTTTTAGGAGATTCACATGAGTAAACAAATTAAATTAGCAGTAGCAGCAGCTTTATTAGCTGTAGCTTCAAGCGCAAACGCTGGCATCATGATCCCAGCTGGTGATTGGACTTTAGATATTGGCGGTGTTGTAAACGCATATTACACAACTACAAGAACAAGCGGCGACGCTGTTG
>JBKJRF010000031.1:0-24271 GCA_046594825.1 Methylotenera sp.
ATGGCTCCTGGAATCGTAAGCAACCAGCAGGCTATAAGCTAGTGCGTGTTAAATTCAGGAAAGATGTGAATGGCATCAAAGCCAGTGAGGTAGAGGATTTTGCAACAGGCTGGTTAATTGGTGATAATGCTTGGGGTAGACCTGTAGACGTTGCGGTGGGAACGGACCAAGCGTTGTATGTGTCAGACGATAAGGCGGGTTCAATCTATCGTATTACTTATCAGCCGAGTGCTAAATAGCAGTATTTTAATTACTGCTTAATATATAGTTAGGAGTACAAAATGAAAAATATACTAAAAACGATTGCTTACCTAAACATTGCCCTACTTACCAGTATCATAAGTACTGCATATGCTACCGAGTCAAAAACAAGTACCTTGTTATATATCAGCCCAAATGAATACAATTACAGCGTACATTTACTACACCCCTACTATGATTATTGGTTCGAGCAAGGGCCATTAGTTGAGCCTATAGCACTTAGTGCACTCAAGGCTAGAGATAGTGAATCAGCTCTTTGCAAGGCGAATGAAACCGCTGATACTATTATTCGAGTTAAACCGAGCCTATTTTATAATCCGCAGTTGCGTGTTTATCACAGTAAACTAGTTGCTACGGTGTACTCTGGTGGTGGCAATGTCTTGGGTACCTATGTGGGCGAGGCGCAGCAGCTTGGTTTCAATAGTGTTGATGTTGGCATCACGTATAGCTTGAATAAGGTTTATACCTTGGCTATGAAAGATTTGATGACCAAGCTAAAAGTTGACCCTGCTTCAACAAGTACAGGCACAGAAACTAAATTGCCGTGTGGTTTGATTGGCGCCCAGATGGAGCCGAAAATAAATTTTTATTAATTGTTATCGTTGCACACTAGAATTTCACTAGAATTTTTAGATTAAAAACAAAAGTAAATTAGAAATACAAATTAGGATAAATCATGCAAAAAAAACTTTTAGTAAGTCTGCTGATGTTGGCATTAGTAAGTGTTGCTTGTGCAAGAGAAGTTAAGAGCAATCAAGGCATTATGTCAAAAATTACAGGTTTAAAAACGCCAGAATCTGTAGTGCAAGCTAAAGATGGAAAAATTTATGTGTCTGAAATTAACGAGTTTGGTAAAGATGGTGATGGTCAAATTACCGTGATTGAGAATGGTAAGCCACGCGTTTTTGCAACGGGCTTGGATGACCCTAAAGGCTTAGTCATTATCGGCCAAAATTTATACGTTGCTGACAAATCTAAAGTTTCAAAAATCAATCTGGCAGGCCAAGCGCAAGGCCAAGTGCAGGTATTTGCTGCAGCAAGCGCCTTTCCTGAAAAACCACTGTTTTTAAATGATCTAGAAGCTGATATTTCAGGCAATGTGTATGTGAGTGATACTGGTGACTTGAAAGGCAAAGGCGGTGCAATCTATAAAATAGACTCGCAGGGTAAGGTCACGTTGGTGGTTAACAATAAGCAGGAGTCGCGCTTGTTGGGCCCGAATGGCCTGGTTATGGATGACACTGGCGATGTAATTATGGTGGTAGATTTTGTTTCAGGTATTTTGTACAGCTACAACATGAAAACTCATAAGCTTACTGACCTAGCTGAAGGTTTTGGCGGGGGTGATGGTCTTGTGCATCACTCAAGTGGCAAAATGTTTGTGAGCGATTGGAACAATGGCAAAGTATTCAGCATTAGCCTAAAAGGTGATGTTAAAGAAATAAAATCAGGCTATAAAGCTGCTGCTGACATAGCGCTGACTAAAGATGAAAGATACCTCATGGTGCCGGATATGAAGGCTGGAGAGTTAGACTTTATTCCACTTAAGTAACATATATTAATCTGCCATTAATATAGCTAAAGCCACTTTAGGGTGGCTTTTTTAATCATTTTTATCATCATTCAGTCTTAATAATAGTCCAAATGTCGCCATCACTAGAAATACGCAGAACTGCCTTAATGTGGCTTAGTGAGACTAATGCCATTAATAAAGCTATGAGTGTTCAAGCATTTGGTTTAGATGCACTTAGTTATGAAATTGAACCTTATATTCAGTTAATTTCCACAGTCACCATACCAGGTTGCCCAGAAAATCCTGTGCTGGTGTCGCCGTTGAATGTAAAAAAACGTAGTATGAGAACGCTGGAAGGCCGCGCAGCTTTACTGCATGCGCTTGCTCACATTGAGTTTAATGCAATTAATCTTGCCTTAGATGCTATTTGGCGCTTTAGTGATATGCCAAAGGCCTATTATTTGGACTGGTTAAAAGTAGCTGCAGAAGAGGCTTATCACTTTTCACTCTTGAACACACATTTGGCTAGTTTAGGTTATCAATATGGCGACTTTAATGCCCATAATAGTTTATGGGAAATGGTAGATAGGACCAAAGGTGATGTGTTGGCAAGAATGGCATTGGTACCGCGAACTATGGAAGCACGTGGCTTAGATGCCAACCCGGCACTACGCAATAAACTTGCACAAGCAGGAGATGTAAGGGCGGCTGAGATTATGGATATTATTTTGGCGGATGAAATTGGCCATGTCGCCATTGGGAATCACTGGTTTAATTATTTATGTGAAAAAGGTAAGCTAGAACCTTTGAGTACGTTTGCACAATTATGCCAAACCTATGCTGCACCTAAGTTGCGTGGACCATTTAACTTAGAAGCTAGGCGTAAAGCGGGCTTTAGTGAGGCGGAATTGTTTCATTTAACGTAAACTTAAATTTAAGTTTGCGTTAAAAATTACAAGGACAGTAAACCAATAGCTCCATCTAATCCCACATAATTAAGTGCATAAGTAGCTTGGGCTTGTACAATTGGCTTTGCATGATAGGCAATACAAATGCCTGCTCCAGCCATCATTTTCAGGTCATTCGCGCCGTCGCCAATTGCAATGGTTTGTGCTTTCGTTAACCCCAATTTATCACGTAATTTTGTCAGCTCGTCTGCTTTGGTTTGTGCGTCAACTATATTACCTAAAATATTACCTGTGAGTTTGCCATCAATAATTTCTAATGTGTTTGATACCGCATGATCAAGACCAAGCATTGCTTTTAACCGATCTGCAAAAAAGGTAAATCCACCAGAAACTAATAAAGTTTTAATGTTATGTTTTTTGCAGGCAGCTATCCATTCAGTTGCACCTGGATTTAGCGTAAGTCTTTCATTCAGCACACGCATTAAATCTGACTCTTTTAAGCCTTTCAACAACGCGACCCGCTCACGTAAACTTTGTGCAAAATCTAGTTCACCTAACATTGCACGCTCAGTAATCGCAGCGATTTGCGGCTTAATTGAGATCATATCGGCGATTTCATCAATACATTCTATGCTGATGAGCGTGGAATCCATATCCATCACGCATAAGCCAAAGTTTTTGAGTATTTGTGTATCTTGTACATAAGCACAGTCAATATGCTGTTCTACACAAAATTGTAGAACTTCTGGTATTGCCACAGCCTGATTGGCTAGGTAGTAAGCATGTTCAGCAGTTTGTACAAATTGAACATTTGTACCGCATAACTGATGGATGTGAGCTAAATGTGAATAAGTGATGAGTGAGTCGTTAATTCCTGAGCTTTGAACAACTAGACGCATGACGTTTAATTTCATTTTATTTTGTAAAGAAGGCAATTATACACTTTCAGCTAAATATTCTTTTGTTGAGAATAATTAGAAAGAACTGGTAATAATGAGATAGAACATTAAGCCAGTGCTGGCGCATTTGGCTGAATTGCGAGAAAATACGTGCTACACCTAATTTAGAATATTATTTATGAATTTGCACGAATATCAAGCCAAGACCTTGTTGCAAAAATACGGCATTCCCGTTCCACGCAGTCAAGTTATTGCCGTCGCCAAAGAAGCTGTTGCTGCTACTGCAGAAATTCCTAGTGATGCATGGGTAGTGAAAGCCCAGGTACATGCGGGTGGGCGGGGTAAAGCTGGCGGTGTGAAGGTAGTAAAATCTACTAGTGAAGCACAAATTGTTGCCAGCGAACTGTTAGGTAAAACGTTGGTAACTTATCAAAATGCGCCGGATGGCCAGCCTGTTAATCAAGTGCTGATAGAAGAAACGTTGCCGATTGCACGTGAGCTTTATTTATCTATGCTAGTGGATAGGGCTTTAGAGCGTGTGGTGGTGGTTGCCTCTAGTGCTGGAGGTATGGATATTGAAGAGATAGCACAATCCAGCCCAGAAAAAATCTTGCAGGAAATCTGCGATCCGCTAAGTGGCTTGGTGGATTATCAAGCACGTAATCTAGCTTTTAAATTGGATTTAGCAGGCGAACAAATCGGCGCCTTTACTAAGATACTAAAAGGCCTTTACCGATTATTCAAAGAAAACGATTTAGCCTTGCTAGAAATCAACCCATTGGTAGTGACTACAACAGGTAAGTTATTTGCGCTAGATTGCAAAATGAGCATTGATGACAACGCACTATATCGGCAAAAAGCGCTGGCTGAGCAGCGCGATTGGTCGCAAGAAGATAGCAAAGAAGCGGTCGCGCATCACGCTGGCATTAACTATATTGCACTTAACGGTAATATTGGCTGTATGGTAAATGGCGCCGGACTAGCCATGGCGACCATGGATTTAATTAAGTTACACGGTGGAGCCCCAGCCAACTTCTTGGATGTGGGTGGTGGTGCAACGGCTGAAACTGTTGCTAAAGCATTCAAGATCATCATGGCGGATAGCAACGTAAAAGCTATTTTAGTGAATATATTTGGCGGCATTATGCGTTGCGACATTATTGCAGAGGGTATTATCACTGCAGTCAAAGAAGTCGGTATGCAAATTCCGGTCATCGTGCGTTTAGAAGGTACTAATGTGGATTTAGGTAAAAAAATGTTACAAACCAGTGGGCTCAATATTATTTCAGCGGATGGCCTTACCGATGCGGCCAAGCAAGCGGTGAAGGCAGTAGTATGAGTATATTAGTTGATAAAAACACCAAAGTACTATGCCAGGGGTTTACTGGTAAACAGGGTACATTTCACTCAGAGCAAGCACTTGCCTATGGCACAAAAATGGTCGGTGGTGTAACGCCAGGTAAAGGTGGCATGACGCATTTAGGTCTGCCAGTATTTAATACCATGCGTGATGCTGTGCGCGAAACTAGCGCTAATGCCACTGTGATTTACGTACCACCAGCTTTTGCCGCTGACTCTATTTTAGAGGCTTGTGATGCGGGTATTGAACTGATTATCTGTATTACTGAAGGTATTCCTGTGTTGGATATGCTTAACGTAAAGCATGTACTTAACTCTTACAACGTTAAATTGATTGGCCCAAATTGCCCAGGTGTGATTACGCCCGATGAATGCAAAATAGGTATTATGCCAGGCAGTATTCATTTGCGTGGCAAGGTGGGGATTGTATCGCGCTCTGGTACACTCACTTATGAAGCGGTGCATCAAACTACTACGTTAAAGTTGGGTCAAAGTACGTGTGTGGGAATCGGTGGAGATCCAATTAAAGGTCTTAATTTTATCGAGTGTTTACAGATGTTTGAAGCCGATGATGAAACCGAAGCCATCATTATGGTAGGCGAGATTGGCGGATCAGATGAAGAGGCCGCTGCGGAGTTTATTAAAAGTAATGTGACTAAACCAGTAGCTGCTTACATTGCCGGGCAAACTGCGCCAGCAGGCAAACGTATGGGCCATGCAGGAGCGATTATTTCTGGAGGTAGCGGTAAAGCATCAGACAAGATACGTGCATTAGAATTGGCTGGTGCTGTGGTTGCAAGCTCACCAGCCGGTTTGGGTGAAGCCGTATTGGCGGCCATCAATAGTAAAAAGTAATTTAATTCAGAATAAACACTCACAAGATTAACGCTGAAAATAACCAGATAAAAGAGATATGACAATTTCATTCAAACGTTTTCTAACGATATTTTTATTTGGATTGGTGACATCTACCATATTTGTGGAGATGCCAGCTTTGGCGGCTGAAGATGTGTCGTACCTTCTTACTGCTGCGTCTAAAGGTGATGTAGCCACAGTTAATGCCATGCTGGCGAGTGGGGCAAATCCTAATGCCAAAGATGAGAATGGCATTACCGCGCTAATGTATGCCGCTCGTAAAGATAAGGCCGATGTAGTGCTTGCGTTGATTAATAAAGGTGCCGATATTAACGCTAAAGATAATGGTGGCTGGACACCGCTAATGTTTGCTGCGAAGAAAAATAATATTGCCTCAGTAAAAGTATTACTAGATAAAGGTGCTGATCCAAAAGTTCGTGATTCTGCTGGTTGGAGTGCATTTGGTATTGCTGCTGTTTCGGGTTTTTCGCAAACAGTGGATCTTTTAGTAAGGCATGGTGTAGATGTAAATACAAAAAGTGACGACGGAAAAACCGTGTTGATGTATGCCGTGAAAAGTGGCGATATTGCCACCGTAACTACCTTACTTGATAACAAAGCGAATGTATTCGCACAAGATGGTTTTGGTAGGAGTGCGTTAATGATAGCTGCGCGAGAAGGGCACGCACCAGTAGTTGAGTTGTTAGTTCATTATGCCGGCGCTGTGGGTCAAAAAGATGTATCAAAATGGACAGCACTCACGTGGGCTGTTAAAAAGTCTCAGCTAGAAGCTGCAAAAATACTGATAGCGGCAGGCGCAGATGTAAATAACCTAGACTCAGAAGGTACACCTTTACTCCATATAGCTGTTAATAATGGTAATAAAGACATGGTGAATTTGCTGCTAGAAAATAAAGCCAAAGTTAAAGCTAAAGACCAATATGGGTTAACTGCTTTGGTATATGCTCTTAAAGGACAGCACACTGAGATTGTTCAACTAATTAAGGCCGCGGGTGGATCATATTGAAAACAGTGCTTTCAATATATGGGTTCTTAGCACGCTAATTTAATGAAAATAGCAATCGCACAAATTAATTGCCTAGTGGGTGACACTGCAGGTAATGCAGAAAAAATTATCCATAGTGCTGTACAAGCTAGAAAGTTAGGCGCCACATTATTAGTAACCCCAGAGCTGTCTTTGTGTGGATATCCACCAGAAGACTTATTGCTAAGATCAGATTTTTTACAAGCTTGCAGTGCAGAGTTAACAAAGTTAAGCTTAGCTTTGGCTGAGGTTAGGACTGAAGCTGGGGCTGGCATCACGGTAATCGTCGGCCATCCGCATCAAGTGGGCAATACCTGTTATAACGCAGCGTCAGTATTGCAAGACGGTAATATTATTGTCACTTATCATAAGCATGCCTTGCCTAATCACAGTGTCTTCGATGAAAGGCGTTATTTCACGCCTGGTGATGAAGCTTTAGTCTTTTTGCATCAAGGTACTAAAATCGGTGTGCTTATTTGTGCAGACGTTTGGGAGCCAGTGCCAGCTTTAAAGGCTAAAAATGCGGGCGCTGAATTACTTATTGCACTTAATGCATCACCATTTCATATGGAAAAGCAATCTACTCGTATAGATATCCTGCGTCATCGAGTACATGAAACCCAGTTGCCGATTATATATAATAACTTAGTCGGCGGACAGGATGAGCTTGTGTTCGACGGCGGTTCTTTTGTATTGAACTCTAAGGGTAAGCTCACAACTCAATTACCTGCATTCGAATCAAAATTAGCTATTGTTGAATTCAATGGTGTCGAGCCAGTACTAGGCACTATTACGCCTCATTTAAGTGTTGAAGCCTCTGTATACAATGCCTTGAAGCTAGGATTAGCAGATTATGTGCATAAAAATGGCTTTCCTGGTGTAGTGCTAGGGTTGTCTGGCGGTATAGATTCTGCGCTAACGTTAGCCATAGCAGTAGATGCATTAGGCGCAGAGCATGTACATGCGGTGATGATGCCATCTGAGTTTACCGCTAATATCAGTGTGGATGATGCGCGTGAAATGGCTAATATAGTTGGCGTTCAATATACTGAGATTGCTATTAAAACCCTGTTTGAGCAATATATAACGACACTTGCACCGTTATTTGGTGAATTACCATTAGATGCAACGGAAGAAAATTTACAAGCACGTATCCGTGGTATGTTGCTGATGGCGATATCAAATAAGTTTGGTAGTATTGTGCTGACTACGGGTAATAAAAGTGAGATGGCTGTGGGCTATTGCACACTGTATGGCGATATGGCAGGGGGGTTTGCTTTATTAAAAGATGTACCAAAAACCGTAGTGTATCAACTGTGTAATTACCGAAATAGCCTGTCGCAAGTTATTCCACAGCGTATTATTACGCGGCCACCCTCTGCTGAGCTGCGTGCGGATCAAAAAGATCAGGATAGCTTGCCACCTTATGAAGTATTAGATGGGATTATGGAAGCCTATGTTGAAAATGATTTGAGCTTTGAAAATATCATTGGAATGGGTTATGCACCGGATGATGTTAAGCGTGTGATTTCCTTGATAGATCGTAACGAATATAAGCGTCGCCAATCGCCAGTAGGTGTGCGCATTACACATAAAGGTTTTGGTAAGGATAGGCGCCTGCCAATTACAGTAAAACCGGGCAGCTATATTTAGGCTAAGGCATTAGATTAAATAAGGTTAAACTAGATTTTGCTTATTACTTAAAGTAACATTTGTAGATTGTTTCAAAGCATTACGCGATTATAGATATTAAATTACTCAGCAATTCATATTAGGGAGCTCGGCCAGCATGAAAAAAATTGAAGCAATCATTAAACCATTCAAGTTAGATGAAGTGCGTGAATCATTGTCGAATATTGGCGTAAACGGCTTAACTGTGACTGAGGTAAAAGGTTTTGGTCGCCAAAAAGGTCATACTGAACTGTACCGTGGTGCTGAGTATGTTGTTGATTTCTTACCAAAAATTAAGCTTGAATTAGTGGTGGCAGACAATATGGTAGACGCTGCAGTAGACGCAATTATTAAGGCAGCACATACAGGTAAGATTGGTGATGGTAAGATTTTTGTGAGTTCAGTCGAGCAAGTAGTGCGTATTCGCACAGGTGAAACTGGAGAGTCGGCTGTTTAATTGCCGCATTAAAATGTAATTTATATACTTCATATCTAAATTACACTTTAATCACGTAAAACCGTAAACAGAAACGCTGTTTACGGTTTTTTTTATTGTACTTCATTACTGAATTTAACAAAAAACTCATGCCAACTATCTTAAAAACAGTCTTTTTACTTACCTTTGCTAACGTATTTATGTCGTTTGCATGGTATTCACACTTAAAGAATTTAAGCCAAAAGCCGTGGATTATTGCTGCACTGATTAGCTGGGGCATAGCATTGATGGAGTATATGTTTCAGGTGCCAGCTAACCGTATCGGTTTTACTGTAATGTCTCTAGCGCAACTCAAGATACTGCAAGAAGTGATTACTCTAAGCGTGTTTGTGCCATTTGCCGTTTTTTATATGCAACAGCCGCTTAAGCTAGACTTTTTGTGGGCGTTTTTTGTTTGATGGGGGCCGTATATTTTATGTTCAGAACCTAATGGTTTTAAACTAAATCTTTTCAAACTAAGAAATATAGTTGCATTGTTGGGAATCCAGACTTAGTAACCCAATAAACGTACAGTTTGGTAAAATATAAAACTAACCACCCACGCTAGGCCTAATGACCATGCAATGGATAGCCACATAAATGCACTACTCTTAGATTCACTTTTAAGCGTCGCAATGGTCGATAAACAGGGCGTGTAGATAAGCGTAAACAGCATAAAACTCATGGCTTGCACCCAATCAATTTGGGTGGCCATTTGTGCCATTAGCGCATCGCCTTGCAAACCGTAAATCACAGCAAGAGCACCGATAACAATCTCTTTTGCTACAAAGCCAAATATTAAGGCAATAGCCAGTTGATTATTAATACCTAGCGGGTCAAGAAATGGGGCGAATAAAGCGCCAATCTGGCCTGCAAATGTGCCTATGCTAGCAGGTGGCACATTGCTTGGGAAGTTAGTGAGTGCCCAAACAAGTACCACACCAATCACAATAAACTTGGTGGCACGGACTAAGAAGTATTTCACTTCCTGCCAGCCGCGCAATACGATTTGTCTGGCTGTAGGGAAGCGATATGGAGGCAATTCTAAAATAAATGGTTCAGCATTTTTATAACGGCCTTGAAACAATACTGCAGTTAAAAACATGGTGAAAAAGCTCATTACATAGAGAGCGAATAAAATTAGCGGTGCTTGTTTAGCGGTAAATAGCGCGGTAATCATGAAGATGAATACCTGCAGTCGTGCAGAGCATAGCGAAAGCGGAATTACCAGCATGGTGAGTAAGCGCATAGGACGTGAACGCATAATTCGCGTGCCCATCAGCGCAGGTACATTACAGCCGAAGCCCATTAACATCATGACAAAACCGCGGCCATCTAGACCCATTTTAGCCATCAAAGCGTCCATGAGGAATGCTGCACGTGATAAATAACCACTGTCTTCTACCATGGACATCACTAAAAAGAACAGCACAATAATCGGTACAAAAGCGGCTACAGTAGCTACGCCATTGTAAATGCCATCTAACATCAGGCCGTGTATCCATGCAGGACTACTAGTAAATAATGGCTCTAACAAATTTAGACGTATTAGGCCTAATAGCCAAGCTAGTCCGTCTTGTAGTGGTTTTCCTACTGTAAAAATGAATTGGAACAAGATAAACATTGCGGCAAAAAATATCGGCAAACCAAACCATTTATGTAACAAAATTTGGTCGATTCTGTCTGTAGTATTGTCTGTAAGCGTCGCTGGAATTTGCACATGATGTTGAATCAAGGTTTCCATTTCAAGCTCAATTTTATTGTCGTCTTCTAGCAGTTTACTAATCTGTTCAGGATCAGTTGCAGGGCGGTTTTGATTGATAATCTGCGTGGCCGCTTGCATGGCTTTAGGTAAGCCATCACCATATTTTGCACTAATCTGCATCACGGGCATTTGCAAATCTTTGGCAAGGCTTTCTGTATCTATTGTTATGCCAGATTGCTTAGCTTCATCAGCCATATTTAACGCTAATACTGCCGGTAAATTAAGTTTTTTAATTTGTAATACTAAAGATAGTTGACGATCAATTTGTGAGCTATTGAGTAAAACAATTACTAAGTCTACAGAGTTGTTTGCTAAAAAATGGCGTACAACTTGTTCATCATCAGAAAATCCGTGAAGGTCATAAATGCCAGGTAAGTCAATCAGCTCAGCAATGTGGCCGCCGATTAGGATTTTCGCACTCATCAAATCTACTGTGATACCTGGCCAGTTACCTACTCTTGCCGATGCACCACTGATGCGATTAAACAAGGTAGATTTGCCCGTATTGGGCATACCTAATAATGCGATGCGTTTCATGGAGGTTTAATTCAAACGCGCGTTAAATTGATAGTGCACTAATTTGAATACGTGAAGCTTCAGCACTACGTAAAATAACATCAGTCGTACCTAAGCGTACATGCAGCGGACCATTGAAATTGGCGCGGCGAATAATACTTAGCGGTTTACCTACGCGAAACCCTAGCGCAGATAACCGGTGAAATAGTGACTCTTCAGCTTCTATTGCTGAAATAAAGGCACGCTGACCTATTTGTAATTGAGATAAAAATTGCATTCGGCTGTTTTTAAATGACTTTAAATAATTTGTAAACAATATAACAAATGATAACTATTATTATTATCGCATAAAACTGTAATTAGGTATATTTTTGTAGCGTTATATACATAAAAAAAGACCCGTATAACGAGTCTTTTTTACAAATCACGGTAATTTTTTATCGTGATTTTTTAAAGTGAATTCAAAAGTTTATTTTGAAATATCTACTTTGGCTTTACTACGTAAATCAGCCATCATTTTTTCTAAGTTACGTTGCTGTAGATTTTTTTGTAAACCTTCTTTAACTTTTTCATAAGGAAGTGGTTGTGCAGCACGAGTATCGACCAATTTAATCACGTGCCAGCCGAATTGTGTTTGCACTGGTGCTGGTGAAAGAGCACCTTTTTGTAGGCCCGCAACTGCATCGCTAAATGGTTTTACCATGGTTGCTGGTGAGAACCACCCTAAGTCACCGCCTTTATCTTTAGAGCCTGGATCCAATGATTTTTCTTTAGCAATTTTAGCAAAGTCACCGCCTTTGCCAAGTTGAGCAATAATATCTTTAGCTTCAGCCTCAGTTTTTACTAAAATATGACGTGCACTAAATTCTTTATCGCCATAGGCTTTTTTGTATTGCTCATAAGCAGCTTTAGTATCTGCGTCTGAAATTGGATTTTTCTTTACAAAATCTTGTAAGAAAGTCGATGTTAATAGTTCGCGGCGTGATAATTCTTCTCGTGCAACATAATCTGGTTGTTTATCTAAACCAAGTTTTTGAGCTTCCTGATAAACAAGTTCAGAGTCTACTAATTTATTAATAATGGCATCTTTCACTGGCGCGTCAACTTTTTGACCGCGGGCAGTAGCGTCTTTAGCGATGTAATCATATACAGACTGTTTGATTGCTTTGCCATTGACTGTCGCTACAGTATCCGCTGCAAAAGCAGTTGGCGCTAACGATAGTATGGCGATAGCGATTAAGGTTTGGGTAAATTTCATGCAAAAATCCTCAAGGTTAATAAGAGTTGGTTGAAGGGAGTTGATTGCTACGATTGTTAGGGTTTAATTGATGACAGTTCATCAGGCGTTACAGCTTGTATGCTTAACGCGTGAATTTGGTTAGGAATTAAATCTGCAAGTAGTTGGTAAATAAGGCGATGTCGCATTATCTGCGATTTTTCGCAAAAATGCGAGCTTGCCATTTTGAGCTTAAAATGACCACCGCCAGTATTGCCTGCATGACCAGTATGCATGGCGCTTTCATCTTCAATATAAAGTTCTGTAGGTTGTAAAGCTTGCAATCGGATAGTAATTTCTTCTGCTAAATTCATAATTAGAGTACTTATAGCTTAATTTGGCAACGTTTTTCTAAATGGTTTAACTATAACGTTTTGATAAACGCCTGCGATGACAAAAGGGTCATTGTTTGCCCAGGTTTTAGCTTCATCTAAGTTACAAAATTCTGCCACGATCAAGCTGCCAGTAAAGCCAGCTGGGCCTGGATCATTGCTATCAATGGCGGGGAATGGCCCTGCCAGCAATAAGCGTCCTGCATCTTGCATTGCTTGAAGGCGGCTGAAGTGTTCTGGTCGCGCAACAATGCGCTTAGATAAGCTATCGGGAGTATCTTCCGCCATGATTGCAAACCACATTATTTTGCATCCTTGTTTGTATCGTCGGGGCTTATGTCAACAGGTGTCAGATATTTACTAAGTAATAAAGTTTGCCCAATGATAAATATAAACAATATGCCCGTAATGCCAAACAGTTTGAAATCTACCCAAATATCTTGTGAAAAATGAAATGCTACATATAGATTTAAAACCCCTAGCCCTACGAATAATAATGCCCAAGCGAGATTTAGCTTGATCCAAACGTTATCAGGCAAAGTAATTTGTTTTTCCATAAAACTACGCATGAGATTTTTTTTGAAGATTAATTGTGCGCCAATCAAGCTTGCTGCAAACAGCCAATAGAGTACTGTCGGTTTCCATTGAATAAACGTAGGGTCTTTAAAATATAAAGTTGCACCACCAAATGCCGTGATAATGCCACCGCTAATCAGTAGCATGTTTTCAACCTTGCCATGGCGCACTTTACTGTAAATAATTTGTGCGATAGTGGCAACGATAGCCACTGTAGTGGCGGTATATATGCCAAAAAATTTAAACGCTACAAAAAATAAAATAACGGGAAACAAATCAAACAAAAACTTTGTCATGGTTTTATGGAGTCGCTTTCAAAAGATCAATCAATAACAACGCTTTAGCGCAAGGCGTTATTTTGCTATGATTGATGTTGTACCGCAAGGCGTAATTTTCAAGCTGTATTTTATATTTTTAGCAGTTTTTAGTCTTAGAATCTCTAATTTAAGCTTTGTAGTTTAAAGATTTTCTAATTAAGTTTCATGAGGTTTGATTGAGCTTATGTCATTAATGATTGATTTACATTCACACTCTAATATTTCAGACGGTATGCTGACGCCTGCGGAGTTGGTAGAACACGCTGCAATGCATAGCGTAGATGTGCTGGCATTGACTGATCATGATGATACTAGTGGCTTGAAGATTGCTGCTGTTGAAGCTGAGCGCTGGGGCTTGCAGTTGATTAATGGCGTAGAAATTTCAGTTACTTGGAAAAAACGTACATTACATATTGTGGGTTTAAAAATTGATCCTGAGTATTTACCATTAAAATCCGGCTTGGAAGAAATCCGCACTGGACGTCATGTACGTGCCGAGGGCATGGCTTCAGGCTTAGATAAAATAGGTATTACAGGTAGCCTAAAAGGCGCTTATGAATATGCTAAAGAAGGAATTATTAGCCGTACGCATTTTGCACGGTTTTTGGTAAATAACGGGTATGCAAAAGACAATAAATCTGTCTTTAAGAATTATCTGGTTAAAGGTAAACCTGGCTACTTTGAGCATGAGTGGGCAAGCTTAGAAGAGGCTGTCAGTTGGATAGTAGGAAGCGGTGGCGTCGCGGTGATTGCACACCCAGGCCGTTATGATTTAGGTCGCACTAATATGTTGTTGCTACTAGAAGAATTTAGGGCGCTGGGCGGCACGGCGATTGAGGTTGTGACAGGTAGCCACACGGTAGACCAGTATGTAGAGTTTGCAAAATACGCACATCAATTTGACTTAAAAGCATCACAAGGTTCAGATTATCATGGCAAGGGTTTGAGCTATATGGAAATGGGTCGTTTGCCTTCGTTACCAAGTAATTGCGTGCCTGTTTGGCAGGGCTGGACGGAGATAGATGCTGCAAAAAACAAGTCAGAATAAGCTTTTAAAATAATAATTAAAATCAAGCATGTCGCAATTCTTTAATATTAATTTAGACAATCCACAGGCGCGCCTTATTTCGCAAACTGCTGATATATTGCGTGCTGGTGGTGTAATTGTATATCCAACAGACTCAGGCTACGCACTCGGATGTATGTTAGGTAACAGCGATGCACAAATGCGTATTCGTCGAATTCGTGGGGTAGATGACCAGCATTTGTTTACTTTAGTGTGCCGAAATTTAAGTGAGTTGGGCAATTATGCTATTGTCAGTAATAGTCAGTTTCGGTTGTTAAAAGCCAATACGCCTGGTGGTTATACTTTTATATTACAAGCTACGCGTGAAGTGCCGCGTAAACTGCAACACCCAAAACGCAACACAATTGGCATCCGGGTGCCAAATTATAGTGTTGTGCAAGCGATACTGGCATCTATAGATGCGCCATTGTTGAGCATGACCTTCAATTTGCCGAATGAAAATGAGATGCTCACAGAAGCATGGGAAATTCGCGATAGGTTAGAGCACTGGGTTGATTTGGTGATTGATGTTGGACATTGTGCAGCAGACGCTACGTCAGTGATAGACTTAACTGGCGATGCACCAGCTTTGATTCGTGCTGGACAGGGCGACCTTACGCCATTTGACTTAAATTAACATCTCCTAATAAATATTAGTTACTAAAAGAGCAGGCAATGGATTTATCACTGATACAAAAAATTGTTATTTATGCATTACCTATTTTATTTGCTATTACCGTGCATGAGGCTGCACATGGCTATGCTGCAAAGTATTTTGGTGACATGACTGCTTATAACGCCGGTCGCATCAGTCTTAATCCCATCCGTCATATTGATCTCTTCGGTACAATTTTACTGCCTGCATTGACGATTGCTCTGGGTGGTATTCTATTTGGCTGGGCAAAGCCGGTACCTGTGGATTTTAGTAAATTACGTAATCCAAAAAAAGATATGTTGTGGGTAGCTGCTGCTGGGCCAGCGTCTAATTTTGTCATGGCCATTTTTTGGGTTTTTGTCATTAAATTTGCCATCAGCGCCCCAGAGTCTATTGCATATCCACTAGTTTTAATGGGGAAGGCGGGGATTAGTATCAATATCGTGTTGATGGTGTTAAATCTGTTGCCTTTGCCGCCACTGGATGGCGGCCGGATTGCTGTGAGTTTGTTGCCAACGCCTTACGCGATTAAATTTTCGCAAATAGAACGTTACGGATTCATTATTTTAATTTTCCTAATGTTTTCAGGCGTCTTAAGTAAAATTTTAGACCCACTAATCAATGCGGTTTATAACTTTATAATTAGCTTATTTGGCTAGTATTTAGCTAAACTCAATAGGCTTGTTTGTATAATAGCGCTTATATATTTTTCAAGTATTTAATTTAAGGTTTTAGCACATGGCAGTTGAACGGGTTTTATCAGGCATGCGCCCTACAGGTAATTTACATTTAGGGCATTACAACGGCGTACTTAAAAATTGGATTAAGCTCCAGCATGAGCATGAATGCTTATTTTTTGTTGCTGATTGGCATGCGCTAACCACACATTACGATACACCAGAAATCATTGAAGAAAGTGTGTGGGAAATGGTAATCGACTGGCTGGCAGCGGGCGTTGATCCTGCTAATGCAACCATTTTCATACAATCACGCGTGCCAGAGCATGCAGAGTTACATACATTATTAAGCATGATTACGCCGCTCAGTTGGTTAGAGCGTGTGCCTACCTACAAAGATCAGCAAGAAAAACTATCAAGTAAAGATTTATCCACTTATGGATTCTTGGGTTATCCATTACTACAAAGTGCAGATATCTTGATTTACAAAGCGACTCAAGTACCTGTCGGTGAAGATCAAATCCCACACATTGAATTTACCCGTGAAATCGCTCGTAGATTCAACCATATTTACGGCAAAGAAAAAGGTTTTGAAGAAAAAGCCGAGGCGGCAATTAAAAAATTAGGCAATAAACGCGGTACTTTATATGTGGAAATGCGCAACGCCTATCAACAGAGCGGTGATGAAGAAGCTTTGGAAGCAGCACGTGCCATGATTGAAGAGCAGCAAGGTATGAGCATGGGCGACAAAGAGCGCTTGCTTGGCTATTTAGAAGGCGGCGGCAAAATGATTTTGCTAGAGCCAGATTACAAACTGACACCAGCATCAAAAATGCCAGGTTTAGATGGTCAAAAAATGTCCAAGTCTTACAACAACACCATTTCAATGCGTGAAGAAGTAGATTCAGTTGCTAAAAAAATCAAAACTATGCCTACTGACCCTGCACGCGTACGTCGAACGGATCCGGGTGATCCAGCAAAATGTCCTGTTTGGCAGTTACATGAAATTTACTCAAACAAATCTACCCAAGATTGGGTGCAAATTGGCTGTAAAAGTGCATCAATTGGTTGCATAGAATGCAAAGCGCCAGTGATTGAAGGTATATTAGCTGAATTAAAACCGATACAAGAGCGTGCAAGACAATATGCAGAAGATCCAACTTTAGTTAAAAATATTGTGGCAGAAGGTTGTGAAAAAGCACGCAAATTAGCGCGTGAAACCATGCGCGATGTTCGTGATGCTATGGGTTTGAATTATTCATAAACGATGTATTTAATTACAGCATTTTTATAGTACGGAGTTTACATGAACCACTGGTTAGCCATTGCTATCGCAATTGTTGCAGAAGTTACTGCTACGACTGCATTAAAAGCCTCAAATGAATTTACCAGACTTTGGCCTTCATTAATTGTGGTCGCTGGCTATGGTGTGGCATTTTATTTTATGACTATCAGTATGCGTGTGCTGCCTGTTGGCATTATGTACGCTATCTGGTCAGGTTTGGGAATCGTGCTGATTTCAATCCTTGGCTGGCTTATTTATAAGCAGACGCTAGATGTTCCCGCTATGATAGGTATGGGTTTGATTATCACGGGAGTTATTGTCATTAACGTGTTTTCAAAATCAGTAGGTCACTGAACCTCACATGCAAACTCAGCACCATTTAGATGCTCGCATTCATGGTGAATCATTTACTGAGTTACCGCATGATTTATATATTCCTCCAGATGCGTTAGAGGTTTATTTAGAGGCTTTTGAAGGCCCACTAGATTTATTGCTCTATTTGATCCGCAAACATAATCTCGATATTTTAGATATTCCAATGGCGGATTTAACTCGCCAATATATGGAATATGTAGAAAAGATGCACGCAATCAAGCTTGAACTTGCTGGCGATTACTTGCTGATGTCAGCGATGCTGATTGAGATTAAATCGCGCATGTTGTTACCTAAGCCTGCCGAAATTGAGTCTGAAGATGACCCCAGAGCTGAGTTAGTACGACGTTTAATGGAATATGAGGCCATTAAACTTGCCGCGCAAAGACTGGATGAAATGCCTAAAGTAGGCGATGACATCAGTATAGCCAGCGCTTATTATCAACATATTACCGAGATCAAACCACCAGAGGTCAGTTTAGATGATCTGGCAGAAGCTTGGCGCAATGTGCTTAAACGTGCCAGCCAATTTCAACATCACAAAGTGGGTAAGGCCGAGCTTTCTGTGCGAGAACACATGAGTATTATTTTACGGCGTTTAAAAATTGAAAATTTGTTAGAGTTTTCGCAATTATTTGATGTGGTGCATGATGGTATTCCAAAGTTAGTGGTATGTTTTTTAGCGATATTAGAACTTGCGCGTGAAGGTTTGTTACGTATGACGCAACAAGCACCTTTTTCGCCGATTTATGTACAAATAAATAGCCATGAGTAAGCTTAATGAATGAAACTAGTAACATCTCTGAATTAAAGAATGTATTAGAAGCTGCGTTATTAACCTCGCATGAGCCGCTGTCTTTAGATGATATGGCACGCTTATTCGGAGAACGTATGGAGCGCACTACCTTGCGTATGCTACTCGATGAGTTAAAGCAAGATTGGTCATTGCGCACGATGGAGTTGGTGCAAGTAGCATCAGGTTATCGTTTTCAAGCACGGGTTGAATACGCCACATATTTAGCACGGTTAAATCCTGAAAAACAATCAAAATATTCACGTGCAGTGATGGAAACACTGGCAATTATTGCTTACAGGCAGCCTGTCACACGCGGTGATATCGAGGAAATCCGCGGCGTAGCAGTAAATCCAAATGTCATGCGGCAGTTACAAGAGCGGGATTGGGTTGATGTGGTTGGACAGCGCGAGGTGCCAGGTCGGCCTTCACTTTATGCCACGACTAAACACTTTTTAGACGACCTTAATTTGAGATCGCTCTCAGAGTTACCACCGATGGAAGATTTTTCTCAACAAGAGATTCCGCTAAATTTGTAAAATATTAGTAATAACATCATTGATGTAGTCAACAAAACCATTTTGAGCTAGCTATTTAATCTGCCTATTTTAATCTTATAGGTTTACCTGTAACTGCGGTAAAATGCATTATTACAATCAATAGTTTATCAATATGGCACGTCCTTTTAAAACCCAGCGCGATCCACAGGCAACACCTCGTCGCCCAAAAACTAATTTCACTCAATTACCAGTTGATCCAAATGCACCCCCAGAACCTACACAAAGGCTGCATAAGCTATTAGCGCTGGCTGGTTTAGGTTCGCGTCGTGATATGGAGTTGCTTATCGCCAGTGGACGCGTCACCATCAATGGAGCTACCGCCACAGTAGGGGCAGCTGTAACGCAATATGATTTAGTGCGTTTAGATAGCCGCCCACTAAAGTTGCCGTTTGTTGCCGAGCTCCCGCAAGTATTGATTTATCACAAACCTGAAGGCGAAATCGTTAGCCAAGACGACCCTGAAGGTCGCGCTAGTGTGTTTGATAAATTGCCTAAAGTAAAAAATGCGAAATGGATTGCTATTGGTCGTTTGGATATGAACACCAGTGGCTTGCTGATATTCACTACTTCAGGTGAATTGGCGAATCGTTTTATGCACCCACGTTACGAAGTAGAGCGTGAATATGCCGTACGTATTTTTGGTGAATTGACCGAAGGCCAAATGACCCAATTGACTGAAGGTATTGAGCTAGAAGATGGTACAGCAAACTTCGATAGCATTAGTGCACAAGGCGGTGAAGGTGCTAACCATTGGTACCAAGTCATTCTGCGAGAAGGTCGTAATCGTGAAGTGCGTCGCTTATTTGAAGCGTTTCAATTACCAGTTAGCCGTTTGATGCGGGTAAGGTTTGGACCAGTTAATCTTCCACCACGCGTTAAACGTGGACAAATGCTAAAACTAGAGCAAAAAGAAGTCGTTGGCTTGCTGGAATGGGCAGATTTGCCAGTGCCAAGTGCACCTTTAAGACAACTCACACAACGTGAAAAACTAAAAGCGACTACTGTGTTTATGCCTAAAGTGCGTAAACAACGGGTAAGTGCTTTAGATAGGCCACCACGTGATGCGGCTGATGGTCAAGCTAGGCCTTATCGTGGTAAAACAGATACAGCTCGTAACTCAGAGGCTAAAAAGCCTGCACCTAGAAAATCTGCTAATCGACGTGTTAGGCAGACGAGTGATTTGACCGCGCCAGCAATGCAAAAGAAGAGTGATCGCAACAGAGGTAGGGGGTAGTTAATAGACAAAAAAGCTGCCTTTGTTTAGATAAACAAGGGCAGCTAAAGAGAAGCCAAATGTTGTCTCTTAATAACTTTTAAATTTTAGCCAAACGCCATAATGAAGTCACTTCAGACTTGCGCGCAGCATGTAGCGGATCGCTGGCATCTAATGTTTTACCGTGTCTAGCTTTGGTGTCTGTTCTCTCAATTACCTGCAAGCCTGCGGCGGCTATCCAGCCTAGTAGTTCTTCTCGCGTTCTTAATCCTAAATGTTCCGCGAAGTCTGAAAGCACTAGCCAACCTTCACCACCGTCATTTAAATGAGCACTTAAATCATTTAAAAAGCCTTTAAGCATTTGGCTTTTTTCATCGTATATTGCAGATTCAAGTGCTGAACTGGGATGCGCAGGTAGCCATGGTGGGTTACAAACAATTAAATCTGCTTTGCCATATTCTGCTTTTGGATATAGATTAGCTTCAACCAATGTGACATTGGTTTTTAGGCCTAACAGGTTGATATTTTTCAATGCACAATCTAATGCTCGGTGTGAATTATCTGTAGCAACAATTTTTGTGACGCCACGGTTAGCAAGTATGGCTGCTAGTACGCCCGTACCAGTGCCTATGTCAAAGGCTTGGTTACAAGGAGTAGGCAGCGGCGCGATATCAACCAAGTCTAAGTATTCACCACGAATAGGAGAGAATACGCCATAGCTTGGGTAAATTTTATTATTGATCACGCTAATATCTACACCATTTTTGCTCCATTCATACGCACCAACTAAGCCTAATATTTCGCGCAATGACACTACAATGGTTTGCGTACTTTTACCGTAAGCATGTTCACAAGCCGCTTTCACATCAGGCGCACGACGTAGATTAATGTTGTAGCCTACGTTTAATTCAATGACTAACATGCCTAAAATACGTGCTTTTTGCGACTGTGCCTGACGGTGCAAATGAAAAGCTTGCAACATAGTGTCGCCAGTTTTTTTTGGTTTTTTACGTGGGCGGTCTATTCTGCGTGACAATGCTTGCATGAGTAGTTTTGCATTTTGAAAATCACCACGCCAAAGTAGGGCTGTACCTTCGCAACAAAGCTTGTAAGCGTCATCTGCCTTAATGGTATCGTCTGCAATTTGTACTTTTTTAGGTACTGGTGCATCATTTTCAGAGTGCCATACGCCGGTTTTGGTTTTACTAGCTTCTTGCCAGCTAATGGTTTGGGAGATGTTCAAAATGGGATTACCTTACTAAAGATTGGAGTGTAAAAATGTAAATTTATTGCCTGATGAAACCACTTACCAAGTAAATTGTAGTATTGGCTATGTATTAAGTAATAATTTGCGATTATGACTGACTTTAACGGGAAAGTAAGCTTTAGTTATTCAGGATTGTCTGTTTCATGTAAATTTCTGCTACCTGCATTTCTAAACCATAATATTGTAATTAATAGTGGTTACATTGATTAAATCCTGCAGATATACGATTTTACTTGTAGCAGATTGTCTTTCAGGTATGGATTGTATAGCAGCGCTTACTTGGGTGTAGTCTATTTTTTGTAACTGCGAAGCTAATGAGTTGTTTTTGAAACTTTTTATGTTTTTACCGCATCCAAAGGAAGGGTATGTTCCACGAATAAATTGCTTTCGTTTATAATAAATTGTTCTGCCTTTTCGGCAGACATTGGGTGACCTAACAGATACCCCTGTACTCTGTTGCATCCATGCGTTTTCAGAAACGCCAATTGCGCTTCAGTTTCTACACCTTCAGGAATAATTGTCATCCCTAAGCTTTTCCCCATGGCGATGATGGCAAGAGTGATGCAGCGTCATTTGCAACTGTATAGCCACGCTCAACTACTTGTCTTACTGCTTCAGATTTAAATTCCTCAGCAAATCGTTCCCTTGTCATAACTACCTCCGTTTAGTTTAATTAAACTATAACAGTGTCTATCAAAGTGTGGGAAGTCCACTGACAATTGTAGTGGTTAGTATGAATAGTACTAACGCCGTGAAAGATAAATGCCATATTTTCTTGTTTGAATTGTCAGAAATCTGGGACATGAAGGTTATTCTAAGTTGTTTTTTTTAGCTATGAAGTTGCAATTGCTCACGTGTTAGTAAAAATACAAATTCGTTACCTGACGAAACTTCTAGCCAATTAAATACAAGGTTTGGGTATGCCGCTTCTAGTGCTTCGCGATTATGACCAATTTCAACAATCAGTATGCCGTCGTCATTCAGGTAATTAGCCGCCTCACGCAAAATAGTATGGGTGTGGTCAAGGCCGGCAACGCCGCTACCTAATGCAAGTTGCGGTTCATTTTGATACTCCGCAGGCAGTGCAGCCATTGATGGCGCATCTACATAAGGTGGATTGCTGATGATGACATCATATTTCTTACCTTTAAGCGCTGCAAACATGTTAGATTTAATGGCAGTAATTTGCGCTTGTAAACCATAGTTTTCGATATTGATATTAGCGACATCAATTGCATCTTGTGAAATATCAATCACATCAACAGCTGCATTAGGGAAAGCACTTGCAAGCAATACCCCTAAACAACCACTGCCTGTGCAAATGTCAGCAGCACTTTCTACCATTTCTGGATATTCAATCCACGGGCTTAATTGCCAAGAACTTAAACTTGAAGTGCTTGAATCCGAAGCGATAGAGTCATGGTTCAGCAGTTCTGCAATAAAAGAGCGTGGAATCAGCACACGTTCATCAACATAGAATTTTAAGCCCTGTAACCAAGCTTCTTTTACTAAATAAGCGGTTGGTGTGTGTTTAGTAATGCGCTGCTCAATAAAACCGGCTAGTTTATTGCGCTCACTTGTTGTTAGACGTGCATCTAAAAAATTATTCAGCGTGTCCATCGGCAAATGCAGTGCACTCATGATGAGCCAAACGGCTTCGTCATAAGCGTTATCAGTACCATGACCATAAAATATGTCTGAAGCTTCAAACTGGCTTACAGCAAAGCGTATCCAGTCGCGGATGGTGATGAGTTCATTAATGGTAGTGTTGTTATTAGTCATTACATTCTTTATTTTAATAATTTATGTAGCGTTAGTTTGTAGGTTTCTTTGAGTGGCTCAATATCTGCTACGCCTACACATTCATTGAGTTTATGTATCGTTGCATTCAAAGGGCCAAATTCAATGACCTGCTTGCAAATGTCGGCAATAAAGCGCCCATCAGAAGTGCCGCCAGTGGTCGATAGCTCAGGTGTTACACCATAAGCTTGCTGAATGGCCTCGGTAATTGCTTCAACTAGATTACCGCGTGGAGTGATATAGGGGGGGGAGTATTCCCACTCCAAGTCATATTCCAGCGCATGTTTATCTAAAATGGCATGCGTACGTTCTTTTAGATTGGCTTCTGTGCTTGCCGTACAAAATCTAAAGTTGAATAAAATCTCAACTTCGCCTGGTACTACATTCGTTGCCCCAGTACCGCCGTTCATATTGGAGATTTGCCATGAGGTAGGTGGGAAGTATTCATTTCCAGTATCCCAAACGGTTTCTACCATGTCTTTAATGGCAGGCGCGACCATGTGAATTGGGTTCTTAACTAAATGTGGGTAAGCAATATGACCTTGCACACCTTTGACTATAAGCTTGCCCGAAAGCGAGCCACGGCGACCATTTTTAATCATGTCGCCTACCACTTTGTTACTGGTTGGTTCGCCGACGATGCAATAATCAATGAGTTCGCCACGTGCTTTTAGTGCCTCAACTACTTTGATGGTACCGTCTACGGCAACACCTTCTTCATCAGAAGTAATCAGTAATCCGATTGAGCCAGTATGGTCTGGATTTTCAGTAATAAATTCTTCAATACTAGTAATAAAGGCTGCCAGCGATGTTTT
>JBKJRF010000058.1:0-18593 GCA_046594825.1 Methylotenera sp.
CATTAACATTTCTTTATCAGTCAATAAGCAATGATCAAACGCCCCGCTAAGTGCATTTTTATTCATGCCCATGCCAATGAGCACAATCTCTTGCTGTCTATCACCAAAAGGCTCTTGCCAACGTGCTTTAATTGTAGCGAGTTCATCGATGTCTTTAGGCCAATAATTTTCAGGGGTTGCTGCCCACCAGAAACCTGCTAGTTCATTACGTGAAATTGCGCCAGCTTGCGACCAATTGCCACAGTAATCAGGTCGTGTGGCAAGCCAAAAATGACCTTTTGAACGTATCACGCCTGCCCATTCTGCTCCAAACCAATCCCATAGTCGTTGTGGATGAAATGGCTTGCGAGCCCGATACACAAAGCTCGAAATGCCATATTCTTCAGTTTCTGGCATATGCTCACCACGCAATTCTTTTAGCCAGCCTGGCGCATCTTGTGCAGATTCAAAATCAAACTTACCTGTATTCATCACACAATCCAAACTCACTTTACCGAAACTGCTATGTACAATATCAGCACGAGGATTTAGTGTTTTGAGTATGCCTTCTAGCTGTTTTATTTCTGGCTTAGACATCAAATCAGTTTTATTTAACACAAGTACATCACAGAATTCAATTTGCTCGATGAGTAAATCGACTACGGTGCGATTGTCTTCTTCTCCCATAGTTTCGCCGCGGTCGGCAATAAAGTCTTGTGAGCCATAATCACGCAAAAAATTGTAGCCATCTACAACGGTTACCATGGTGTCTAGCTGTGCAATATCAGATAGGCTGATATCATTATCATCTCTAAAGGTAAATGTTTCGGCTACGGGTAACGGTTCTGAAATACCTGTAGACTCGATTAACAGGTAGTCAAATCTATTTTCTTCTGCCAAGCGTCTGATTTCAATGAGTAAGTCTTCACGCAATGTACAGCAAATACAACCATTACTCATTTCGATCAACTTTTCTTCAGCACGCGATAGTTCGGCACTACCATTACGCACTAATTGTGCGTCAATATTGACTTCAGACATGTCGTTGACAATAACGGCAACACGCTTACCTTCACGATTGTTTAAAATATGATTCAAGAGTGTGGTTTTACCTGCACCCAAAAATCCAGATAACACAGTGACGGGAAGTTTTTTTAGTATTTCTGGTGTTGCTGGATTTGCCACTGGTAGCCCTTACATAAAAAGATAAATTGCAACAATGTTGCATATTATCTTTTAAATGCCTTAATTGCAACATAGTTGCAATTAAGGCGCGCAAGGAGCATTGAACCTAATTGCGAATGTGATTTTTTATAATCGAAGTGCTTAATAATTGACAAGCTTAATAATTAAACTTCTTGGCAGTCAGCACATTTACCTTTTATGTTGAGTTCAATCGAATCAACAGTAAAATGGGCTGGTATACTGCTCGTTAGTTTTGGATGTACATCATCTAAACAAAATATTTTGCCACAGTTACTACATTCAAAGTGCGCATGTGAGTGCTGGTTAAGCATTTGTTTAGCAGATAAGTTTTTGGCAGTAGTAAGCGTATTTCTTTCATTATATTGAATATGATTGGCACTACTATTGTTAAGTTGAAAGCGCCATGCGCGATCTTCACCAGCGATTCTATGAATCATGTTGTGCTGTAATAACCAATCTAGCACCCGATAAAGCGTCACCCGATCGAAATTCTCCGGCAGTTGCTTGAGTAAATCTTGGTGCGTTAATGGGTAATTGTTTTGAGTAAGGATTGACACCACTTCTAGCCTAGAGGCAGTACTTTTTAAACCAGCTTGCTGAAAGATCAAATTCGCTTGCTGGAAAATATGTTGTTGAGAAACAGGTTGTGCTGTGTTCATGCTATTAGGCTAAATTATTAAGTAAAACATTAAAATAGATTGTTAAGTGAATTATGAACGTATTTTTTGAAGAAGATGGTAATTTTAAGATTGCCTCTATCATGACTGAAACGCAGGGTTCTATGCAAATAGAATCTGTAAGCGGTAAACGTAGCAAAATCAAAACTAGTAATGTGTTATTGCGAGTTGAAATTCCCTTAACTGGTTTTTTAGAATCTGCTAACTCTGAAGCAGAAACACTGGATATCGATTTTTTGTGGGAATGTTGCAGTGGTACTGATTTTGAACATGAATTCGGATTCGAAGAATTTGCCCAAGATTATTATGGACGCAAACCTACCTCAATAGAAGCTGCAGCAGTTGCTATCAAGTTACATAGTGCACCAGTTTATTTTAACCGCAAAGGTAAAGGCCGTTATAAGGCGGCACCGCCTGAAATATTAAAGGCAGCGCTTGCTGGGCTTGAGAAGAAACGCCTGTTAGCTGAAAAAATGGCCGGTTTTGTTCTGCAGCTCAAGGCGCATCAAATGCCTGATGAGTTACTACAAAAATTAGATATGTTGCTCTATGAGCCAGATAAAAATGCAATGGAATACAAGGTTTTAGACACTGCGGCAAACGAGCTGCATTTGAGTCATCTTAAGTTATTACAAATATGCAGTGCCATTCCTTCAGCCCATGACTTTCATCTTGGCGCTTTTTTACGCGAGTATTTTGCTAAGGGCGCTGACTTTAATGAGGCTGAGTTTACTGACCAAATATCATCTGAATTATCTGCCGAACTACCTTTAGCTGATGCTGATGCTTTTAGTATCGATGACAGCACGACTACTGAGATTGATGATGCTTTTTCAATTAAACAGTTAGCAGATGGTATTACCCGTGTAGGCATTCATATTGCCGCCCCTGCGCTTGGTATTGCAGTTGATAGCCCGTTGGATAAAGTAGTGATGCAACGACTATCTACCGTTTATATGCCTGGCAATAAGATTACTATGTTGCCAGAGGTGGCTATCAGGCCATTTAGCTTAGATGCTGGTGAGATTAAACCAGTATTGTCACTGTATTTGCACGTAGGTTCCGACTTCACGATTACGCAACGTGATACTAAAGTCGAGCTGATTAGAATTACTGATAATTTACGTCACGATACATTAGAACCATTTTTTAATGAAACTACACTAGAAGCTGATAGTGGTCATCCGTATTGGTCTAAGCTTTTGTTTTTATTTAACTTGGCTGAGTCATTAGAAAAAGCACGTGGTAAGTACGATCCAACTAAACCGGCACAAATCGACCATAATTTTTATGTTACGGATGGTATAGTCAGTATCGTTGGGCGTCGTCGTGGATCACCGATGGATAAGCTGGTGGCTGAATTGATGATAGAAGCCAATAATCAATGGGGGGCATTATTAGCGGCACATGATGTACCTGGACTTTATCGCGCTCAAACGGGTGGCAAAGTTTTCATGACTACTAAAGCTGAGCCACATCAGGGTTTAGGTGTTGCACAATACGCATGGAGTACATCGCCCCTACGCAGGGCGGTTGACTTAATCAATCAGCGCCAAATCATCAGCGTAGTGCAAAATGTAGAACCTGATTATCCACAAAATAGCGAAGCACTCACTACGCATATGCGTAATTTTGAACAAACTTACAAAGCTTACAGCGAGTTTCAAACGCGTATGGAACGTTATTGGTGCTTGCAATATATGATTCAAGAAGAGATTAAAGAGTCTCAAGCAACTGTATGGCGTGAAAATTTAGTTTGGTTAGATTGTGTACCTTATATGACTAAAGTATATGGCTTGCCTGACCTTAAACCTGGTACACGTGTGAATTTACAAGTGCAAGAAGTCGATACGCTCATGATGGAGTTGCGCACTAAGTTCTTAAGTGTGATTGATGAGCCAGCCACCTTAGAGGCGGTAATATCAGATATGGCTTTAATTGATCGTGAAAATGTCGAAGTTGATATCGATGTTGATATTGAAGCCATTGCTGAAGCCAATACAGAAGAAGGTAGTGCCGCATAATGTTTCGTGTAGCAAAACACTTGATGCGCGGGTTAACCAATGCATCAAATGACTCTGTGGATGTGAGTGAGACAGATGGGGTACGTGCTCTGCATTTAGGTTCGATCACCATACAAAGCGCAATGCGCATTAAAGACCCTTTTGCGTTAGAGCTCACTTACACCCGTGGCATGATGTGTTTTTTATTGTTTAATACCGAGGTTGAGCAGGTGTTGGCGATAGGTTTAGGTGGCGGTTCAATTGCTAAATATATCCATGCTAATTGTCCTGAAATTATTAGTACAGTGATTGAGCTTAATCCTAAAATCATTCAAATTGCTCGTAGCCAGTTTTATGTACCAGAAAATGATGAGCGATTAGAGGTGATAGAAGGAGACGGTCTGCAATACTTAGCTGAACATAGTGCTGTAGCCGAGGTGTTGGTGATTGATGCCTTTGATAGTAACGGTATTCCACCAGATTTTTGTAGCCAGGATTTCTTTGATCAATGTGCTACTACATTGAATAGCAACGGTATATTGGCGATTAACCTGTGGGGCAGTGACAAAAAATTTGATGTATATTTACAGCGTATTGAGCAGAGCTTCAGCGGAAATGTATTGATATTACCGACAGGCAAACCAGGCAATATTGCGGTATTCGGTTTTAAGCGCGAGCCTATGGATTTACGAATTGCTAGCTTGCGTGAACGTGCTAAAAGCCTTGAAAAAACCCATAAAATAGAGTTTCTGCAGTTTGTAGAAAAATTAGCAGAACATAACGCTAGCAGTAATAATAGACTCTTTATGCACCGAAATTTAACAACAGAAGCTTAATGAATAGCGATACCAAACTTAAAATGACTCAAAATTATGTCCCAAACCGATACTTTGCAACCTGCCCCCGTGGTTTAGAACAACTCCTAGCTGATGAATTGGTGCAAGTTGGCGCTAAATCCATTAAACCAACGGATGGTGGTGTGAGTTTTGACGGTGATTGGTCCGTTTGTTATGCGGCAAATTTACATTCTCGGATTGCTACACGAATTTTATGGCAAGTAGCATGTGGCAAATATATCAATGAGGAAGATTTGTTTGAAGCAGCTTACCAACTCAACTGGCCACAATGGTTTGATGTAAAACATGACTTTATGGTGAAAGTCACTGGTGTAAAATGCCCACTGAAAAGCCTAGAGTTTGCAACGCTAAAAATAAAAGATGCCGTGTGTGACAAGTTTAGATTGGTCGTAGGTAGCCGTCCTTATATTGACACCAAAACACCAGCGGTGCGTATTCATGCCTATTTAGCTGCTGAAGAGTATCAGTTTTATTTAGATACATCAGGTGCTGCTCTATACCAAAGAGGTAATCGTGGCGCTAGTATCGAAGCGCCATTGCGTGAAAACTTAGCGGCTGGTATTTTGAAATTATCCGGCTGGCAAGTAGGACAACCGCTGTTAGACCCAATGTGTGGTAGCGGTACGTTTTTGCTCGAAGCTGCGATGGTCGCACTAGATATGGCGCCTGGATACAAACGAAGTTTTGGTTTTGAAACGTTAAAAAACTTCGAATCGCACGTATGGACTAAGCTTAAAAATCAAGCGGCGAGCAAAGTAAAAGCGGTTTCTTTTCAAAAAATATATGGTTCAGATGTTGATTTGCGTGCGGTACGTATCGCTAAACAAAATATTGAAGAAGCTGGTTTGTTGGCAGTGGTGCAATTAGCCCATGTTGATATGATTAATGCCGTTCCACCAGCGGATAGTGGTGTGCTGATTGCTAACCCTCCTTATGGTGTTCGTATTGGAGAAGAGGATGCATTGGCCGATTTATACCCAAAAATAGGCGAGGCGCTTAAACGAAAATTTGCCGGTTGGAATACATACTTTTTAACCAATGATTTACGTATGCCAAAATTGATGCGATTAACACCTAGTAAACGTACACCTTTATATAATGGCCCTTTGGAATGTCGTTTATTTGAAATAAAAATGGTGGCTGGAAGTAATAGAAAATAATTTAACTAAAACTCTCATGCAAAAATATGACTGATTCTCTAGACAATTTAAAACAAAAGCTACAACAGTTTGTAGATGAACGAGATTGGGCACAATTCCACTCACCTAAAAACTTGAGCATGGCCATGATAGTTGAGGCTGCTGAGTTAGTAGAGCATTTTCAATGGGATACCGAGAATGAAAGCCGCATACTCACTGACGAGAAGCGTGAGCAAGTAGGGCATGAGTTAGCAGATACTTTTGTCTATTTACTTAGAATTGCAGAAGTATTGAATATTGATTTAATCGAAGTGGCGAATAAAAAGATCGCACTCAACGCGCTGAAGTACCCCGTAGATAAAGCACGCAGCAAAAATAATAAATATACCGATTATCAGTAAGTATTCTTTATAATGCATTAATTTTCGTGAAAATACTCAATAAAAAAGCCCAGTTAAACTGGGCTTTTTTATTGAAGAAAACTAGAGTGCATTAATTATTTCAATACTGCCAAAGCTGCATCATAGTTTGGCTCATGAGCAATTTCGCTTACTAACTCCACATATTTCACTGCATTATTTTCATCTAATACAATGACTGAACGTGCAGCTAAACCAGCAAGTTTGGTAGAAGCAATTAATAAACCGAAATTTTTCAAGAAATCATGATTACGCATTGTTGATAAATTTTCTACGTTTTCTAAGCCTTCAGCTGCACAAAAACGAGTTTGTGCAAAAGGCAAGTCTGCAGAAATATTTAACACTACGGTATTGTTCATGCTGCTTGCATGTTTATTAAATGCACGTACTGACATTGCACAGGTTGGTGTGTCAATGCTTGGGAAAATATTCAAAACTTTACGTTTGCCAGCATAGTTTTCTAGTGTAACGTCTTGCAGCGCTTTATCTACAAGTGTGAAATTTTTTATGGTAGCGCCAACTGTTGGCAATGTGCCTGTTAGTTCTACTGGATTACCTTTTAGGGTGACTGCATTTGTCATGATTGCTTCCTTTTAAATAGCGTTATTAAGCGTACAGCATTGTATCGTTAACTTGCATATCATAAAACAAAAACGCCCGATTTGCATCGGGCGTTTTGTAAACATATCTTAAAAGCCAGTTACAAAACTTTTAACTTAAATTAGTAAGCTTAAGCAAGTAGGTTCTCACTTAAATAGCCAATGGTCATAGTTTGGTTATGCAATACACTATCGCTAGTATCTGGACGCGGCGCAAATTCACCGTAAGAGTAAAAGCCAGTTAGCGCGGTTTGAGCACCCAAAATTTGATGTACCAATTTAATTTCATCAGCAACTTGTGCGGCCATTACCCCTTTACGACCAACACAGCTTACACATACGGCCAAGCCAGTTTGACCGGTGCTGGTATGGTCTGCTACTAAGTGTGCCGCATCACCTGCACCATCAACTAATCTGTCATGTGTCGCTTGGCAGAAGCGTACTGTACCACCTTCCTCAACGTTACCTGCGAAGGTTAAGCTATTGTTCGCATTGTCTATAGATAGTACCGTGCGAATTTTTTCAATATCACGTCTACCTTCTTCAATAATGGCAAATGGGAAGTTTAAGCCGCTGCCAGGCAAGCTTTTAGATGCGTGCTCGCCAATATACATTTTGTATAAAGGTAGGGCAGGTTTGTCATCTAACTCTAGCACCACGTTCTTTTCAGATTTAGTTACTTTACGAGGTGGGCCATATGGCTTCCAGCCTCTACCAACACCAGTAGCTGCAATTAAATTATTGCCGTATAAACCAACTGCAATCACTAAGCCATCAGAAACAGTTTCGTTAAATAGTTGTACGGTTTTACTAAAATTAAAGCCGTCACCTGCCATGCCACCCATAACTGGTATTTCGCCTAATACACTTTTAAAGCCTTCAAGCAGCTCTGAACCGTTAACATTTAAGCCGTCAGAATAGACTAATACTGCTTTTAAGCTATCTGCTTTTAATTGGCGGGCTAGACCTGCTGCTGTTTCATATGAGTTTTGCATACCGGTCATTTTGGTATGCGTCACACGTTGCACTGTTTTTTCCCACAAAATCGCTGTAATTTGTAAGCTGTCATCAAATACACCGGCTGCTGTGATTTCGCCAGAAGTAGAACATCCAATGATTTGTGCTGCAGGGTAGCGTGCTTTTAGTGTGGCTTGAAGTTTGGATTCTCCGAATCGTTTTACAGAGCCAAATACAAGCACCAAACTTGCCGTGGGCAAAGGTGATGTAGCTGACAGATCTCTTAATGACATCTTAGCTGTTAACGATTCTTGTCTTACTATCATATAAACCCCTTAGATTTCGGCTTGAAACTCAAGCTAAATAAAAAACTTTGTAGTAACTTACTACTAATTGTATTATTTTGTAAACAAATGTAAAAAATTTATTATAGACCACCCAATTGGGGGATTGAAATAAAAATATTATTTTTTAAGTGTTTTTAATAAAATATTAAATAGTGTTGCTAATTAAGCAGGTCTGTATATAAAATAAGATATAAAATAATGTTTCAAAATGTTTCAGACTATTGCTATACAAAATTATAAAAGGGAGCTTGCTGGTGAGCCAAGAAAAGCCAAGTCAAGAAATGCTTAACCAAGTTGAACCAAGTCAAGAAAAATTGACTGGAAAATTGACTATAGAGCAGTTATCCACCGTTAAAGTAATGGTCATTGATGATAGTAATACGATACGCCGCAGTGCTGAGATTTTTCTTAAAGCATCAGGATGTGAGGTGATTTTGGCAGAGGATGGTTTTGATGCCCTTGCAAAAATATCCAATGAACATCCAGATTTAATCTTTGTAGACATTATGATGCCTAGGCTTGATGGTTATCAGACCTGTTCACTCATCAAAAGAAATGCACGCTACAAAACAACACCAGTTATTATGCTTTCTAGCAAAGATGGTTTATTCGACCGTGCACGTGGGCGCATGGTAGGTTCTGACCAGTATTTAACTAAACCATTTACACAAGAAACCCTAATCGATGCAGTGCAAACATATGCTTTGCAAGGTAAAAATAACTTAGAAGAGGCAGAATAAAAATGGCAATACAGAAAATTTTAGTGGTAGATGATTCAGCAACAGATCGATTCTTTTTAACCGAATTGTTAGAAACAGCTGGTTTTCAAGTGACGGGCGCAGAAAGCGGGGAAGAGTGTTTGGCAAAAGTAGCATCTAGTCCACCAGATATGGTGTTGATGGATGTTGTAATGCCAGGTTTAACAGGCTTTCAAGTCACTCGCATGCTTACCAAAGATGCTAATACGGCAAATATTCCGGTGATTTTATGTACAGGTAAATCACAAGCCACAGACCTAGCATGGGCCATGAAGATGGGTGCTAAAGCCTGTATCACTAAGCCGGTAGTCGGTGCGGACTTACTAGCTATCATTAAAACATTGGGTTAAGAGTCTCAATGATCATAAATTTTAATAAAAAAGAATGACTAATTAATCGTGGCTAAAACCTCAAATCTACGTGAATTCCAAGAAGCGATACTTTTAAGGCTAAAGGACGTAGCTGCACAAGGTGATGTTGTATCTACATCACGTTTGGGCGTGACAGTAGGTTCTAAAAAAATATTGATCAATTTAAATGATGTGACCGAAGTAATACCAGTGCCTCCAGTACAATCAGTGCCACTAACACAGCCTTGGTTTTTAGGCGTTGCAAATATTCGTGGTAACTTATACAACTTAACCGATTTTGCTCAGTTTATTAAGTTGCCTGCGATACAAAAATCAGCTAATAACCGCATATTGTTGTTAAGTTCAGACGTAACTACACAGTCTGCGCTACTGATTTCTAGTTTGATTGGATTACGTAATATTGATGTCATGAAAGTTAAATCAATTTCCAGTGAAGATGAAACGTCTTTCAGCAAGCTGACCTATGAGGATGCTGAAGGTAATGACTGGTTTGAACTTGATGTTGAAGCTTTAGTAAGCGATAAAGATTTTATCCAACCAACATTGGCATGATGTGCATAAGTGAATACCTTTGAGGGTGAAATAAGTGATAAATCGTACACAATAATAATTACTAAAAATAAAATTTAGTTATAAATAACATCGTTAAAGAAGTAATTTTATAAAGCATAGTATTAACAATAATTCGATGAATTGGGGCTCAAAATGGCATTAAACTTAGCAACTATAAAAAGCTTGCCACTGCAATTTGGTGAGTTTTTTAATAATCTAAAAATCAAAACTTCTGGTACAAGTGTATCAAGTAAAAATGGTTTAAGTGCAGGCTATCGACAACTTTTTCTGCAAATTATTGCGTTTGTATTGTTCGCCACTTTGAGTTTTTGGGTAATTAATAAGGTGCAAGTTAACGGTCCAATTTTCAATACGTTGAAACAATATCAAGATTTAGTGGCAGATACTTCGCCTCCTTCAATGTACCCAGTAGATGCGTTCGCTTCTTATAACGAAGCTTATGTTGCTTCTACTAACTTTAATAATGAAAAACGTGATAAGGCGCTTGCTAATGCGGCAAAAAATGAAGTGGAATTTAAGGCGCGGTCTGAATATTGGCGCAAGAGTCTAAATAATGAAAAGCTACAAGGTTCTTTAGATGCTGTTATTTCAGCCGGTGAAAACTTTTTCCAAGTAGCCAATAAACGTTATATTCCAGCTTTACCGTTGGGTACTGTTGCTGCTTCAGCTCCCCTATCAGATTTAACCTTAGCCTTTGAAGCCACTAAGCAAAGTGGTGCGGCCTTTACATTAGAAATTGCGAAAGAAAACAAGGTGTTGATTGAGTCACAAACGCTGTTTGCTCAGATCGTGTTTCTCGGACTGATATCACTAGCTTTGGTGTTGTTAGCACTGATGATTTTCTTTGGTAAAAAACAAACGCAGCAATCTGAAAGCTTGACTAATCAGTTGGCAAAAGAGGGTCAGGATAATCAAGAGGCTGTTTTACAGTTATTGGATGAGATGGGTGACTTGGCAGACGGGGATTTGACAGTAAAAGCGCAAGTGCGCGATAACATTACCGGCGCGATTGCTGACTCTATTAACTATACGATTGATAGTTTACGCGAATTAGTGGTTGAGATTAACCGTGCAACTAGTCAGGTGGCTTCGGCAACTTCAGTGGCGCAAGGTACTTCAGATCAGTTGTTAACGGCTGCAGAAACACAGTCTGAGCAGATTATGCAAACAACAGATGCGGTTACAGATATGACACGCTCAATTTTGCAAGTATCTAGCAATGCGGCCCAAGCTTCTGAGGTTGCACAGCGCTCACTATTAGCAGCTAACCAAGGTTCGCAAGCGGTACAAAACACCATCTCTGGGATGAACGAGATTCGTACCCAGATTCAGGAAACATCTAAACGAATCAAACGCCTGGGTGAAAGCTCGCAAGAGATTAGTGAGATTGTGGAATTGATTTCAGACATTACAGAACAAACCAACATTCTAGCGTTGAACGCGGCGATTCAAGCGGCGTCAGCGGGTGAGGCGGGTCGAGGCTTTACAGTGGTTGCGGAAGAGGTGCAACGTTTGGCGGAACGTTCATCTGAAGCGACGAAACAGATTAGTGCGATTGTGAAGACGATTCAGACCGATACCCACGGCGCGGTGGCGGCGATGGAGAAAAGTACCGAGGGTGTGGTTGAGGGTGCACGTGTTGCGGATGCTGCGGGTCAGGCACTGACTGAGATTGAAACAGTTACTACTAACTTGGCACGTTTGATTCAGTCAATTTCTACAGCAACAAATGCACAATCAGAATCAGCGACAACGGTGTCAAACAACATGCAGATGATTCAAGAAATTACCACGCAAACTACACAAGGTACCAAGTTAACGGCGGATTCTGTAGGTCAGCTAACTGCACTTGCGGAAGAGTTACGTAACTCTGTAGCTGGATTCAAACTGTAGTCGGTTTATATTTTAAGTACTACTAATTAATAGTGCTTACTACAATATATACACTGAATATACGTTCACTAAAAATAGATATATTTTACTTGGTAGATAAACTTAGCATGAAAAAATGGCCTAAAAAAATGGGGGAGCAAAATGCCTGAAGCATTTGATACGGGCCCATTATCTTGGGTAAAAGATGAAATTGATCAATCACTTCAGAAAGTGAAACTTAGTTTTAACGCAGTGGCTGAGAAGCCAGAAGAATTCGCCTCATTAAGATTTACCGAAACTCATTTGTACCAAGTTAGTGGTGCCTTGGATATGGTTGGTCTTGAAGGTTGCAAACGTTTTTGTGCTGAAATTGAAAAGCTTACTAATAAATTAGAGAAGCAACTGATACCAGTCAGCGACGCTGTGATGGCAGATTTAATTCACGCTATTGATTCTTTGACACAATATTTACAAGATTTGTTAAATGGCATGCCAGACATGCCTACCAGGCTTTATTCGAGCTTAAAACCTTTAGTAGAGATGCAAGGGGAATCACTCGAAATAAGTGATTTGTTTTACCCAGATACCACTTTTAGTGCACCTAAAGATTTACCTACCACACCAATTGAAGAGTCTGCATTGCCGATTTTTGTGGCTGATCAGCGTGCAATCTTTCAAAAATCATTATTGGAGTGGTTGCGTACTAAAGAATCGCATGCGTTAGATAGAATGCGCGATTCAATATTGAACGTGCAACAGGTACAACAAAAAAGTGCGCAAAAAACACTTTGGTGGGTAGCCACTGCTTTTACTGATACGTTAGCACAAGATAAAATCGCTGCGCAAACTGGTGCAAAAAAGCTATGTCGCAGGCTAGATCATCAACTGCATAATATGTCGATTGGCGATGCTAAAGCACCGTCGCAACTCCTACGTGATGCACTTTATTATGTTGCAATCAGTGATAGAAATACAGATGCGATTGTAAATGTTAAAGATTTATTTGAGCTGGATTCAGTGTTGCCAATGCATGATGCGGTTACTGGAGAAAGTTTGGTTGCTAATGCAGCAGAACTAGCAGCGCTGTCACAAATTAACGCAGACCTGCCTAGGCTGAAAGATTTGTGGTCTAGTATTCAGGTTGATGACAGCGAGCAGTTAGAAGCATTTATCAACAGATTAAATAGTGTAGTAGTGCAACAAAATCTAAATAACCAACACGTACTTGATCTGTTTAGTGCCATACATGCCACTGCAAAGGCATTATTTTTAGATCAAACAAAAGTCAGTGAAATTTCATTGATTGAAGTAGCTGCTTCGCTAAATCTGCTTGAGTATGTGGTGGTGCATTACCAGCAGCTTAGTGTAGAAGCAAATCAAAAAATGACAGCCCAAACCGCTAGGTTACAAGCAATTATTGCAGGTGAAACATTAGCGCCTATTGCCGATACTTTTGCTACCAGCGAGTTGGATACTAGTGTAGTTGTTGCGGTTGCAAAACAAATTACCGTTGCATTACAACTAGTTGAAAAAGCATTAGATACGTTTTTCCGTAATACTGAAGATGTCTCTGTTTTGGAAGATACTAGCAAGCCATTACAACAGATTTCAGCAGCGTTTGATATGTTGGAAATGCCAGTACCAAAGGCAATTGCTCAATTAAGTGTTACTTACACTGAATACTTTAAAACTAATTCAGGTCAATTTAACGACGCTCAATTTGAATTAGTGGCAGAAAGTTTGAGTATGTTAGGTCTCTACGTTGAAGAGTTACCTAATGCACGTACTGAATCAGAAACAGCGTTATCAGGTGCGTTACAACGATTAGAGCAAGGTGCGAAAACACTTGGTTTTGTAGCGACTTCTATTTCAGCAGCTATCAACCAAGACACAACTAGTGATATCGAAACGAATGTTGCTGTATCTTTAGTAAACTCATCTGCAACATCAGCTATGATGCCATCAATAACTACGGAAATTGAGGCTTCAGAATCGAATGCTGATGAAGTCACAGATAAAGCAATTGATGCTGAATTACAGGAGATATTCTTAGCTGAAGCAGAAGAAGTACTAGCAACTTTAGCGCAGCATTTGCAAGCTTTACGTGTAAATGCAACTAATAGTGACTCATTGGTGGAAGTACGTCGCGCCTATCACACACTCAAAGGCAGTGGCCGTACTGTAGGCTTACTAGGCTTGGGTGAAGTAGCATGGTCTGTTGAGAAGCTACTTAACTCTGTGATGGAGCACAAAGCGTTTCCCACCAGTTCTCAGTTAGCTTTCATCGAAAAAGTGAGTGCGGCATTCGCGGGCTGGGTTGCGCAGTTACAAGCCAATCAAATGGTGATTTTAAATCCGAAGCCTTATCTAGAAGAAGCGGCTGAGCTTGAAAATGAAGCTGATTCAATCACAGCCAAACCAAAACCACTGCAAGAAGAAGTTCTGATTGGTGGTACACGTAAATTAAGCCGTGCTTTCTTTAATATTTTCATGAATGAAGCGCAACAGCATTTAGCCACTTTAATTGATGCACAAAAAGTTTTATCAGTGAATACAGATGGAGTGCCCACTGATGCTAGTCGTCGCGCAGCGCATACTTTAGGTAGCAACGCTTTAACTGCAGGTTTTAAACCAACAGGTGATTTAGCTTGCGCACTGGAACATTGGCTTGATCAATATACTGGCACTTGGACTGAGCAGCATATTGCCTTGTACGGCAATGTAGTTAAAGCGCTAGAAGATGGCTTAGAAAAAGCAAAAGCGCTGAAAAATCCTAAATCAACACGTGCCCTTATTATTGCTTTAGGTGAAACCACGGCAGCTATGCAAGGTGCTGCAGCACAACAAGCTGAGAATGCTGTGTTAGAGGTACAGGCAAGCGAAAAACTTGCTGAAAAAGTATCCGTAGAAAAATCGGTTGAAGAAAAACCAGTTAAAGCTTTCAAAGCAAAAGCACAAGTTAAAGCTATCCCGGTTCAATCAATTCTTAATGCTGAAACAGTTCAAGCTGGAGAGAAGGCCAACAAACTTTCTGTGCAAGCGGTAGACCAAGAATTACTGGCACTATTTGTAGAAGAGGCTCGAGAATTAGTGCCACAAGTAGGACGAGATTTACGTGGTTGGCGTTCTAACCCGCAAGAGGCTGATTACCCTGATTCGTTGCAACGCGCATTGCATACGCTTAAGGGCAGTGCCCGTATGGCTGGTCAGCCAATTATTGGCGATAGTGTACATGCCATGGAAGATCGTGTGATTCAGGCGCTCAAACATAAAGTCACCATGGATGATTTTGATGATATGTTTGTTGAGTTTGACCGCATTGGTTATATGTTGGAAGACATCACTGGTGGCGTGAAAGTCAGCACTCAGGATGTTGATGCGGCCGCAAAAATTATTGCACCAACACGTTCTACCGATCGTAAGTCGCAGTTTTTACGGATGCGTGCCGATGTACTAGATAGGTTGATCAACGAAGCTGGTGAGGTGTCAATCATGCGTTCTCGGATGGATCGAGAAATGCAAAACTTCAAACAGTCGTCTACCGATTTAACCGATAGTATTAGTAGGCTACGTAGCTATTTACGTGAGTTGGAAATTGAAGCTGAAACGCAATTGCAATCTCGTATGAGCTTGTTGCAAGAAGCGAATGAAACTTTTGACCCGCTTGAGTTCGACCGCTTTACACGCTTGCAAGAGTTGACGCGTATGATGGCCGAGAGCGTCAACGACGTTGCGACAATTCAACATGGCTTGTTACTTAATCTTGACCAAACTGATGCGGCGTTGCAACAGCAAAACCGCATGAACCGTGAGTTGCAACAAGGTCTCATGGGCGTTCGTATGTTGCCATTTTCCACTATTTCAGAGCGTCTGCAGCGCATTGTTAGGCAAACTGCCAGAGAGTTGAACAAACGCGTTGAAATGACCATCGAGGGTGAAGGCATCGAAATTGACCGTGGTGTACTAGATAAAATGGGCGCGCCACTTGAGCATCTGTTGCGTAATGCCGTGGCACATGGTCTTGAATCTACCGAAGAACGTAAAAAATTAGGCAAGCCTGAGACAGGACAAATCAAGCTTAAAATCAGTCTAGAAAATGACGAAATTACACTGATAATTTCTGATGATGGCGCCGGTGTAAATTTAGCCAAAGTCAAACAAAAAGCCATTGAAAAAGGCTTGTTTACGGCTGATCAGGAGTTAACAGATCAAGCGTTGATGGCGGTTATTTTTGAAGCAGGTTTTTCAACTGCTGATACCGTGTCACAAATTGCTGGCCGTGGTGTAGGGCTAGATGCCGTTCGTAGCGATATTGCTGTGCTGGGCGGTCGTATTGATGTTAGCAATGTCATAGGTAACGGTGCGATGTTTAACATTTACCTACCAGTGACACTTTCTGTTGCACAAGTAGTTATGGTGCGTACCGGTAACAAGATTTTTGCGATTCCTTCTGTGATGGTTGAGCAAGTGCAGAAATTAAAACAGAATAATTTGATTAGTGCCTATGAAGCACACAAAATCGAATGGGCTGATCGTGAATACCCACTCAATTTCTTATCCAAACTGATTGGCGATATCGACCATGTTGCTGAAAGCCATGTCTATACACCAGTGATTATGTTACGCAGTGGTACATATCGCAGTGCAGTGCATGTGGATGAGATTATCGGCAACCAAGAGGTGGTGATGAAGCAAATGGGTACGCAGCTTTCACGCGTGCCTGGCATGATCGGTGCGACCGTATTGGGTGATGGAGCAATTGTGTTGGTGATTAACCCAGTCCAATTGGCAAATCGCGAGGCATTATCGATTGGTGCCATTAAAGTCCATACGCTTGCACCAGTGGTTGAGCAGCTCAAACGTGTGGCTTTGGTGGTTGATGATTCACTCACGATGCGTAAAGTGCTTTCACGCGTGCTTGAGCGTGAAGACTTTGAGGTCATCACGGCTAACGATGGTATGGATGCGGTGCAAAAATTACAGCAAATTACACCAGATATTATTTTGACGGACATTGAGATGCCGCGGATGGATGGTTTTGAATTCTCACGGCATGTGCGAGATAATCAAAAAACCGCAAAAACTCCATTGATTATTATTAGTTCGCGTACCGCTGAAAAGCATCGTAATGTTGCAACTGAGTTAGGCGTTAACGCCTTCTTAGGTAAGCCTGTGCAAGATGATGAATTAATTGAGCAAGTGAACGCATTGTTAAATAAATAGGTTGTAAATATTGGTCTGATTGGATGTAGCTTAAGCTGCTGGTGTTATTCGTTGATGTAATATGTCAAGCGTAATGATGCCAGTAGCGGCAAGTTTTTGTAGTAATTAGGTCAAATTTATACGCTCTAAAATATCCTCAATAAGGTAAAATTTACCTTATGCTGCAAACCACCCAAATACTCCAAGCGTCACCACTAAAGTCACCAAACTTCGTGCATTTACGTTGCCACAGTGAGTACTCCATTGCGGATGGCATTGTGCGGATTGATGATTATGTACAACAAGCATTAGCTGACAAAATGCCTGCATTAGCATTGACTGATTTAAGTAATTTATTTGGTGCTATCAAGTTTTATAAGGCTGCACGCAGTAAAGGCATTAAACCTATTTTAGGCTGTGATATTTGGCTTGAAAATACCAATAATCGCGATCAGCCTTCGCGCGTTTTGTTGTTATGTCAGTCGCAGGCAGGTTATTTGTTGCTTTGCCAATTATTAAGCCGTGCGTATTTAACTAATCAACATCGTGGTCGTGCAGAGTTTAAACGCGAGTGGTTTGTTGGGTGTGGTACTGAAGGGTTATTGCTGCTTTCAGGCGCGCAGGCAGGCGATATTGGCCAAGCGATTGCGCAGAATAGCCTGACTTTAGCAAGCAAGCTGGCTAGTGATTGGCAAGCGTTATTTCCAGAGCGTTTTTATCTTGAAGTCCAGCGTATTGTTAGTGATTTACAAAATAACTCGCAGCAAAATACTCCACAAAAGTCACAGCAAGAAGAATATATTCAGCAGGTGCGTACCATTGCAAACACACTTAACTTGCCAGTGGTAGCAACGCACCCAATACAATTTATCACCCCAGATGATTTTAGGGCGCACGAAGCACGCACCTGTATCTCCGAAGGGTATGTGTTAGCGGATAACCGCCGCCCGAAGAACTTTACTACTGAGCAATATTTCAAAACACAGGCTGATATTGCAACACTATTTAGTGACATGCCGGAAGCACTCACCAACAGTGTGGAAATTGCCAAACGTTGTAATTTAACGCTGGTATTAGGTAAAAATTATTTACCTAATTTCCCAACACCAAATAACGAGAGCCTAAACGAGTATTTAATTAGTGAGGCACGTTTAGGTTTGGCTGGGCGACTGAATGTGCTGTACCCAGATGCGCAGTTACGCGCAAGCAAACAAACAGCTTATGAAGCGCGACTAGATTTTGAGACGAATGTCATCAATCAAATGGGCTTCGCTGGTTACTTTTTGATTGTGGCAGACTTTATCAACTGGGCTAAAAATAATGGTGTGCCCGTAGGGCCTGGTCGTGGTTCCGGTGCTGGTTCTGTTGTGGCATATAGTTTGGGTATTACGGACTTAGATCCGCTTGAATATAACCTGCTGTTTGAACGTTTTCTGAATCCAGATCGTGTTTCTATGCCCGACTTTGATATCGATTTTTGCCAAGAAGGGCGAGACCGCGTCATTGATTATGTGAAACAAAAATATGGCTTAGAAGCTGTTTCACAAATTGCTACCTTCGGTACCATGGCGGCTAAAGCTGTGATTCGCGATGTTGGCCGTGTGCTGGACTTACCGTTTCATTTTGTCGATGGC
>JBKJRF010000098.1:0-5460 GCA_046594825.1 Methylotenera sp.
CCACCAGACCGAAGTCCGTGCTGCCGTTCGACTTGCATGTGTAAAGCATTCCGCCAGCGTTCAATCTGAGCCATGATCAAACTCTTCAGTTTAATGTATGACTATTACTTTTTCCTCTTGCGAGGTGGTATTTCGCTTTTGCTTTATTCACCCTATTCCCTGATGATAATCAAAGAACGTTATAGATGAAAGACTCAAATTCATTTCAAGGTCTGTGTGATTCTTATTGCTAAGAACCGTTACATATTTGTCATAAATTTAAGTGTAAGCACTTGTTTTCTGAGGTCTGCATTAAACCAAACAACTAAGTTAAATTTAACCGCGATTTTAACGTCTCGATTAAACAAGTTAGTTGCGTCTAAGCAAACTTTCCTCAACCACAAGCACCCACACTTATCAGTTGTTAAATTGTTAAAGAACAGTTGACTTGGTAGTCAGTCGTTACCGCTTTGCCGTAACGAGGAGCGCATTATACAGAGCTTTTTCAGCCCGTCAACACTAATTAACAAAACATTTTTAATTAGTATCAATCGTATAACTTGACGCAGGGTTTTAGTACTTTACTACTTGTTTCTTCTTCGCTGTTTAATCAGCGAAGGCCGCATTCTACAGGGCTTTCAAATCTCGTCAACACTAATTTAAAAATATATTTAATCACTGTTCACTACATTTACAAACCGCATATTTTATATGCCTTAAAGCTACTACTTTTCCGCCTTGTCGTTAACTTGTTTTGTTAGCGAAGGCGCGCATTTTACAGAGGCTAACAATTAGGTCAAGCCCTAAACTGCAGTGTTACACAATTGTTACATTTGCAAATTTACGCTTCCCAACCTGTGCAACTACACTAGCTCCTTTATTGAGCGCTAAAGCTTTATCAGTCACCTTTTCACCATCTAATTTAATACCACCTTGATCTATCATACGTAGCGCTTCAGAAGTGCTGGCAACCAATCCCGCTTGCTTAAGTAACTGAGATATAGATATTGAATCTTGGATGATATTTACCCTTACTTCTGGAATATTATCTGGAATGCCGCCTTTGCTATGCACATTTTGAAACTGGTCTAAAGCCCAATCTGCTTCATCTTTATTATAAAATCTTTCAACAATTTCTTTAGCGAATGTAATTTTAATATCCATTGGATTTCTACCATTGGACACATCTGCTTTCCATTTAATAATAGTTTCTAGCGACTCAAATGAAAGCAACTCTATATATCGCCACATCAACTCATCCGAGATCGACATGATTTTTGCGAATATGACTTCAGGCGCTTCAGCGATGCCTATATAGTTGCCAAGCGATTTGGACATTTTATTGACGCCATCCAAACCTTCAAGCAACGGCATCGTCAATACACACTGCTGACTTTGTCCCACCTGTTTTTGCAGTTCACGGCCCATGAGCAGGTTAAATTTTTGGTCGGTCCCGCCCAACTCTACATCTGCTTTGAGTGCAACGGAATCGTAACCTTGTAATAGTGGATACAAAAACTCATGGATAGCAATCGGCTGGTTGGATTTGTAGCGTTTAGAAAAATCATCACGCTCAAGCATACGTGCCACGGTGTGACTAGCGGCTAGCTTCAGCATTCCAGCAGCACCTAAATCATTCAGCCATTTAGAGTTAAAAACTACTTCTGTTTGTTCTGGCTTAAGTATTTTGAATACTTGTGCCGTATAAGATTTAGCATTTTCTGCCACTTGTTCAGCAGTTAATGGCGGGCGCGTAGTACTTTTGCCAGTAGGATCACCGATCATGCCAGTAAAGTCGCCAATTAAAAATAGCACATGATGGCCCAGCTCTTGAAACTGGCGCAGCTTATTAATAAGTACCGTGTGGCCCAAATGTAAATCTGGCGCCGTAGGGTCAAAACCGGCTTTGATTCTGAGCGGCAAGCCTTTTTTAAGCTTTTCGACTAATTCAGCTTCAATTAAAAGCTCATCTGCGCCACGCTTGATGATTGCTAGCTGTTGATCGATGTCAATATTCACGTCTTAATATCCTAAAGTGCACTTAAATTCGTTTGATTTAAAACTAGTCATTTGCTTGTTTTAATTGAGTATTCTGTTAATATCTGCAATCGCATTAAAATTTTTAAAGGTCAGCCCGTGGATATTAACGAGCCTAATCAAGCCAACCCTGCATCTACTAACTCCGAGTCTTTTACCCAAAGAAACTCTACAGTCAATCAATCACAAAATACTATTTTAGCGCAAAATGCTGATAAAGCTGAACGTAAGCTTAAATTACGCTGGGTATTGGCAATATCCTGTTTACCGTTATTTGGCATTTATGCAGCTTTTGGTATTGCACCACAAACATTAACGGGCACTATTCCGACTGCAATGGTGGTAGAGGAAATAGGGCTACCTGTAGCAAACGACGCAAATAATAAAACTACTGCACAAAATTATTGGTACAAAGAGCATGTGCGCCGCGACGATACATTGAATAGCGTGTTATCGCGCTTAAACATTCGTAACCACGATGATATAGAATTTATTCGTAACGATACAATTGCCAGCGAAATTGCTACTGCGTTAAAACCTGGACATGAAATTGAGTCTGAAACTGACACTGACGGTAATTTAGTGTCGCTTGAATATCAATTAGAAGCTGACCAGTTTATTACCATCAAACAAACGGCAGATGGTTATCAGGCTAGCAAAGTAGTACATCAACTTGAAAAACGCCCCATTCTAAAATCAGCTGACATCAAAAGTTCACTATTCGGGGCAACGGATGATGCGAATATTCCTGACCATGTAGCGATTCAAGTGGCCGAAATGTTTGAAAGTGAAATCGATTTTCACACAGATTTACGCCGCGGCGACCATTTGAATGTCATCTACGAAGGTAGATATGACCAAGGCGAACTACTAAAAACTGGCGATGTACTTGCTGCTGAATTTATAAATAATGGCAAAACTTACCGCGCGGTGGGTTACCGCGACGCTAATAATGAAATGCAATATTACACACCTGATGGCAAAAGCCTGCATAAATCATTTTTACGTTCTCCACTAGAATTTACCCGTATTAGTTCAGGCTTCAGTTTAGGTCGCTTTCACCCGATTTTACAACGCATGAAAGCACACAAAGGTGTTGATATGGCAGCGCCTACAGGCACAAGAATCAAAGCCTCTGGTGATGCCGTTGTAGAGTTCGCTGGTCAAAAAGGCGGCTACGGCAATGTCATTATGCTGAAACATGCCAATGGCGTAAGCACAGTTTATGGCCATTTATCACGCTTTGCGGATGGATTACATCGCGGCGAAAAAGTCGCCCAAGGTGAGATAATCGGCTTTGTTGGTATGACAGGTTTAGCAACAGGCCCGCATCTACATTACGAATTTTTAGTAAATGGCGAACATCGTGACCCGATGACGGTTGCATTGCCAAAGGCTAGCCCAATTGAGGCAAATAAACTAGCAGCATTTGAAGCTATGAGCAATCAACTCACTGCACAGCTGAATCTACTCGGCACTAGCAATATTGCTGCGCTAGAGTAATCATATTTTTAAAGACTAATTACTGTAAGACACATTTATCATGGCTGGCAAGCTTTTCATCGGACTGATGTCTGGCACCAGCCTTGATGGTGTAGACGTTGCATTAGTAGAATTTAATCAAGCTCCTCTTAACCACGCGCAGCAACCCAATGTATTGCGCACTCATTTCCTAGCTTATCCAGCAACGTTGCGTACAGAAATCCTAGCACTGCAACACCCGACACATAACGAGCTCGAAACCACTATGCTGATGGGAAACACATTAGCTAAGCTCTATGCAGAAGCAATTAACCAATTACTCACCAGCCACCAGCTATCGCCCGACAATATCATTGCGATAGGCTGCCACGGCCAAACCATTAGGCACAGACCTGGCTTTAATGATGGTATTGGTTTCACCTTGCAGATAGGCAACCCTGCACTTTTAGCTGAACTTACTGGTATTACCGTAATTTCAGACTTTAGAAGTCGCGACATTGCTGCAGGGGGACAAGGCGCACCGTTGGTACCAGCCTTTCATCAAGCCCTGTTTGCTAGCAAACAAGTGAATCGTGCTTTAGTCAATATTGGTGGCATTGCTAATATTACATATCTTGCAAATGAGGTCATTGGCTTCGACTCTGGCCCTGGCAATATGCTATTAAATGCATGGATAAAGCAACATAAAGGTTTGGATTACGATGCAGATGGTGCATGGGCAAGTACAGGGCAAGTCATCACACCATTACTTTCTAAAATGCTAGCTGACCCCTACTTTGCTTTAATACCGCCGAAAAGTACTGGGCGCGACCTATTTAACGATATTTGGCTTACATCACATTTAGCAGGTATGAACTATCCTCCTGAAGATGTAGCTCGCACCTTAGTTGCATTGACTGTACACAGCATTCATAACGCGTTGCTAAAAGATTGCGATGGTGTCGACGAAGTGTACCTATGTGGCGGCGGTGCGCGCAATAGCTTACTGAAAAACAGCCTACAAGCGCTTTTAAAAAATGTAAAAGTAGAAACTACCGAAACGCTCGGCGTAGGGGTAGATTGGGTGGAAGCGATTGCATTTGCATGGCTTGCAAAAGAATGTCTAACTCAAAAAACTGCAAACTTACCTAAAGTCACTGGTGCAAAAGGCCCGCGTATATTAGGTGCTATTTACCAAAAGTAGCCTTAAAATCAGCCTAAAAAATGCAACATTGAGTCGTGTTTCATCAAGCATTTAACTGCTTCATTCACGTATAATTGCTATCAATAAGGATTGAAACGTATAAGACTTTATGTCTTAAATATGACTTTAAAATTCTAAATGCATTTAAATAATAAAGACTAGCCATCATGAATAAACCCACTAAAGTCACGTTAACTTTTGATAATGGTGCCGCGCCAATTGAATTGCCAATGCTTTCAGGCAGTCTTGGTAACGACGTAATTGATATACGCAATCTTGGTAAACATGGCGTATTTACTTATGATCCAGGCTTTATGTCTACTGCAGCGTGTAACTCAAACATCACTTTTATTGATGGTGAAAAAGGTCTACTTTATTACCGCGGTTACCCCATCGAACAGTTGGCGGAACATTGCAACTTCATGGAAGTATCTTATCTATTGCTTCATGGTGAGCTGCCCACCGCTGAACAAACAACTCAATTTACCAACACCATCAATGGCAGCACTATGCTGCATGATCAGCTAAGTAATATCTTTCGTGGCTTCAGACGTGACGCTCACCCAATGGCGGTAATGGTTGGTGTGGTAGGCTCGCTCTCTGCTTTCTATTTTGATGCGATGGATATTCGTGACGCAAAGCATCGTGAGATTTCTGCGCATCGACTGCTTGCAAAAGTACCGACTATTGCCGCTTGGAGCTATAAATACAATTTGGGTCAGCCGTTCATGTACCCACAAAATCATCTGAATTATGCTGAAAACTTCATGCATATGATG
>JBKJRF010000054.1:0-4477 GCA_046594825.1 Methylotenera sp.
CTTGATCAATTATTTAATTTTGGCTACTTCTAGGGTTAAACGCATCGCGTAGCCCATCTCCAAGCAAATTATACCCTAACACGGTAATCAGTATAGCCAGTCCTGGGAACAGCGAAAGCCACCAGGCGAATTGAATATATTCTTTACCATCTGTAAGGATATTACCCCACGAAGCCTGAGGAGCTTGAACGCCTAGGCCTAAGAAACTCAAGCCGGATTCAACCAATACTGCACTGGCAATGCCTAAAATCGAGCTAACAATGATAGGCGTTAAACTATTGGGCAATAAATGCGTGAATATAAGCCGTGCATCTTTAGCACCCAATGTTTGTGCGGCTAAAACGAATTCACGATTGCGCAAACTTAGAAATTCCGCACGCACTAATCGTGTGACGCCCATCCAAGAGGTGAGGCCAATCACAATCATAATGTTCCAGATTGATGGCGTTAAAAATGCAATCACCGCTAAGATTAGAAAAAAAGTGGGAATAGAGAGCATTACATCCACAATACGCATAATCACCGTGTCTACCCAGCCACGATAAAAACCTGCAATCGCACCAAGAACAATACCAATCGCAGTAGCAATACCAACGGCCACGAACCCTACCATGAGCGATATACGGGCACCATAAAGCATGCGTGAGAATACATCACGGCCTAATCCATCTGTACCCATCAAATGATGCGATGTAGGCGATAATAAAATAGCTTTTACATCAATGGCATCTGGGTCATACGGCGCTATAAAAGGTGCGGTGAAAGCAAGCACTAATATGCTCGCAATGATGATAAAACCTAACAATGCCAGAGGGTTTAAAAATGCTTTTTTCATTGCATAGCCTTTCTCATTGCATAACCCCGCGTCTCACTCTAGGGTCAGCCCATGCATAGGCCACATCAGCCAATAGATTGCCGATTAAGGTAAGAATTGCGCCTATCGTTAGGATGCCCATAATTACTGGAAAGTCGCGCATCAAGACAGCGTCATAGAATAATTTACCCATGCCTGGAATCGCAAAAATGCTTTCCGCGATAACTGAGCCGCCGATTAAGCCAGGAATGCTTAAGCCAAAAATAGTAATGAGTGGCAGTAGTGCGTTGCGTAAGGCATGGCCATACACCACGCGGTTTTCATGTAAGCCTTTAGCACGAGCGGTAGTGATGTAATCTTGATGCAACACTTCTAACATGCCGTTGCGAACAAATAGTGATATGCCTGCTAATCCGGTAATACCAGAAATAAATACAGGTAAAAACAGATGTTTTAATTTATCGGCAATCTGGGCATGCCATTGCATATGCTCATAACCTATACTTTCTAACCCTGAAATCGGCAGCCAATTATGTTGTACGCCAGTCCAGTACATCAGCATAAGTGCAACCCAAAAACCCGGAATCGCAAAGCCTATAAATACAAACAAGGTAATGCCACGATCTGCTAGTTGATTTTGTTTAAGTGCCGAGACTACGCCTAGCGGCAATGCCACAGCAATGATTAATATTAGGCTTAATACATTGATCAATAGTGTGATTGGTAAGGCTTCTTGAATCATACCTAATGCTACGTTGCCGTCTTTATCTTTGGTTTGCCAGAATACGGGCCGCTGGTGAGATGCAAATGATGTACCAAAGTCTAAGGTTGCCATGCGCTTCATCCATAAGCCATATTGCACAATGACAGGCTTATCCAAGTTGTATAACACGCGCAGTTTTTGACGTGATTCTTCACTGGCTTTTGGATTAAAGCTGGATTCACTGGTAGTGATATCACCAGGTGCTAAATGCATGATAAGAAAAGAAATAAGACTAATACCAACGAGTAGTGGAATCATCCAGAAAAAGCGTTTAATTAGATATTTGAGCATGCTAAGTTAGGCTCTCTAAATAATGGAATATAAGATATTCGTACATAGATCAACGTTCGCTAATTTCTGTTCTGGCATAGTTTTTAGGGATGTACCATTCATAGGTATTATGGCCGATGCCTGCAGGAGGTGCGGGATTGCTGATCCCTCTCACGCGTTTATGAATTGCGGTAAGTCCGTATCCAGCAGATAAAAATACAATAGGACTATCTTCCAGCAATATTTTTGAAAATTCATGATAGATTCCCATGCGTTTATCCGCGTCAAGCTCTAGTCTGCCTGCTTCTAGCAATTTATCTACGTGCGGATTACTGTAGCTAATAAAATTAAACTGCCCTGGTGCTTGCTGGCTAGAATGCCAAATGCTGTATTGATCTGGGTCTAGTGATAAGCTCCAGCCTAATACGACTACATCAAATTCTTTAGGTTTAATAAAACGTCCTAGAAAGCTTGCCCATTCTAATACGCGAATGTTGGCATCAATACCTATCTCTTTGAGTCGGCGCTGTATCAATACGCCCGTCATTTCACGCTCTTTGTTTTGATTGGTCAGAATCTCAAAAGTAAAAGGCTTGCCGTCTTTATCTAAAATCCCATCACCATCATGGTCTTCATAACCAGCTTCTTTTAACAATGCTTTAGCTTTGTTTGGATCGTAAGGGTAGGGTTTAAGTGCAGGGTTGCTCCAGCGTGTACCAGGCTTGTAAGGTGATGCGACTGGTTCGCCTAAGCCTAATAATACGCCATCAATAATTTCTTGTTTATTAATGGCATAGTTAATGGCTTGCCGCACACGCACGTCATCAAATGGTTTGCGTTTGAGGTTAAAGCCTAAGTAGGTGTAGCTGTTGCCGAGCTCTTTATACAAAGCGATATTTTTGTTGAGTTCGGGCCTCGCGGGGAAGATTCTGGCGTACTGGATGGGGTTCAAACCCATAGAATCAATGTTGTCGGCGCTGAGCTCTAAAAACTGGGCGGCTTTATCAGGAATAATGCGGGAAAGTAGAGAGTCAATTCTAGCTTGGCCTTGCGTTGCGTTTTCATTGCGTGTGAGTTTAAGGTATTGCCCGTTTTTCCAACTGTCTAATTTATAGTAATGGCTACCTACAGGATTGCGCGCAAAAGCCGTGGTGTTGATGTCTTGGTCTTTAAGTAAATGTTTAGGCAGTATATGTAACCCAGCCCAAGTATCTAGTGCGGGTGCGTAAGGTGCGGCATAAGTGACGCGAAACGTGTCTGCATCTGGCGCCTCAGCTTTAGTGACTAACTTGAAATCAGAACCGTAGGGTGTACGTGTTTTTTCGTCTGTGACTTTTTGCCAAGTGAATAGAACGTCATCACTGGTTAACGGCTGATTATCTGCCCACTTTAAGTTGGGTTTTAAGTGAAAGGTGATGGTTTTTTGATCTTTAGAAATTTCCCAAGACTTAGCTAACTCGCCCGTTAAATCCAAGTTCTTATCATATTTAAGTAGGCTATTAAATATATTGCCCGCAATGGCAGATGCTGCAGATTCACCAGCGATCATTGCGATTAAACCGCTTGGTTCACCAGTCATAGCATCTATAAGTGTGCCTCCATTGGTTGGAGGATAGTTTTTACTATAATCTATAGTATTGGCAGTTTGATTGCTGACCGAGTTACCACAGCCAATAACTAATAATGAAAGCAGCGCTGTAAAAGCTAATTTACTCAAGCTATATTGTTGTGTGGTACTTAACATGCCAAATAGTTGAGTATAGATATCATTATTTATGATGAGCGCGTTTAGTATTAGCGGCTTTACGCTTAGAGGTCACTTGTTTAGCGCTAGTTTTTGCGTGCTTATTAATATTTTTATCGCTCACTTTCTTATTACTTTGTTTGCTTTTTGTTTGACCTTTAGATTGTACAGAATCTGTAGTTTCTTTGCTTATTGTTAGCAACTGCCCTGTTTTTACCCGGCTATTTTTGAGTGAGTTTGAAGCCATAATCTGTTTAACACTAACACCATAACGTTTTGCAATAATTTGCATGCTCTCACCTTTTTTAACTCTATATGAGACGCTTTGGGGTTTAGCAGGTTCAATTTCATCTTTACTATTTGTTACATTGCTCAATGTATTGTTTTGGGCACTTGCTAAATCAATATTATCTGAATTTTGTTTGCTACTGTAATTAGCGGTCGATGTAATACTGCTGGTGGATTCATTCAAACTAAGTTCGCGCACATCTTTAGTGGCTGCTGTTATAGTGCCATTAAAATCGGCACGATTACCATTGGGTACTAAAATAGTTGATGAGTTCTTGATTTTTTTCTGATCTGGCAAGTTATTCACATCACGCAATAGCCCGATTTTAATACCGAACTTAGTCGCAATTTTATCAATACGCTCGCCACGCTTAGCAAAGTAAGTTTGCCAGCTAACCAATGGCTTATTGTAGTTTGCTAAATTATCCCTAAAAGTTTGCGCAGACGTAATCGGTAATAACAATTCATGCTTACCGCCGCTACTAGTAATGACAGGACGGTTATAACTTGGGTTGAGTGCTAGAAATTCATCATCGCTAATTTCGGCAAGTTTTGCTGCCAAATGAGCATCAATTTGTGGTGGCGCAGATACTTTGGC
>JBKJRF010000078.1:0-18930 GCA_046594825.1 Methylotenera sp.
CTGCATCATACTGTTTCCTTAGAGTGATCTACTTCTGGCACTAAGCCTTTGTCATGGTGCTTTCTATCAACATGCGTATTGCTTAACCATGTGAAGAACATCGGAATGAATATCGTCGCCACAAAAGTCGCTAATATCATCCCGCCAAACACACCTGTACCCATGCTACGACGAGCTGCCGCACCGGCACCTGTAGCAATCACTAATGGTACGATACCGAGCACGAACGCCATGGATGTCATGACAATTGGTCTAAATCTCATCCTAGCAGCTTCAAGCGCTGCTTGCCCCACAGGCATGCCCTCTTCCATTTTTTGACTAGCGAATTCAACAATTAGAATCGCATTCTTTGCCGCTAAACCAACTAGCGTAATCAAGCCAATCTGAAAGTAAATATCATTCGGCATACCACGCAATAATACAGCCAATAAAGCACCCGCCAAGGCGAATGGTACGGCCATAATCACGGCTAATGGCAATGCCCACGTTTCAAATTGTGCTGCTAAAATCAAGAACACCATGATAATCGCAAAACCGAAAGCAAAGATTGCTGCTGAACCAGTACGATTTTCTTGATACGCTTGGCCTGTCCAAGCAATTTGATAACCATCTGGTAGATTTTCTGCTGCAATTTTCTCTACCATTTTGATGGTTTCACCTGAACTGATACCTGGTGCACCACCGCCTAATACTTTGGCAGAAAGCAAACCGTTATACCGCTCTAATTGCTCAGCACCAACAATATTGCTGACTTTGCTCAAAGCTGAAAGTGGAATCATCTGTCCCGTATTTGAACGCACATAAACTTTACCCAAATCTTCAGCTTTCATGCGGTATTCAGCCTCCGCTTGCAATTGCACTCTATAAGTACGGCCAGATTTATTAAAGTCATTCACATATAACGAACCCATAGTACTTTGCAATGTGGCATAAATATCAGCTACGGGTACACCTTGCGAAATTGCTTTAGCTTCGTCCACTTCGACAAATAACTGTGGCACAGTAGGACGGAAAAATGTATTGATACCGGCCAAATTCTTCTCTTTTCTCAGTGCATCCATAAAACCATTCACTACCGTGAACAAATGCAGCGGGTCAGAATCACCTCGGCTTTGCACATATAACTCAAAGCCACCAGAGCTACCTAAGCCCCGGATTGCTGGTGGATTAAAGGCAATCGCCATACCGTCAGGTTGACTCATCCCTATGCCAAATAATTTTTTAACGATATCATCCGCAGTGGTTGTACGTTTTGCCCAATCTGTCAATCTTACGAACATAGTACCTGCGCTGGTTTTGTTACCGCCACCAATTAGGTCGTAGCCATAGACCGAGAATTCAAAAGCTGCTGCTGGGTCTTTTGCAATGGCTTCACGTACGTTATCCGTAGTTTTCATTGTGCGTCTTAATGTCGCACCATCTGGCATAATCACCGCAGTCACTACATAACCTTGGTCTTCTGCAGGCACAAAACTACCAGGTACACTTCTTAGCAATATGACAACCAGTACAATAATGCTACCGAAAACTAAGGTACCAATAATTCTGTGGTGCAGGGTTAAATTAACTACGTAAGAATAAAAATTAGTTAGCTTTGTAAACCCACGGTTAAATGGTTTAAAGAATGCAGATTCCTTATGTACTTGTTTCAACAATATTGCGCATAAAGCTGGTGTGAGTGTTAAAGCTACAACACCAGAAATCACCACCGCAACTGCTACTGTTACCGCAAATTGTCTATACATTTGGCCGGCAATACCACCCAAGAAAGCTACCGGTACAAATACTGCACACAGTACTAATACAATCGCGATAACAGCGCCTGATACTTGTTCCATCGATTTAATAGCGGCTTTAATCGGTGTAAGTTTTTCTTCCGACATTAAACGTTCAACGTTTTCTAACACCACGATCGCATCATCCACCACAATCCCGATAGAGAGCACCATGGCGAAAAGTGTGAGCGTATTGATAGAGAAACCAAATATCCATAGGCCAGCAAACGTACCTATCAATGAAATAGGGACAGCAATCAATGGGATCAGGGTTGCGCGCCAGCTTTGCAAGAACAAGAACACGACTAACACTACCAACACCATGGCTTCGCCGAGGGTTTTTACAACTTCAATAATCGAAGACTTAACAAAATCGCTCGTATCGTATGGAACTTCCCAATCTACACCTGCTGGAAAACGTTGTTTAAGCTCAGCCATTTTTGCTTTAATGGCTTTTGCAGTATCAAGTGAGTTAGCTCCTGTTTGCAAGAATATTGGTATACCTACACCTGGCAAGCCATCTAGCGCGGTACGCACATTATAGGTTTGTGAGCCCAATTCAATACGTGCCACATCTTTTAAATAAAGCACACCGCGTTGGCCATTGGCACGAATAATAATATTGCCAAACGCGCTAGGGTCAATCAAACGACCTTTAGCCGTAACCGTGTAAACAAGTTGTTGTGTTGATGGTGAAGGTTCTTGGCCAATTTTACCCGCAGCATACTGGGCATTTTGTGCCTGAATAGCATTTGCGATATCCGTGGTAGTCACACCAAGTTGCGCCATGCGGTCTGGACGTAGCCAGATACGCATAGAGTAATCTTGCGCACCAAAAATATTTGCATCGCCCACACCTTTAATACGTTTAATTTCATCCAGCACGTTAAGTGTGGCGTAATTACTCAAGTAAAGTGTGTCGTATTTCTTTTGCTTATCCGTCAACATCACTACTAGCAGGATGTCGTTAGAACGCTTTTGCACGACTAAACCCGTTCTGCGAACTTCATCTGGTAAGCGCGGCAGGGCAATGTTTACGCGGTTACTCACGTTAAAGGTTGCCTGGTTTACATCTGTACCCACTTCAAAAGTGGCAGTAATGGTTAAGGTGCCACTAGAGTCAGCGCTAGAGTTAAAGTACAGCAGGCCTTCTACACCACTCAACTGCTCTTCAATAGGCGCTGCAACAGTTTTTGAAAGCGTATCTGCACTTGCACCAGGGTAAGTAGCGGTAATCAGTACGGTTGGCGGTGCAATTTCTGGATATTGTGTAATCGGTAGCTTTAGTGCTGCAGCCAAGCCGGCCAGCACAATGATGATAGACAAAACGCTGGCAAAAATAGGCCGCGTGATAAAAAATTTGGTCATGTTATTTCTCGCCTGAACTTATGTAGGTGATTATTTTTAAGATTATTTTGCTGAGCTTGAAATTAATTTAGCAGCACTTGCTGTTTTATTTGCATCGACTTCTGCAGCAAATGGATGTGGCGCTACTGCCGCACCAGGGTGCAGTTTAATAACGTTATCTACAATTACTTTTTCGCCTGCTTTAAGACCGCCTAGCACTACCCAATCCTTACCTACCCAATTACCCACAACGATAGGTTTCACCGTAGCTTCGTTTTTCTCATTCGCAACATAAACAAACTTACCTTGATCATTGGTTAATACTGCCGTTTGTGGCACTACAAATACACCATCTTTATGGCCTGTAGTGACGCGTATACGGACAAACTGACCTGGCAATAAAGCTTTATCTGCATTTTCAAACACTGCACGTAATTGCTGAGTACCTAACTGTGGGTCAATGCCACTTGCAGCAAAATTCATTTTTCCCTTTTTTGCATACTCTTTACCGTCAGGTAATATTAATGCAACTTCTTTCACATTAGCCTCTGTTAAATGCCCACCTAATTGTGCTGATTCACTATCAGATAAACTAAACCGCACCCAAATCGGTGAAATTTGGCTTACTTTAGTCAGTAAGCTAGTATTTGCACTTACCAACGCACCCTCAGAAAATTCAAAGCGTCCAGCAATGCCAGAAAGCGGTGATGTAACGGTGGTATACGATAAATTAAGTTCAGCCTCACGTACGCTTGCTTCATACTGAGCCAAACCTGCACGTGCTAAAGAGCTATCAGAACCTGCGTTATCAGCTTCGCGTTGACTAATTGATTGTGTAGCCAATAAACTTTGTAAACGCTGCGCTTCACGCTGTGTTTGTTCAACACGTGATTGTTGTTGCGCTAATTGTGCCTTAGCATTTGATAGCGCAATTTGAAATGGCACTGGATCAATTAAAAACATTGCTTGCCCTGCTTTAATTGGTGCGCCCTCTTCAAACAGTTTTTTTAGCAAAATACCGCCTACACGCGGGCGAATCTCCACTTCTTTAGCGCCTTCCGTTTGCGCTACAGATTCAGCACTAATTGGCACACTAGTTGTTTGTAATTCAATCACACTCACTGGCATGGCTGGCATTGCCGCACCAGCTTGCGCATCAACTTTTTTACCACAACTTATTAAAGCAATACTTGTGACGAGCGCAATACCTGCAACCTTCGCACTAAGCGAAAACGGCGCAAACTTTGAAATATCTTTTTGTTTCGTAGCTACTGTAGCCACGTTAGTTGTACCGATTACCATTGACGACTCCGTATCTTTAATTAAGCTATGTTACTAATTACGCTAGGGTTTTTCTATTTTATTTACTTGACTTGTGTTGTTTTTCAGTAATAACACTTGCATACATTCAAACTTGTATGTATATTATATACAAACATGAATGTATGTAAACAACTTTCTGTTAAAATTAAATGAATAATTGTTAAGTTTCAGTTACAAAGTTAAATACTATTTAGATGCAATAATTAGTATTCAAATAACACAATCAAACTAATGAGATACAAAACTAAATGGTAAGAAAGAGGAAAGAAGACGCCGAGCTAACTAAGCAACGCATTATTAATGCTGCACGGGCCGTATTTTTAGCGCGTGGCGTAAGCCGAACCACATTAGAACATATAGCAACGCAAGCCGAGGTAACACGCGGTGCAGTGTATTGGCATTTCAAAAATAAAACTGAAATTTTTCATGCCATCCGCGACCAAGTATTCTTACCATTAATTGACCGTATGGACGATACGCTTGCCACTGAAAGCGTTTTTGATAAGAGCGCTGATAAGTACGAAGACCCACTTACGCAAATTGAAAAAAGCCTATGTGACACTATCATTGAACTGAATGAAAACATTGAAATGCGTCAGACTTATGAAATCATGATGATTAAATGTGAATATGTTGATGAGTTTGCAACAGTGTTACAACAAATTCTTGGCAACTGTTCTAGCATCACTGAAAAAATTCAACTCGCTTATGAGCGAGCAAAAACGCAAGGGCTGCTAACTGGCTCACATACACCGCATGCATTAGCGCTTGATACGCATTTATTCTTCAGTGGTTTATTACATATGTGGGTAAAAGATGCTGATGGTACTAGATTCCGCTTTCAAGCTACAGAATTGATTAAATCGCACATCAATTTACGTAGAAAATAGTGTTACGTAGGAAATAATGCAGACTTGATTTTCTTTTTAAAATTAGCATAAACATTAGCATATTTAAGCCGGTTGATAATGTTTTTTTGACTTGGCATAACGTCTAGATATTCCAAATGCGATTTTCCATCCTTAGCAACTACAAGATATGGTGCATCGATAAAAGGATCTATCTTATCCATTTGCATATATTCAACAACATAAGCCCAACGGCTTTCCTGGGTAATATTAGGCGTAGTTGAATGTAATAAGAATGAAGAGAACAATACAATATCCCCAGGTTCAGCAGAAATAAATACAGGATTTTTTGCCTCACCTTTATACACAGCATGGTTGTCAATACTGTCGTATGCCAATTTACCTTTATGACTTCCAGGCACAACCCACAAACCACCATTATTTTCAGTCATAGTGGTTAGCGAAATCCAGAATTGAAAATGCTGATCTATTAATTGGCTGTATTGATTATCTTGATGCCAAGGAAAAGTACCTGCACCTGGTGATTTTTCTACCGCTTGATCCCATCTGACCCAAATGTCGGGGCCAGCAAATTTTTTAAGAAAATCAATTATTTTTGGCTGCGAGATAAACTTTCTAAGCTTTTCACTGCGATGCATCAATAAAGCATGGAACTTAAGATTGCCTTTATCTAGAATATCATCTCCAGTTTTTTCTGCAGAGACCTGTTTAATATCTTCAATCAACTGAAGAATCTCAGCCTTAGAAAAAAAATCCTTCATGAAAACATAACCATTTTTCTTGAATTCTTTTTGCATGATAGTGTTCATCTGTGATCTATATCTCTAATAAAATTAGTCTAAAGTTTTACAACTATTATATAGTTAATTAATAGTGCTAATATATGGCCCATTAGTACTATGAACATTTAGAAAATTGAAGATAATCTTGATTGCACTATGAATATAAACCAAGGTGAAATTTACGGCAAGCAAACCGCAAGCAAGTTTGTCATGTATAACGTACTTAAAGTAAGTAAGCCTAAAGGACTCAGCGAAGAGATAGTAACGCTGCAGAATATAGATAATCCGCTAAGCCTATTTGAAACTACCGCTCAAAAACTGGCCGCATCAGGCTACATTCGCATTAGCCAAACACCTTATATTGATTTAGCGGCAGCTACACCAAAACGTCGTAAAGCGGCACGTAAGCCAACCCGTTGCCCACTCACTCTTGATTTCTTAGAAGATCGTGCTGATAGCCAGAGACCAGCACCGATACTGCCTGATTTATTTAATTAGTTTTAATTACACACCCCAACAACAAGTTGTTATTGGGGTTCGCTTCTATCAATCTCTCGGTGGTCCGCCCCATAAATCATGTCCATCCGCATTAGTAATTTGTACTTCTACAAAATCACCAGGGCTTAAGCCTTCAGCATCTTCTAAGTAGACTACCCCATCAATCTCTGGCGCATCAGCTTTGGTGCGGCCTATAGCTTCAAAACTGCCATCTTCCAACTCGTTAATTTCATCTACTAATACAGTTTGCATAGTACCGATTTTAGCTTGGAGTTTTGCTGCGCTGATACGCTCCTGCACTTCCATAAAGCGACTTAGACGCTCTTTTTTCAGCGCTTCAGGTACCGCATTAGGTAATTCATTGGCTTTTGCACCATCCACTGCGGAATAAGCAAAACAGCCTACTCTATCTAGCTGTGCTTCTTCTAAGAAGTCGAGCAGCATTTGGAAGTCTTCTTCTGTTTCACCTGGAAAGCCTGCAATGAAAGTGCTGCGTACAGTAATGTCAGGACAGATTTCACGCCAAGCTTTAATGCGTGCGAGGTTATTTTCAGCATGTGCTGGGCGTTTCATAGCTTTTAAGATGCGTGGACTAGCATGCTGAAATGGCACATCTAAATACGGCAAAATCAAGCCGTCTGCCATTAGCGGTATCACTTCATCTACATGTGGATATGGGTAAACATAATGCAAACGCGTCCATACACCTAACTCGCTCAAACTTTGGCACAACTCAGTCATGCGTGTTTTTACTGGGCGACCATTCCAAAAACCAGGACGATATTTCACATCTACGCCATATGCCGAAGTATCCTGTGAAATTACTATTATTTCAGATACACCCGCATTAACTAGATTTTCAGCTTCATTCAGCACTTCGCCAATTGGGCGACTAACTAGGTCACCACGCATGCTTGGGATTATGCAGAAGCTACATCTATGGTTACAGCCTTCAGAAATTTTAAGGTATGCATAATGACTAGGTGTTAAACGGATGCCTTGTGGGGGCACAAGGTCAATAAATGGTTCATGTAATTTAGGTAGATTAGCATGTACAGCAGTCATTACTTCTTCTAACGCATGTGGCCCAGTTACCGCCAATACGCTTGGATGAGCGGCTTCTACCACGCCTTTTTTTGCGCCTAAACAACCAGTAACAATCACCTTGCCATTTTTTTTAATCGCTTCTCCAATGGCATCAAGCGATTCTTCTACCGCACTATCAATAAAACCGCAGGTATTCACGACCACTAAATCAGCGTCTTCATAACTACCTGAAATCTCGTAGCCTTCTGAGCGTAATTGGGTGAGAATACGCTCTGCGTCTGAGCCCGCTTTGGGACAGCCAAGCGATACAAAGCCAACTTTTGGCGTGGCGTTTTTAATTGAAGTCATTGTTGTCATAGAAACCTAAAAGCTTAAAAATTAGAACGCTAAAAACTTAAACATTATTACTAGCGTTTAGAATATTAGAAAAATTATGTACATTATTGCAATTGCTTGGGCCTACGTCACCGTGTTAATGGCGGCTACCGAAAAAACGGTGACTGCAGGCTTACTGACATTTTTGTTTTATGGCGCTCTACCCTGTGGTCTATTACTGTGGATTATGGGGGTAAAACACCGTCGATTCAAACAAGCACTAAAAAAGAACCAAGCTCTTAACAAAAATCTGGAACAAAATACCGAACTTTTAATCGATGAAGCTGTGCACCACCCAGATGGTGCTGACACCGATACTAATAAGTAGTACCTGACTTATCGTTGCTTTTAACTCAGTACGTTTATGCAAGCCTGGGATTAAATCTGCCACTGCCACGTATAGCAGACTTGAGGCTGCTAGGCCCAAAATAACAGGTATCCAACTTTGTACAAATTGCAACGCATAGTAGGCCATTAGACCACCAGCCACAGTTGCTAAGCTTGAAACGAGATTGAAAATCAGTGCTTGTTTTTTGCTATAGCCAGAATGCAGCAGGATTAAAAAATCCCCCACCTCTTGAGGAATTTCATGCGCAATGATGGCTAGCGCAGTAATTGCACCCAATTTCACATCTGCAGTAAAAGCAGCGGCGATTAAAATACCATCAATAAAGTTATGAAAAGTGTCGCCTATCATAATCATCATGCCACTACGACCACCATCATGCCCGTGTATATTATGGTGACTATGGCTGTGCCCATGATGACCTACGATTGAAGGTAGTTTTGTTGCTGCAACTTTGTATTTAGTCTGATGATCATTCGCGGTCGATGCTGGATGCGTTTCTGGGCAATTTTCTTCTGTATGCATGGCATGCACTTCGCAATGATCCCCATGGCAATGCCTCCAAATTACTAATTTCTCCAACAGGAAAAATAGCAATAAGCCGAGTAGCAAAGTAGCAGAAACAGTTTCTACATTACCAGCAATGCTGAAAGCATGCGGCAAAATCTCCAGGAATACTGCGCCCAACATGGCGCCTATGGCATAACTTACCAGCATTGGCACCCATGTTGTACGCACATTAAGCGCAAACAAAGCAGCTAAAGATACGCTCAGCACGCCGCCAAGCAGACTGGATAGCATAATCCAAGTGAGCGTAGATAATGACGCAGCAGCGGGTGAAAAACTCAGCATAATGTTTTGAGATGTTGCATTAAATTAATTTAAACTGATAATAAAGTGTGCATTATAAACGAGCTAGCAGATAGTCGTGCTTAAACCTTATTAAATGCATCCCTTGTTATATAGTAGCGCAGGCCTAATATACGAATTATGCTCACTGAAACCCAAACTACAAATACAATACCAGCACGCTTGCCAACTATGTTTATTGGCCACGGCAACCCGATGAACGCAATTACCAGTAATCCGTATCGCGAAACTTGGCTTGAGTTAGGTAAAACGCTACCTAGTCCAAAAGCAATTTTATGCGTTTCTGCGCACTGGCAAACTCGCGGAACACAGGCTTGTATTGCAGAGCAACCTAAAACCATTCATGATTTTGGTGGCTTCCCTAAAGAATTATTCGCGCAACAATACCCTGCACCTGGCTCACCTGAATATGCAAACATGGTTTGTAATTTATTTCCTCCTGGCACAATTACGCCTACACAAAATTGGGGTTTAGACCATGGCGCTTGGAGTATATTGCAATCGCTATTTCCTGCGGCTGATGTACCTGTTTTTCAATTGAGTTTAGATGTAAATTTAAACTTTTCCACACATTTTGCACTAGCCCGCCACCTGGCTAGCCTGCGTGAGCGCGGCGTAATGATTATAGGCAGCGGCAATATAGTGCACAATTTATCAGAACTATATCCACAAGCCAGACCTACAAATTGGGCTTTAGATTTTGATTATTACGTTAAAACAGCGCTAGAAACTGGTGATGATGCCGCATTAATAAATATTACACGGGCTGGAGACTCTGCTGAATTAGCTGTGCCATCATTAGAGCATTATTTGCCGTTGTTATATATTGCAGCGATACGACATGCCGAGGATAAGATGCGTTTTTTCACGGATACTTTTGATTTAGGTACGCTTAGTATGCGTAGCGTGATTTATCAGTAACTGATATTAACTAGCCAGCCAAATCATGCTAGCCATGCGCCCTGTTACATTATCTCGCCTAAATGAAAAAAAGCGGGCTTCGTCAGTGTAAGTGCAAAAATCTTCATTAATGCTACCACCATAAATTTGTGTCACGCCAAGATTTTTCAAACGTTGTTTTGCAATTAGATACATATCGCATAGCCATTTATCACCTTGTGGCTTAAATGCCAATGCAGCTTGACTATCTTTTTGTATAAATTGCTCGCGCACATCATCGTCCACTTCGAACGCATTTGGACCAATCGCTGGCCCTAACCAAGCCAATATATGGCTAGCCTGCACAGGCATTTTATTGACGGCAGACTCGATCACACCATCGCACAATCCACGCCAGCCAGCATGCACTGCCGCAACAACTGTACCATCAGTGTCACACAATAACACTGGCAAACAATCTGCAGTCATGGTCACGCATACAACATTATTTTTAGTCGTGAAAGAGGCATCAGCGTTTTCAAGGCAGCCACTTTTTGCTACATCAATCACTTCAATACCATGTACTTGATTCACCCATACGGGCTCACTTGGCAAATAGGGGCTTAACAATTGACGGTTATGGGCCACAGTGTTGCCGTCGTCATTCACGTGAGCACCTAAATTCAAGCTTGCATATGGCGCAACACTTAAGCCGCCAACGCGCGTTGTTTGCAACGCTTTAACGTTTGCGGGTGCTGGCCAATTGGGTGTAATAAAGTTGAGTTGACTCATAATAGTTAATCGTCTTCTGGCTCTATATCACCATCATCTTCAATGTAGTCTTCATCTTCAAACTCTTCTTCGTCTTCATAATCTTCATCGGCAAGATACGGCTCCGTGCTTAATCCACCAAAACTAAACTCCATATCATCTTCCTCTTTGCGAGGGTCTTCATGGCGCATCGCTTCCAGCAAAGCTTTCATGTCATCAGCCAGCTCAATCTGCCATTCCATAAACTCATCAGTGGCTGGGTGCAGTAATCCCAATTTAATAGCATGCAAGGCTTGCCTATTAAATAGGCTCACTTCGTCACGTAAAGTTTGCGTCATTGCACGAATCGGCACAATTCCCCGAAAACCATATACAGGGTCGCCAACAATTGGTGCTTTTAAAAATTGCATATGGACACGAATTTGATGCGTGCGGCCAGTTTCTAAGTTGCAGCGCATGTAAGTTTGCACTGAAAATCGTTCTAGTACTTCGTAACGTGTTACCGCTGGCTTACCCATTCGGTTAATCGCCATTTTGGTGCGCGAGCGTGGATCGCGGCCTATCGGTTGATCTATCACACCATTACGCCAAATTTGACCCCAGATAATGGCTCGATATTCACGCTTTACGGTACGTGCTTGCAACTGGCGGACCAAATTAGTTTGTGCAGCCAACGTTTTTGCCACTACTAACAACCCACTAGTATCTTTATCTAACCTATGCACAATACCCGCGCGTGGCACATCTTTTAACTTTGGGTCATGAAATAACAGCGCATTTAGCAGTGTACCGCTCCAGTTACCTGCAGCTGGATGCACAACCATACCCGCAGGTTTATTGACTACTAAAATATGTTCATCTTCAAAGATTATGTTTAGCGGGATATCTTCTGCAATAAATGCATAACTTTCAGGTTTAACCTGTACTTGTACCAACACCTGCTCACCACCCCAGACTTTGGTTTTAGCGGTGCTAGCTTTTGCGTCCACAGTGACTAAGCCCTCTTTAATCCAAGCTTGAAGGCGTGAACGGGAATGGTCGGGTAACATGCGTTGTAATGCAACATCTAGACGTAAGCCGCCTAAATCGTGAGGAATGGTAAGCGCAAGTGCATTATTAAGTGATTGTTCAGTCGGGTCAGTCATCGGTTATAATTATAAATAATTCTTAAAGTGGGTTTTGGCATGAAGTATATCTTAATTTTAATGTTTGCCTTGTTACTCAATGGTTGTGCGATTTTTGGTGCGCCTACCGAAATTGATGATACCAAAGGCTGGACGGCTGAGCGCATTTATGAAGAAGGCCAAACCAAGATGCGTGACAGGGATTATGATAAAGCCATTGTCTATTTTGGCAAGTTAGAATCTCGCTACCCACATGGTCGCTATGCCGCACAGGCTCAGCTTGAAACTGCCTATGCTAACTACAAAAAACAAGAGCCCGTGCTGTGTGTAGCAGCTGCAGACCGCTTTATTAAATTACATCCTAATCATCCAAACGTTGATTATGCTTATTACTTAAAAGGTTTAGCCGTATTCAATGAGCGCGGCATCATTGAAAAACTTACTAAACAAGAAGTCAGTGACCGTGACCCACGTGCACTACATGATTCTTTTGTCTCATTTAAAGACTTAGTGACGCGTTACCCAAATAGCCGTTACGCAAAAGATGCTACGCAACGTATGGTATATCTGGCTAATAGCTTATCTGATCATGAATTAGACGTAGCGCGCTATTACATGAAGCGCCAAGCGTATATTGCTGCTGTTAACCGCGCTAAATATGTGTTGGAATACTATCCACAATCACCTGGCGTTGAAGAAGCCTTAGTGATTTTGATTAGTGCCTATGACTTATTGAGTTTAGAAGACCTTAAAAACGACACACTACGTATCTTAAAAACTAACTATCCTGATAGTGCTATGCTACGCAAAGGGGTGCCGAGTGATGAACGCGTATGGTGGAAATTTTGGGAAAGTCTGTATCCAAGCAAAGCAAACTAGTTATTTACTTTAGCTACTAGTTATTTAATAAACCATACTCAATAAATAGTAATAAAAAAGCCCTTAACTATTAAGGGCTTTTTTATTACCTAGACTATTAGCACATTTAGACTTTTAGCGTTTCTTAGCGCTTCTATCTTTATCTTCAACTATTTTCTTCGCTTTTAATTCAGCACGATGTGCCGTTTTACGACGGCGCATACTCACAATACCCTCACCAGGTTTACGTTTATCTTCATCTTCAGCAAATGGATTGCTGCCTTGTTTATATTGTACACGTAATGGCGTGCCAGATAATTGGAATGTTCTGCGAAAGGTTTTTTCTAAGAAGCGGGTATAGGCATCTTTTACCCCATCCACATGGTTACCGTGAATCACCACGATAGGCGGATTGCTACCGCCTTGGTGGGCATAACGTAATTTTGGTCGTATCCCTTTACTAATCGGCGGTTGATGTTGTTGTAGCGCATCAATTAATACTCGTGTCAGCTGTGGAGTAGCGAGTTTGGCAAAAGCCGCTTTAAAAGCAACGTCTACTGAAGCAAATAGTTCAGGCAGACCTTTTTTGCGTAATGCTGAAATATAGTGAAACTCAGCAAAATCCAAGAACATCAGTTTGCGATCGATTTCACGTTTTACCCAGTCACGCTCTTCTTCTTTTAGGCCATCCCACTTATTGATGGCAACCACTAACGCACGGCCAGCTTCCAGTATGTAAGCTGCTACGTGTGCATCTTGCTCAGTTATACCCTCTTGCGCATCAACCACCAAAATCACTACATTGGCTTCTTCAATAGACTGTATGGTTTTGATGACAGAGAATTTCTCAATGGCCTCCAACACACGGCCACGTTTACGCACACCTGCGGTATCAATCAACGTGTAATGTTTGCCATTTTTCTCTAGATCGATACTAATAGAATCGCGTGTAGTACCAGGTTCATCAAACGCGATTACACGCTCTTCACCCAGTAAAGCATTGACCAAGGTTGATTTACCTACATTTGGGCGACCAACAATCGCAACTTTAGGAACTCTATCACCGCTGTAATCTTGCTCTGGCTCTTCATCAACCACATGAAAGCTTTCAAGCGCTAAATCAACAATATCTTTAACACCTTCACCATGCGCGGATGAAATTGATAGTGGATCACCCAAACCTAATTCGTGGAACTCGGCACTAACAACAGCTCTATTCATGCCTTCGGTTTTATTCACTGCCAATAATACTGGACACTTGCTCCGACGTAAGCGATTAGCAATTTCCATGTCTTGCGGAGTGGCGCCTTGGCGACCATCTACCAAAAAGATAATCACATCAGCTTCGTCAATCGCCAATAACGTTTGTACAGCCATTGCTTTAAGTATGCCGCTATCGGTATTCGGCTCAAAACCACCAGTATCCACCACAAGATAAGGCTGACTAGCTCCAACGCCACGACCATAGTGACGGTCACGCGTTAGCCCAGGCAAGTCTGCGACTAAAGCATCACGGCTTTTGGTTAAGCGGTTAAATAAAGTGGATTTGCCGACGTTAGGTCGGCCAACCAAAACAATGGTAGGTATCATGCGAGCCTTCTAAATAGTTCGTGAGCCAAATGGCTGCTGAGCTAAGTATTTCTTGAGATGGTAACTGTAAGCAATAAATACTATACAGCTACCTAATTATTTAGGTTAATACGCTATTTGACTTGAATAGCATAAACGCCGCCATCACGCGTTTGTGCTAATACCGTTGTACTGTTCAACAACGCCATTTGCGCCATGACTGGGCTGTTATTTGTTTTAAATCTTGAGGCTAATGCACCATCTTCACGATTTAAAAAGTGCACATAGCCTTCAACATCACCTACTGCGATCACATTGCCCATTGGCACTGGCGCACTTAATTGTCGATTTTTAAGCGCTGCCTGCCGCCAAAAAGTTTTGCCTGTTGTGTAGTCAAGTGCATAAACAGAACCAGTCGCATGCGATACGAAAATTCTGGCATCTTCTGCACTTAAACCATTCAAGCTAGAAATATCACGGTTCCACACTACACGACCAGTCAATCTATCTACAGCGGCGATTCTACCTTGATATGCCACTGCATAAATCAACGGACCATCAACGAATGGCAAACTGGTGATATCTGCAATACGCTCAATTTCAGTCACGCCTTTAGGTTGAGCCACAGAGGCTTCCCATAACAATTTACCATTGTCAGCGCGTACAGCAATCAGTTTACCTCCGGCGAATCCAGCATATACCGCACCGCTATCTACTACTAGACCAGCACTGCTGCGCAAAGTAAGTGATGGCGTAGTGCGGTCATATACCCATTTACGGCTACCATCATCAGCGTTGATGCCATAAATACGGCTATCACCAGTGCGCACAATAACCGTACCGTCAAAATATCTAGGTGCGCTTAATACCTCGCTACTAAGCTTAGATTTCCATTGTAATTTACCTGCAATATCGTAGGCATATACTGCACCTTTTTGTGTACCAACCAATACTAGGCTACCACCCACACCAACACCGCCTGATAACTTCTCACCGGTGTTCGCACGCCAAACTTGGGCACCATTGGTTGCATCTAATTTAACCACTTCACCATCTGCACTTGCCACATAAGCGTAGCCGGCTTCAACCGTGGGGGAAAATTGAAAGTCCTCGGCTGCACCTACTTTAGCTTGCCATAACAATTTAGCGCTGCTTGTTTCTTTTAACTCTGCTAGCGGTTCTGGTGGGTTAGCATCTTCAGGCCCAAAGATTTTTTCTGAGATATCCGTTTTCATATCAGTAATGCTACTGCAAGCAGTAACCATCGACAGGCAAGATATCACGAGCAGACTCAATAATACTTTTTTATGTGTTTGTAACAACAATACGATACTCCAGCCTAAATTGAATTACTCATTAAGTTAAACAAGTGCTTTACTATCAGGCAGCTATAAATTTATTCTATGAAACCAATAGTTAACCTAATGCTTCAAGTTTCTGCTGAGTAAAAGTGCGATATTTACCTTGGGGATTAAGTTTAGAAAGTGCCTCTTTGTATGCCAGTTTTGCTTCAGCATTTTTACCTAAGCTCACTAATACATCTCCTTTTAAATCAGCAAATAAACCATCGAACCCAGAATCATGTGGGGCGTTAAGTAATTTTAACGCCCCTTCATTATCTTTTTCTTCAGCTAAGATATTGGCTAGTTGCAAACTTGCTAGCGCACTTATTGAAGTTTCTTTTGCATTTTTAATCGTCCAATCTAATTGCGCTTTTGCACTTTTAGCATCATTGGCTTGATAATTAACTTTTGCAGCAAATAAGGCTGCACGACCGGCATAGGGTGTTCCAGAAAAATTATCCATTAAAGCTGCAGATTTTGCTTTTATCGCTTTTAAATCTTTTTCATCGGTAACAAGTAACTCTTGATACTGCGTTGAAGCTTCTACTGACTGTTTATTTTGATAATATTTCCAGCCTTGAAAACTTGCATAAGCCAAAAGAGCAGCTATCACTAAGGTGCTAGCCATTTGGCCGTAGCGTTTCCACCAAGCTTTAAATTCGTCTAACTGTTCCTGCTCTTCTAAATCGTATGCCATCACTGTCCCTATCTAATCTTGTGTGCCTAATATTCAAATACTACCAAACTTGTAACATTCACTACCTTTACGATCTAAAGTTGCCTTACGGCTAACGCTGCTTTTTTACCAGGAATAGCCGCCAATAAATTTTGCGTATACTCATGTTGTGGTCGTTGATATATATCCACCACAGCACCCTGCTCGACTATTTTTCCTTGATGCATCACCACAATATCATCGGCAATGTGGCGCACTACACGCAAATCATGGCTTATAAATACATAACTCAAGGTCATTTCTGCCTGCAACTCTTTGAGTAACAGCAAAATTTGTGCTTGTATCGACACATCTAACGCCGATACAGGTTCATCACAAACCACTACTTGAGGCTGCAACACCAAAGCACGGGCGATACCTATACGCTGCCTTTGTCCACCTGAAAATTCATGCGGATATTTTTGCATATCCACTTCAGTTAAACCAACACGTTTTAACATGGCAATTACTTTTTGTTGTTGCTCAGCACTATTACCAAGGCCATGTATTAGCAAACCTTCGCCTACAATTTCACCCACACGCATGCGCGGGTTGAGTGATGCAAAAGGGTCTTGAAACACCATTTGCAGGTTTTTACGTACTGCTCTCAAGGCTGAACCGCCCAGTTTAGCTAAATCTTGCCCTTCAAACAGCACTTCACCACTATCCAAGGGTTGCAATTGTAACAGACAACGCGCTAACGTGGATTTACCACTGCCAGATTCCCCCACTACTGCTAGCGTACTACCTTTTCGCAGTGTGATACTTACATCATCTAAAGCTTTAACTAAGGTAGTGCCAAAGCCAAACTTGCCACTGCGTTGGCTATATGTTTTTACCAAATTATTTGCCACTAATATTGGGTTATTTGCTATTGAAATAGTGTCACTCATGCCACGACTCCTGCATCAACCTGAGTAATCTGATTTTCAGGCAACCATGCATAGTCAATTGGCTTCAATGGCTTTTTGCCCTCGGCATCAGGCACACAAGCTAGCAGTGCTTTGGTATAAGGATGCTGTGGATTACCTAACACTTCATCTTTAGTGCCAGACTCGACAATTTCACCTCTAAACATCACCACTACATTATCTGCAATATCTGCCACGACACCAAAATCATGGGTAATAAACAACATGCCCATGTCCATACGTGTTTTCAGTTCATCAAGTAACTTAAGTATTTGTGCTTGTACTGTCACGTCCAAAGCAGTAGTAGGCTCATCAGCAATTAGCAGCAAAGGTTCACAGGCAATACTCATGGCTATCATCACACGCTGGCGCTGACCACCTGATAGCTCATCTGGGTAGCTATTAGCACGACTAGACGGAATGCCTACCAAATCTAACAAACTAGCGATTTTAGTTTTTAAAGCATCGCCTGTAAGCCCTAAATGCGTAGTAAGGCTTTCACCAATTTGATAGCCCACTGTAAGCACAGGATTCAATGAAGTCATAGGCTCTTGAAAAATCATCGCGATTTTTCTACCTCGTATTTTTCGCAGACTCTCAGGATCCAGCAAGGTTAAATCTTGCACTCCTTGTTCAGCATTGTTAAATAACACCTCACCAGCTGTTAACTGCAGTTGCTTAGACAGTAAACCCATCACAGATAAAGCGGTCAAGCTTTTACCACTGCCAGACTCACCCACGACGCAGGTAGTTTTACCTGCCTCAATTATAAAACTTACATCATTCACCAATAAGCGGGACGGCGATTTTTTTGGCACTATACTGACATGCTTAAGCTGCAATAATGGACTAGCTTGATTATTTTTGGCTGTCATGTCGTTTGCTCAAGGTTGTGCTTAAAAATTATATGGCAATCTGTTTAACTTTTACTTACTATCAAATGTTTGATCGCTTCTTCAATACTACATTGCAATTGTTCGCCCTTAACTGTTGCCTGCATGGGTTTCAACGTCACTTGGTTGGTTGTCACTTCATCATCACCTAATATCAAAGCAAACCGTGCTTGGCTTCTATCTGCTTTCTTCATTTGCGATTTAAAACTACCGCCACCAGCATGCAGCACCACTTGAATATTGGCATTACGCAATTGCTCGGCAATACTAAATGCGGCTTGTTCAGCATGCTCACCTACATTGACTAAATACACATCCGGCGCATCGTCAGCAACAATACCGTATTCTTGCATTAACAAAAATACGCGCTCTAGCCCAATGCCAAAGCCACATGCAGGCGTTGCATCGCCTCCCAATCTCTCTACTAAAGCGTCATAACGCCCACCGCCAGCAATCGTACCTTGCGCACCAAGTTTAGTGGTCACCCATTCAAATACAGTGCGATTGTAATAATCCAAACCTCGAACCAAGCGAGCGTTAATTAAATACGCCACACCTGCAGCATCCAACAACTTACACAGACCATCAAAATGTGTGCGGGTTGCATCACCTAGACAATCAATTAATTTCGGCGC
>JBKJRF010000177.1:0-3825 GCA_046594825.1 Methylotenera sp.
CAAACCCTGACCGACAGCTTCACGGTCACCACCGCTGACGGTACCGCAAAGTTAGTCACCGTCACCATCAACGGCATGAACGATGCGGCGGTCATTTCTGGCACAAGTGCAGGTGCAGTGACGGAAGCCAGTGGGGTGGCGAATGCCATCGCTGGTACGCCAACTGCGACCGGCACGCTCACCGACACCGATGTGGACAACACCGCCAATACCTTTACGGTCGCTGCTGCAGGCACGGCCAGCACTGGTGGTTATGGTACTTACCAAATGACGGCAGGCGGCGTCTGGACATACACCCTGAACAACGGCAACGCCAGTGTGCAAGCGCTGAATGTGGGCCAAACCCTGACCGACAGCTTCACGGTCACCACCGCTGACGGTACCGCAAAGTTAGTCACCGTCACCATCAACGGCATGAACGATGCGCCAACAGCAATTGCTGATAGTTTGACGATCCTAGAAGATGCATCTGCCAGTACAGGTAATGTACTGACGAATGATAGTGACCCAGAAGGGAGTGCCTTATCAGTTACTCAGTTTGTGCTCAATGGCACTACTTATGCTGCCGGCGCAACTGCGACTGTTACAGGGATTGGTTCATTAAGTATTGCTTCTAATGGAGCTTATACTTTTACGCCTGTTGCCAATTATGGTGGAGAAGTACCTACAGCCACTTATACAGTTTCTGATGGCAGTATTACAAATACCTCGACTCTGAATATATACGTTACTCCAGTGGCAGATGCGCCTACATTAACGGTGCCAAGTACAATTTTTAATCTCGATCAATATTTAAGTGGTACAACAACTATCTCTAATTCTGCAGGCATCACGCAGGCTGATTTGGAAGCAAGACTTGGACTTCCAAGTGGTCAGCTTGATACCTTTAATCCACCTGGAACATCCCCGGGAAACGTTGATGTGTTTAACGGTAATGTTACAAGTTATAACCGCTATTTAACAGCTGGTAGTCAGGTTTCATTCAATTGGAACTTCTATAATGGAGAGGATACTCCGTCAGAAATCAACTCTGGATACAACGATTTAGTTGTGCTGGTAGTGACAGATTCAGCTGGAAACAAACAGTATGTCCAAGTTACCTCATCAGAACAAACAGGCGCAAACGTTAATGGTGCCCTGGTTGATGCGAGTGGTACCTATACATATACCGCCAGCTCAGCAAGTGGTTATAAGTTCTCATGGTTAATTCTGAATGCTATAGATGGTAATAAACCTTCTACACTTGATATTTCAGCGCCAATTTTAGTTAGCGGAAATGTATATGGCGACTCCGTTGCGATTTCTATTTCTGACCAACTAACCGATAAAGATGGGTCTGAAAGCTTAGGCACAGTTTCAATTTCAGGTGTTCCGGCAGGTGTAGCCTTTAGCGCTGGTACTAATTTAGGTGGTGGTGTCTGGAGCTTTACTACTGCGCAGCTTAGTGGACTAATGTTGTTGCCACCTGTGGATTATGCTGGAACGATAAATCTTACCGTTTCAGTTACCTCTACTGAAGCACTCAATGGCGCGGTTGCAACTACTTCACAAAGTCTGGCTGTGACCCTGGATTCAACCACAGCCAGCGCTATTGGAACATCAGGCGCTGATACTTTAACTGGCACGGCAGCTAATGACTTTATTCAAGGCCTTGCTGGTAATGACAGTATTACGGGTGGCAGTGGCAATGATATTTTGTATGGAGACACTGGTAATGACACGCTTACAGGCGGTGCTGGTAATGATGTGTTAACAGGTGGTGTTGGTAACGATACTTTCAAAGTCGATGCAGGTATAGACACTATTACTGATCTCAGTGGTAGTGACGTGTTAGTAGTGAGTGCTGGAGCCACGGCAAATGCAATAGTGAACGCTGCATTTACTGCTACAGCTGCAACCAGTAACAGTGGTATAGCAAATCTGATAGCTCAGGGCGTCAATGTAACGCTAACTAGTGCAGTAGGTACTAATGGTTATACAGTTACTAATACTGGTGCCGCTGATACGATAATAGGTAGTGGTTTTAATGACACGATTATTGGGGGCTCAGGTGCAGACTCTTTAAGTGGAGGTGGCGGCAATGATATCCTGACTGGTGGGCTTGGTAATGACACTATGACGGGTGGGACTGGCAATGACACATTTAATGTGGATGCTGGCACAGATACTATAACCGATTTAAGTGGTAGTGATGTTCTTGTTGTTGCTGCAGGTGCTATAGCTAATGCAACAGTGTCAGCTGCATTTACGGCAACCTCAGCGACCAGTAATGATGGAACTGCAACCATAACCAGCAATGCTTTTGGAGTGAATCTCAGCGCAGCAACGGGTAGTGCTGGATATACGATCATCGACAGTGGCACAGCTGCTACATTAATAGGAAGCGCTTTCAACGATACTATAAGAGGTGGTACTGGGAATGACACGCTGGATGGCGGTGCTGGTACCGATTTGCTCGATTTTTCTGCAGCAGGGGCTTTTGCTTTCACACTCGCAGCTGGAGGAAGCGGGACTGCCAGTGTTAGAGGCACCGATACTTATTCTAATTTTGAGGGAGTGATCGGTGGTTCTGGCAACGATACAATTACAGGTAATACGGGAGATAACATTCTTCAAGGTGGCGCGGGTGCTGACAGTTTAAGTGGTGCAGCTGGTAACGACACTATTCAAGGGGGTGCCGGTAATGACACGCTCGACGGAGGAGTTGGCGTTGATTTACTAGACTTCTCCGAAATTGGGACTGGGTTTGCATTTACGTTAGCCGCTGGTGGTACTGGAACAGCTTCAGTAGATGGAACTGATACTTACTCTAATTTTGAAGGAGTGGTAGGTGGCGCTGGTAACGATACAATTACAGGAAATACGGGTGATAACATTCTTCAAGGTGGTGCTGGTAATGATTCGTTAATAGGGGGTGCTGGTGCTGATACCTTGGACGGAGGTGCCGGCAACGATACTATGACGGGCGGCACAGTTGGTACCGATGATCTTGCTTCGGATACTTTTGTGTGGCATCTTTCAGATGCAGGTTCTGCCGGAACGCCTGCGATAGACACGATTACTACTTTTGGTACAGCTTCAGCAGCTTCTGGTGGTGACGTGCTTGATCTGCGTGACCTTTTAACTAGTTCAGCGACTACTGCATCTAGCTTAGATAATTTCTTGCATTTTGAAGTTACAGGAGGAAATACAATAATACATGTTAGCTCTGCTGGTGGTTTTGGTAACAATAATGTTGTTGGTTTGGGGAGCTCAGGGGTGTCTAGTGCTACAGAAACGCAAGAGATTGTTTTGGTAGGAGTAGATCTTACGGCAGGTGGGCTCACAACCGATCAACAAATCATTCAAAGCTTGCTAACCAATAATAAGCTTATTACAGATTAAATTTACTTAAAGTTTACGGCTATTAGATACTAGTTATTTAGCAGCTATAAGGATTAGTTTAAATGTCAGGCCCTATCAAATTTTTTGATGGGGCCTGTTTCTTTGTGTTATCAAATTTAATGAGTTCAGTTCTTTTGCGCCACAAGGGTATTCCGACTTGCTAAGTACTTGCAAAGTCGAATGCAGGGATGACGGAAGGTGAGTTTTGTCAATTAACCAGGTTGTGCAAAATCCTTAAGATATTGTTTTTGTTAACATATACGTAACTATCAAAATTCAGCCTATAATTCATAAAAAATACTAAAGAAACACAAAAAACAAAAGGGGCGGAGGTAGATGAAGGTTTTTTTTAGTCAGTTTAAGCAACATTTTTTCTACGCAAGTATATTTAGTTTTTTTGACAACCTGTTGTTGGCAATGCCACTTTACATGATGCAATTA
>JBKJRF010000156.1:0-3574 GCA_046594825.1 Methylotenera sp.
ATGCGCCGTATGGTGCAAAATCAAGAAGATGTGTATTACTACATTACCTTGATGAACGAAAATTACACGCATCCTGAAATGCCAAAAGGTACTGAAGCTGGCATTCTTAAAGGCATATACAACTTTAGTAAATCGAAAGCTAAGGGCGAAAAAGTACAATTGATGGGTAGCGGTGTGATACTGCGTGAAGTAATAGCCGCCGGCGAAATGTTAGAAAAAGAATGGAGCGTTTCAGCCGATGTGTGGAGTGTGACGAGCTTTAACGAACTCCGCCGTGATGGTTTAGATGCCGAGCGTTGTAATATGCTTAACCCTGCAAAACCCCAAAAATTAAGTTACGTAGCAGAAGTGATGCAAGGCGCACAAGGTCCAACCATTGCTTCAACTGATTATATGAAAGCATTTGCTGAGCAGATTGCAGGTTTTGTACCTGGTAAATTTGTCGCTTTAGGTACTGATGGATATGGTCGTTCAGATAGCCGCGAAGCACTGCGCAGCTTCTTTGAGGTTGATAGATACTACGTAGTTGTAGCCGCGCTTAAAGCATTGGCTGATGAAGGCAAGTTGCCAGCAAGTAAAGTAGCTGAGGCAATCAAAAAATATAAGTTAGACGCTAACAAGCCTAACCCAACCACAGTTTAAGGAGACGATAAAGATGGCAACTCAAGACGTATTCGTCCCTGATATCGGTAATTTTGATAGTGTGGATGTGATTGAAGTTTTAGTAAAAGCTGGTGACGAAGTTGCCAAAGAAGATTCCTTGATTACTGTGGAATCTGACAAAGCTTCTATGGATATTCCTGCGCCATTTTCTGGCAAAGTAAAAGAAATTAAGATCAAGGTAGGTGACAAAGCTGCTCAAGGTGGCTTGATACTTACTATGGAAGTAAGTGATGCAGCTACAAAACCAGACGTAACTAAAGCAGTAGAAGTTAAGCCTGTGCCAGTAGCTGCGCCAGCTGCAGTTGCTGTAGAGATTCCAGCGCCGACAAGGCCAGCACCTGAGCCACCTAAAACCATTGCGCCTGCACATCAACCTGCTCCAGTAGGGGAAAGTGCAGTAACAGCTAGCGGTAAACTTTCACACGCCAGCCCATCGGTACGTAAGTTTGCGCGCGAGTTAGGCGTTAATTTAGCCCTTGTACAAGAGTCAGCAGCTAAAAATCGCATTTTGCAACACGATGTACAAGCTTATGTGAAGGGTGAGTTAGCCAAACCGCGCACAGAAAACATGGGTGCAGGTTTAGGTAGTCTTGCTACTTTGCCTATGCCAGTGATTGATTTCAGCCAGTTTGGTGAAATCGAGAATAAGCCACTCTCACGCATTAAAAAATTATCAGGTGCAAATTTACATCGTAACTGGGTAACGGCTCCGCATGTAACACAGTTTGATGAGGCTGATATTACTGACTTGGAAGACTTTAGAAAGTCTATGCAGTCAGATGCTGAGAAACGTGGCGTTAAACTTACTATGTTGGCATTTTTAATCAAAGCCTCAGTCAATGCGCTTAAAGCTTATCCAAACTTTAACTCATCACTTTCACCTGATGGCGATAGCTTGATCTTAAAAAACTATTACAACATTGGCTTCGCCTGCGACACGCCAGATGGTTTGGTAGTGCCAGTGGTTAAAGATGTACAGCAAAAAGACGTGCTCGATATTGCCCGTGATTTAGGTGAGCTTTCAACCAAAGCGCGTGAGCGCAAGCTGAAAATAGAAGAGATGCAAGGTGGTTGCTTCACCATTTCTAGCTTAGGTGGTATTGGCGGTACGATGTTTACACCAATTATCAACTGCCCAGAAGTGGCGATTTTAGGCGTTTCACGCTCAAGCATGCAGCCTGTGTATGACCCTAAAACCAAAGCATTCGAGCCACGCTTGATGTTGCCTATGTCATTATCTTATGACCACCGTGTGGTTGATGGCGCTGATGGTGCACGCTTCACTAGCCACATGCGCATGATGCTAAGCGATGTAAGAAGGTTATTACTTTAACTTTTAATTGCCCTCATTTATAAAGGCGCTATCGTCTCAGTGATTGCTGGGAAGATAGCGCCTTTATTATATTAGAAGCTATTTTTAGAACATTAGGATTAATCCATGGCAACAAAAGACAGTAACGGTAACGAATTGACTTCTGGTGATTCAGTGCAACTGATTAAAGATTTAAAAGTAAAAGGCACATCAGTCACCTTAAAGCGCGGTACAGTCGCTAAAAATATTCGCCTGACAGATGACGAAGAAGAAGTTGAATGTAATGTAGATAAAGTAAAAGGCTTAGTGCTTAAAACTTGTTTTCTGAAAAAAATCTAGTCAGTAGCCCCATAAACTAGCTCCTATAGACCGCCTTAATTTGGTGCAAAAAGAGTTTTACATGCCACTATTAGATTGATCTGCGCATGCAGAGCATTGTTTGAAGGACTCTGTATGCTAATCTTGTCTGAAATAAGAGGCTTTACCCATCGAGTAATAAAACCACTTTGTTGAGCTAGGTTATATAGCTAAGTTATTGGCTTCTAGCCTCAATAAACTTCTCTGCAATAGGCTGAATAAGCCTATTTGATCAGTATCTTCTGCACTTAAATGTCCTGTATTTCAAATTTTTATTAGCGCTAGAGTTTCAACATAAATTATCGCAATTATTTTATTGGCTAGTTTTATTTTGCTACTTGGTATGTAAATTGCTTGTTTTAAAATTAAGAATACAAATGACGTAAGTTTAATTTAATTTTTTGTGAGGTTTATCAACATTAATATGTAAATTGGAGACTGTCATGACAAGGTTTATCGTTGCTTTATTTTTTATGAGTTTAGCGACCTCTAGTTTGGCTATACCAACTGACGAGTTAGTACAAGAAATCAGTACACACGTGGTGAAAGTGCAAGTTGCACTAGCGAATGGTGGTTTTGGCCTAGGTTCAGGGGTGGTGATTGCTAAAGATCAAGTCGTCACCAATTGTCATGTAGTTGCTAACGCAGTTTCTGTGAGTGTGAATGCCAGCGGTGAAAATTATAGTGCAAGTGCACTCAAGCCAGATTGGCATCATGATGTATGTATTTTAAAAGTTGATGATCTCAATGTACCTATTGCTAATATAGGCTCTAGTGAAAGTCTCAAATACGAGCAGCCTGTCTACACGGTAGGTTACGCAGGTTTTTCCCCACGACCCAACTGTACCTCAGGTTTTATTAAGAGCCTATATCCGATGGATGATAGTGTAGTGGTTAGAGCTAGCAACACATTTAGGTTAGGTGATAGCGGCGGGGGTATGTTTGATGACACGGGTAATTTGGTTGGCATCATTACTGTCAAAAGCCCTGGTCATAATGCCTTTTACTACAATATGTCTGTCGAGTGGGTGAAGCGCTTACTTAATCAGCCGGAGCAGGCGATTGTAAGCGTCAGTGAGTTACCTTTTTGGGCTGAAGCTGAAGAGAAATGGCCGTTCTTTATGCGTGTTGTTCAGCCGCTAAAAACTGAAAATTGGGAAGAGCTGAGTACTATCGCCACTGAGTGGTCTGAAAAAGAACCCAATTCCACAGAAGCCTTGTTTTATCGTGCAGTTGCCGAGT
>JBKJRF010000059.1:0-16153 GCA_046594825.1 Methylotenera sp.
CTGATTTATGCAACTTAGCACTTCACTCCTATTCACGCTTTCAAACATTCCCACTCGGCCTTCATCACTACATGGGGAGCCAATAAAAAATGTACGCTGATATAAAGCAGATGGGAACAAGCAACCAATCAGATTCGCAAATGTATTAAGCTGTGGCGGAAGCACCAACTGCATTGGCACATTCATTATAAAAGCTGGAGCGATAGCAATTGGTCCAGAGGCATCACTCACTACTGCGTATAAGAATGTAAATTGATCATGTAAGCCTGCTAGTTCTAGTGCCTGATACCACCAGTAGCCTTCAAAAGGTTCCGGAAAGCAGCCCCCCCATAATTCAGACGGAATTTCTGAGGCTGAATTAAACCAGTTAACTTCATAATTAATACTTAGAGGATACTTGCTCTTGCTGAGAACATTCATTTTTTGTAAGTAACTGACTGTTCCAACACTGAACAAATGTAAATGAATTGACTGTCACTTAGCCAGTGACTATTGGAAATAGTAAGTGTTCTTGAGGCAAAGTCACGGGCATTTGGCGTGTTAGCATGATCTAAGATGGTTTTCAGAAAATCATAATCTGGCAAGGCATGAATAAATAATCGCCCCACTCCCAGCCCCGAAACCCAAAGCTTTGATAATGCTAAATCACGCACTTTCTGAGATGGCATAAGCACTAAAAAATATGGCCAAGTACCACTATCACCAGCATTATCATCCATGAAGCTGATGCCAGAAATATTAGCTAGCAGTGATTTTCTATACTTGGCTTGTTCAGTCGTATTTGCAATAAAGTGTGGTAACCGTTTCAGTGCGCGGGCGCCAATGGCTTTACGCAATTTACCAACCTTATTAAGCGGAAAATTGACAGAGCAATCATCGCCCACAGCAGCAATCAGTTGATTTTTCTTAAGTTTGCGTCGCAGAGGCAAGCCAAAAGCAAACTTTAATCCCAAAGGACGATAAAGTGCATAATAGCCTACAAGTCCCAGAAATCTTAGCACTTCGCCGCCCCCTTGGTATGGCGCAATCTCGGCGCTAATGTTTCGCAATTGCTGCCGCATGCATGCATTACGCGCTATCACAGCTCCGCCTCCATATATTGTCATCCCCTTGCCCACGCCTAGGCTATAACAACCTATATCTCCAATAGTACCTGCCGCTTGACCTTGCCAACTGGCACCTAATGCTTGTGCCACATCTTCAACCACATAAGCACCAATACTGTGTGCAATTTCAGTTGCGCTTTTGAGGTCGGCCAGCCGTCCACCTAGATGTGTAGGAATTACAGCCAAGGTATCCTCATTACAAACTGCTTTAAGAGATTCTGGGCAAAAATCAAAGTGATTAGGTCTTGTGTCACAGAGTATGGGTTTAAGGCCACAACGTAAAATAGCGAATGGGACTAAGGGACAAGTGTAAGCTGGAATCACAACTGAACGTCTACTAGTCGTATTTTTGAGCGCAGTCAGTGCAACCACTATAGCAGCTGTGCCAGAACACTCAATTTGTACATCTGTTTTGCCTAAAAAAATGGCCAAGTCTTGCTCAAACGAAGCCCTAGTAGGCAAAAAGTCGCGCCAAGAAAGCGGTAGCCCAGCTGTTGGGGGATTTTCGAAAAACCAATTACCCATATGTTTTAACCATGCAATTTAATCATGAGAATGCTTTGCCTCACTCAAACTCAAAAAGATGATACCAAGCATGATGCTCAATCCTCCTAGTACTTGCATCGTAGTTAACTGCTCACCAAAATAGATGACTGAAATTACGAGTACTGGAATCAACCCAAGGTGCGAGGCAGCGAATGCCGGGCCTACAGGCGCATGTTTTAACAATGTCATCCATGCAAAAAATGCGCCTAAATAACCTAATGCTGCGGTATAAAGCCATGGATTATGTGACACGGCAAGCAGCCATTCTGGCTTAATTGAAAAGGCCCCCGCTTGCGATGAAGCTAGCTTGATAGAAACTTGTGTCAAGGTATCAAACGCAATAAGTATGCTGAAACCAATCATATAAAAATAACGTTTTTTCATGCATACCCCCCTACCAATGCTACCCCTACTGTTATAAAAGTGATGCCTAATATCCTTAGCGGGTCTAAAACCTCTTGGAAAATAAGTCTGCCAGCAATCATGATCGCGACGGTATTAAATCCACTGAGCAATATTCCTAACGACAAAGGCAACATAGAAAGTAGCACCAGCCATAGCAAAAATTCCAGACAAAAGCAGAATATGCCAATCCAAATGGGTAATGAGGTTAACATTATCTGCCAACGATGTAATTCGCTATCATGTCCCACAGTTGCTGCACGTTTGAATGCAATATGGCCTGCGGTATCAACAATAATATTTAGCACCCAAACAAAAATGGCAAGATTTGACAAGAAAAAGCTTCCTGACTTAGGATAAATTAAGAAAAAATTATATTTTGTATTGCATTGTTAAATTGCATCGAATAATGCCCTACCAAACCCATGGAGTATTGAACCTTCAATAATTAGGGTTTAGTTTGCTTGTTAATATTAGCCGCAAATTTCAAGCGAACGTTATTTTTATGATTCATATCAAGCCCGACGCGATATTGATGGTCAAGGCCACTAAAGTGGTATTGAAAAAAAACGCTAAAACACAATGCACTAAGCCTGTTCTGCGCATTGACCTGCTGGTGAAGCTTACGTCTGCCGTCTGACCAGAAGTGCCTATTACACAAGCGAAATAGAGAAAGTCACTATAGTCAGGCGCTGTTAAGCCGGGAAATTCTAAGCCGCCTGAATTGTAGCGCTCTTTAGCAATATAGAAATTATGTGCGTAATGAAGCGCAAACATCACTTGTGTAAATGCCCATGAAGATAAGATAGTAAGTATGGCTAGGGTAATGTGCGCAGAACGAAGCATGCCATGCATGTCCTTGACCACAGAAAGTTCTGCGACGATTGCACCAATAGACACAACGGCAGCAACAATCACCATGCCCAAAACCACAAACTTTCCATCATCTTGCTCTATGGCACGTGTACGCATTTTTTCATGGGAGGTCCAGAACATCATGCGGGCAGCTAAAGCCAAATAAAGCCATGCTCCAATATTCCAGCCGATAATTGCCCGCGTAACATCATGTAGCGCTAAAGATTTAGGTAAAAAAATTGCAATCATTATTCCAACCAGAATCGAGCTAAAAAGTCTTGGTCGTGAAAGAATAAAGCGGAGGAATACTGGTAAACCAGTTAATTTAAAAATATCAGTCATATATTTAATAGTGATTAGGAAGCATTAAATTCCAAGCCAAGCACAGACTCCGAAAATTACCCCAATAGCAGCGCAGGTTAAACTTGCATATTGAAGCCATCTTCGCCTTGTAAGAAGCGCTATCGCTGCAAGTGAAATTGCAATCTGAAGTGCCGTTGTTCCAGTAGCCCAACGGTGATGAGAGTGCATAGATTGCTCTGAATGTTCATCCGCCTCATGACTTAGCTTTTCAAAGTCTTCAGCTTTCTTCTTAATTTCAGATTTTTCGGCGCTGTAATGTAAAGCTTCGCTTTTGCTATCTTCATGATCTTTGCCAGTGGTTAATTTAGCTGCAAGCTCAGCTAGATTCTGTTTATTACTTTTAGCTTGATAAAAATTCCACTGGTCAGATGCTTCGGTTTTCTTGATAGAAGCCTCATTTTTGAAAAGAATAGCTTCTCCCAGGGTAACACTTGCTTCATAAGATAGTATTGCACCTATGGTTGCCATAATTGCAGTCATTACTGCGAGACGACCATTAAAACCATTACTTTCTTCTCCAGCTTCTAATACTTCTTCATGTGGGCCTTTTACTTCAAATTCCTCACTCATTATTTACTTCCTTTTTTTCAAGAATTTTCTAAACTAGAAGTTTATTCAAAACCATTTAACTTGCTGTTATCGCAATTACCATAAACACTTTTTTAATTAATTAAACTGGAGTAATAAATTTAATCGAGCACGACTTCTTTCTCTTGCGACGAGTCAGATTTCCCACCGTATTTTTTTACCACCCACAAATATATTGACGGCAACACCATTAGTGTTAGTAAGGTAGCACTAATCAAGCCGCCAATCACCACGACAGCAAGTGGTCGTTGTGTTTCAGCGCCAATATTATGTGAAAGTGCCATCGGCAATAAGCCAAACATGGCGAGTAATCCCGTCATCAATACTGTGCGTAATCGTGACATCGCCCCCTCTTGCACTGCTTCTTCTGGAGTTTTACCTTCGGCAATCAATTGGTCAAACACAGACACCATCACCACTCCGTTCAGCACGGCTTGGCCAAAAAGTGCAATAAAGCCAATAGCGGCAGAAACTGATAATGGAATACCCGTGATGAATAGCGCCACAATTCCACCAATCAAGGCAAATGGAATATTCGCTACAATTAACAATGCATTTTTGAATGATCCAAAGGCATCAAATAACAATACGAAAATTAGTAAAATTGATAAAGGTACCACCACAGCAAGTCGAGCCATTGCACGTTCTTGATTTTCAAATTCTCCAGACCAAGTAACAGATGTATTATTGGGTATAGTCACCTTCGATTTAACCTTTTTCTGCATATCTGCCACTACACTACCCATATCACGGTTCTGAATGAAAATACCAATTGAAACAACGCGTTGACCATCTTCTCGGGCAATATTCATTGCGCCCACTGTTTGTTTAAAGTGAGCAAGCTTACTTAATGGAATTTGTGCGCCACTTGGTGCGGCAATGAGCAAATCATCAAGTTTGTTGAGTGAGCGTTGTTGCTCAGCTAAGCGAACAACTACAGAGAAGTGTCGCTCCCCCTCCCAAAGCTCTGTTGTTGCTTTACCTGCTAATGCAGTCTCAATGACATCTTGAATATCTGCAACATTAATGCCGTAACGTGCAGCTGCATCGCGGTCAATATCAATCACCTCTTGTGGTAAATCACCATCACGATCTATATAGGCACGTGCAACACCAGAGACATCAGAGATTTGTTCAATGATAGATTTCGCCGTTTTACGTAATAGTACCAGATCATCTCCATGTACTTTAATCACAATCTGACCATCAATCTGTGAAATACTTTCTAGTACATTATCTCTAATAGGTTGTGAAAACGTGGCATCGATTCCTGGCAGCATGGATACCGCTTTGTCCATTTCATCAACAATTTTGTCTTTTTTGTAATTTTTACGCCAACTCTCTTCTGGTGTTAATTCTACAAAAAACTCTCCACCATTAAATACCTTAGGATCCGAACCATCATCTGGCCTACCAATTTTTGATATTACAGTTTTCACTTCAGGCACAGTATGCAAGGCGGCACGGATACGGTTAGCGGCTAGTAAAGCTTCTGATTGGGATACCGATGATGGTAATGTCACATTCACCCAAATTGAACCCTCATCTAATTCAGGTAAAAATTCAGTACCTATTTGTGTACCTAATGCCAGCGCACCCACTAACAAAATGACTGCAATGCTAAGTATTTGCATTGGTCGTGTTACTGCCCATGAAAAAGCTGGCTGGTAGATTTTTTTAAACCAAGTGAGCAAACGATTATCATGGTGAGGAATGCGATCTCGCAATAACCACAGACATAATAACGGCACTAATGTGAGAGACAAAATTAATGAGCCTATCAGTGCTGAAGTCACTGAGAAAGCCATTGGTGAGAAAATTCGCCCTTCTGCCCGTTGTAGTGTAAAAATTGGAATATGTGCTGCGATAATCACCAGCATTGAAAATAAAGTCGGGCGACCAACTTCAGTCACGGCTTTATAAATGGTTTTTCTACGCTCATTAAAATTACGCTGCGATTCATCACTCATGCTGCCTAACCGCAGAAAAACATTCTCTACGACAATAACCGCGCCATCGACAATAATCCCAAAATCCATTGCCCCTAGTGAAAGTAAATTTGCTGGCAAGTGCAAAAAGGTGAGCCCTACAAATGTTGACAATACGGCGAGCGGGATAATGCAAGCCACGATGAGTGCTGCACGTAAATTACCTAAAAATAGCAATAGTACAAAAGTAACTAACAATGCACCCTCAATTAAATTACCAAAGACCGTATGTAATGTTTTTTCAATCAGCCAAGATCTATCGTAATAAGGCTTTAATTGGACGCCTGGCGGCAAACCATGGTCATTCAGATCGCTAATCGTTTGTTTGATGCCTTTAAGTAATTCTGAGGGATTCTCACCTTTGCGCATTAGCACCAAGCCATTCACAATATCATCAGTATCATCTTGACCGACTAAGCCTTGCACAGGGGCATTAGCTTCTTTTACGACCGCAACATCACGTACTAGAATAGGGACACCCTTACCGTTGCCGCCCAACACCACTTGGGCAATATCAGCAGATGTTCTAAAAGTCCCCAAAGAGCGCACTAGGAACTGTTGTTGACCCTGTGATACTGCGCCACCACCCGCATTTGCATTTGATCGAGATAATGCTGAAAACATTTGTGCCAAGGAAATTTTAGCATCGCGCATCTTTGCCATATCTGGATTTACCTCATATTGCTTGAGCGCACCACCCATCGAGACAACGTCGGCAACACCAGGCACTTTTTTAATCGCCTTTTCAACCACCCACTCTTCAATCTCTCTTAACTTACGAGAGCTTAAATGGTCACCTTTAACACGATAACGGTAAATTTCACCAATTGAAGTAGAAAGTGGAGCAACGTCTGGCTCAACGCCTGCGGGTAAATCGATACCACGCAATCTTTCAAACACCTGTTGACGCGCTTCTTTATCACTTGGTTTGTCATTGAAAGTAATCATCATGAAAGACAAGCCAAATTGCGTATGTGTAAACATACGCACGGTATTGGGCATACCAGACATAGCGACTTCAATCGGGATGGTAACCTGCTTTTCAACTTCTTCAGCCGCACGCCCAGGATATTGAGCAATCACATTAACTTGCGTATCAGAAACATCTGGAAAGGCTTCAATGGGTAAGTTGATAAATGCAATCACTCCACCAAGTACAAATAGTACTAAGCCTAAAACTACAAAAACTGGTTGAGTTAATGCAAATCGAACAATACGGTTAATCATATTTAATAATCCTAATTAACCGTATCTAGCTTAGTTGCAACTATATTTTGTTCTGACTGTGTTTTACTTTCTTCAATAAGCTGTTCTAAATATAGCGCACCATCCAGAACAACTTGATCGCCTTTATTTAATCCTCCAGAAATTGATACCCATTCATCACTAATGGCTATTGGCACTATAACTTTACGGGTAAAGACTCCATCTGCCGTTTTGACAAAAACCATTTTTGTATCTTCTTTTAAAAATACCGCTTTCGCAGGTATATCTAAAGTGTCTTTTGCTAAGCTACTCAATTCTGCAGTCATATACATTTCAGCTTTTAATTTTAATGAGAGATTGCGTAGCTTGGCACGTACTTTTAAGGTGTGACTTGCTGGATCTAATGCATCATCTATAAAATCAATTTGACCTTCAAATTTTTCATTTGGCCAAGCACTAGAATGAAGGATTACTTTCATATCTTTATGCAAAGCGTTAATCGCGTGTTCTGGCGCATCTATCCAACACCACAGATATATCGGATCGCTGATAACAAATAAAGGCAGGCTTGCAGAATCTGGTCGCCACTCCATACCCGGATTGGTATTACGAGAGACTAATACCCCAGCTATTGGACTTCTGATAGTGAATTTTTGATCAACGATATCTGTGGCCCCCAAAGATTTAAGCCTAACTTCTGCACGAACAGCTTCTGTTTTACTATGCATGAAATCCGATTGCGCTTGTTCTAAATCTTTGCCAGCAATGATGCCGGCCTCTGCCAAATCTTCATTACGAGAACGATTTCGTTCGGATTGTGCTAAGTCTGACTTAGCACGTTCAACATCTGCTTGAGCAATACCTAAGTCAGGTGAACTTAAGTGGGCAAGCGATTGATTCGCCCTAATTGATGCACCTATTTGCACTAAAACATCGGTTAAGCGTCCTGCCATTGGAGAAGAAATTCGTGCAGTATGATCCTCATCCCAAGTAATGCGTGCTGGTAAGCTCAATATATTCTCTTGAGAAGAAATTACAGGTGCCGTTATTAAACGTTGCTTTAACGGCGAGTTTGCTGAAAAATGAATCGTATTTGCAGAGATAGTCGGGCTATCGGCTGGTGAACTCTCTGATTCTGATGTTTTTTGGCAAGCACTCAATACTGATAAAAGCGTAACGGTAATTAAGGAGTGCATTAAATAGTGTCTTGCAGTTGTTATTGATATCATGATGGTCACTAGAATGAGTATTAATTGATGTTATTAGCCGCAATTGATTGATTTCGGATAAGCGTGGCACGTGCCAAGTTTGCCCTCCCATTTAAAGTATCTAAGTGAGTTTGCCGAAGCATGCGCCTAGCATCAAGCAGGTCTAATAAATTTAACGCACCCTTTTTATAGCCCAACTCTACAGTACGGGCTACATCCTCGGCACGTGGCAGTTGTTCTTTTTGCAGAATATCCAAGTTTGTCTCAGCACTAGCTATATCAGCATTCATACGTAGCCATTCAGTTTTTGCATTAGCCTCAATATGCGCTAGTGATTCTTTGGCAGCCTCGTAATCACTATTAGCCCGAGCAATCTCACCCTCGTAGCGATGATTTATTGTTAGAGGAATACCAACAGTAAAACTAATCGTATCACCAGTACCTGTAGGGTTATTTTTGCTAGTTGGCCAATGGTCATATTGGACCCCCGCAGTAATATCAGACTTAAGTTGTGCCTGTGCTAAATCAAGTTGACTGCTTGCAGCCTCCACCCTAAGTTTTGCTGCTTTAATATCGGCACGGTTAGATACATCAAAGCTACTATTAACTAAAGGGACAATATCTAAAATTGAAGGATCCACTATTAAGACATCGGCTTTAGACTCCCATGCTAATAATGTTGCTAGCGTGAGTTGAGATGACTTTTCCTCAGCCTTTGCTTGTTGTAATTCAATTTGCGCATGGTTAGCATCTATTTTTTGTCGCTGCTCATCAATCGGAGGCAAGTCACCTTTTTTAGTACGAATAGTGTTGGCATGCAATGTTTCATCGTACAAAGCAACCACTTCAGAGAGTAAAGTAACGCGCTCATTAATTGCTACTAAATCAACCATTGACCTTAACAAAGCAATACTTTGTTGCCTTTCAATATCAAACACGTCTTGCTTCGCTGCGGATATTTGACCCTGCGCGGATTTAATCCTAAGGTCTCGCTTATTACCACGTTCAATTAATTGCTCATAACGCACAGAATTATCGATTGTTTTATCAAAGTAAGAACCCGCGCCAATGCCAAGCCTTGGGTTGATGTTGCCAATCCCAATCGTCAAGTTTGGATTCTGCGTTTGGCCAGCAATACTTAGATTGGCTTCATTAGCTGCAATAAAGCGCTTGCTATCAACAATATCGAGATTACACTGGAGCAAACGATTTAAAGCTATTTGCTTAGTAAGCACTTGAGGAATGGGATCATTTTCACAAGGAGTTGATGCGGAAACAAAAGCTGAAAAAATCAATAAATAAGAACTAACTAAAATAGTTACTAACTTCTTAAATTGGAATAGATTGAAAACTTGATATAAATAACGCTTGGCTTTTTTGTAAATCAACATTTTTAGTTTTCTTAACACTTCATTTTAAGGTTTAGGGCATATAGCTTTTTCAAAAAATTACCCTTCTCAATTCAGAATGCTTTATATACGAAAAAACTTACAATCTACTGACATCAAAAAAAGTATGGCTTGAGTAATTGGATAGTAAGGGAGAAGCAGATTAGCCACAGGCTTGAGACAATCTAATGTGTTAATACTGGAATGATTTGAGAGATACATGAGCGATGTAGCATCGACAAGCGAGCATGCAGGCTCATGAGTTACAACGCTTAAGGGCTGGAGAACAGGAATACTCTAAGGTTTATTTGATTTATGAATCAATGCCCGCTTTGGGTTAAAAGTTACCCTTCTCGATTAGCATCACCCATTTCAGTGCAACAGCATGACCACCTACTCTGTTCTTACCGAATAATCCGTGTACAAACTGTTGCGTTTTTAATATTAATTAATACGTATAACCTGGATTTATTTGATGATGTAAGTGTCAGCCTTAACGATATGGAATACGTGTTGCGCTCATATCACATTTGGTAATTTTAAGATTCGCTAGCTAGCTTGGCTATTGAATCAAAAACAGGTTCAGTTGGTGAATCTAATATATTTAGTTTTCTTACTGCAGAAAGCCTTACCTTCTCAGCTTCAATAAGAATAGCGTTCATTTTATCGATTAAGTCTTTGACAATTAAATTCATTATTGCCTCATTTTCGTTTTTTCTCTTATCGAATAAAATTAGTCTACGCTTGTTTGAAATTACTAGCGGATTATTATTTGGCAAACTTAATAAAAAAAGACCGGCATTTAGCTGGTCTATTCATGACACTGCTGGTAAACGTTTATTACCGTGTGATCAATGAGCTTGCCTCAAATAGCTTTTAAACCAGCTTTCGAATTGTTGGGGCGGTAAGGCTTGGCTAAATAAAAATCCTTGCGCCTCGTCGCAACCGTGACCGCACAAATAATCCATAGCCTCTTGCGATTCTATGCCTTCGCCGACTACCTTCATGTTCATGTTGTGTCCAAGCCCGATGATGGCTTCGATAATAGATTGTTTTGGCAAATCAGTATCAATGCGGTGAATAAAAGACTGGTCTATCTTGAGTTTGTCGATAGGAAGCCGCTGCAGTAGACTTAGGCTGGAATAGCCCGTACCGAAATCATCGAGTGCGATCAGGACGCCTACTTGTTGCACTACTTGCATACCGCGGCGTACTTCTTCAGAAAATTTATCCATGCCCATCACCCCTGCAGATACTGCGGACTGGATTTCCTTGACCGTCTGTTCAATGTCGTAAGTCGCTACCGCAGTCTGATCGGCCAATCGTCGAATTTCAGTGGCGACCACAGCAAAGCCCCGGCCATATTCACCGGCTTTCTCGGCCTCAATAGCGGCGTTAAGCGAGAGCAGGTTGGTCTGGTCAGCCACCTTGGTGATGGTAGTCACCACTTGGTTGATGTTGCTGGCTTTCTCATTGAGTATAGCCAGCTTGGCATTGATAGAACCTGCAGCCTCCATGACCTGATGCATGGTCTCTTCCATGTGCGTGAGTCCTTCTTGACCGCTGCTCGCCAACGTGGCCGATTCCTCTGCGACCGCGGAGACTTCGTTCATGGTCTTGACCAATTCTTTGGAGGTGGCGGATATTTCCTTGGAAGTAGCGCCGATCTCAGTCGTGGTTGCTGCAATCTCGCTGGCAGTGGCCTGCTGCTCCTTGGTTGTCGCCGCTATTTCATTGACGGAAGAACTGACCTGTATGCCGGATTTCTGCACTTCGCTCACGAGCGTGGTCAATTCATCAGCCATACGATTAAAACCATCGGCCAAGGTGCCGAACTCATCACGCCGCTCTAGGTTCATGCGCTGGGTAAAGTCTCCAGTGCGCATTACATTTACGATACGCACTAACTGCTCCAGTGGTTTTGTAATTGCCCGCAGCAGAAAATATCCACAAACGAATGTGAGCAGTAGTGCAATACCAAAACATGCCAGAATGCCGGTGTTGGCCGCACTGACGGCGGTGAAAATATGTTGGGTCGAGCCCTCGGTATTGGCTTTGTTATAGTCCGTGACTATCTGAAGGGAGGCCTTGGCTTTCTCGAACTCTGGCTCTAGGCTGCCGTTTAGCAGCGCGCGTGCTTCTTTGTTTTTGTTGGCCGCGCTCAATTTCAGGATTTCTTGCTGAATCGGCTCATACGCAGCACGTAACTTCTTGAATGCTTCAAAATTTCCCCGGTCTTTTTCCTGGAAAATGGTTTTCTCGTAATTGCGGATATAACTTTCTAGGTTGGCCCGGTTAACATCGCGTTGCGATTCCACCTGCCGTATTGCGGCCATGTCCTCTTGCAAGATATGCGCCTCGGTCAGCGCGTAATCCGTGATCCAGACACTCGTGATTTGGGTGCTGTAATACACCCCAGGCAGGGAGTCCTTATCTAGCTCTACCATTTTCTGTTCGATACTTGCAAGTCGTGTGTAAGCGATGCTTGCCATAACGACCATCAGGGCAAGAATGACAGTAAAACTAACCAAAATTCGTTGGCGTATAGTCCAGTTCTTCATAAGGCAGCATCCCATTTATTAAATTTATTAGAAGGATTAATCATCTTTTAGCAGTGCTGCTTTTCTCATCGACTGGATAGACAACAATGGAAAGCATTTTAGTTTTATAACTCTACCAGATTTGTAGGTAATAAAGCGATAACCTTACTATCTGCCATTTATTTGATAAAACTACAGTTATAGGTATTATTAAAAATGTATTTGATAATGCGCATTTCAAGGACTGGTTTGTTAGAGGTAATACTCTTTGGTTACCTGAAGGTCTTGGATTTAGACGGCATGAATTGAGTTTGGATGGCTAGGCGTTGGCTTGCTGAAATATGGACAACGAAAGACCTCAACCAATTAAACGGCACGCATCTAGCATGGATAAGAATCTTAGTTTACGCTTGTTTGAAATCCCCTATGAGCTACTAAAAGCGTAATTTATTCTAAAGCTGAAACAGTATTAGTTATGGATGATTCTAGACTAGTAATTTTCAATTCTAAATCAGAAGCTGCTCTTTGTATCTGTGGAACAATATCTTTCCAATTTTCTTCATCAAATTGGCTTGCAGTATCTTTAATCTCATCAGAAGCTTTTTTTAAGTCATTAAATTCTGACTCTAATTGGTTCGCATGGCTATGAGCATTCTTAAGCTTATCTTGCAGGTTATATACTTGTGCCTGCAAATCGCTTATCTGACTCTCTAATTCTTCTATTTTTGATTTTCCACAACCCACTAGAAAAAATATAACTATCAATAATGTAATATGGGGAAAATTCATCTTGTTTCCTTGTTTTATTAAGTAGGCCATGAGCCATAGAATTGAAGAGCCGAACACACCTAGTAGAAGCCCCTCATTTGTTGCTTTGAACTGTCCATTTAATTCTTGTACCAAATCAGCTATTGCACCACCAAAATTATCATAGTTAATATTTGATTTGTACTTAGCAAGTTTTATAGCTGTAAATCTTGCTTGCCAGATTGGCATAGCACCAAAAATATTCCTTTAGTTTTTGCATGGCTAACTTCTTATGAGGTTAGGCAATATTAAACGGTTTTTGCTGTATTGAATACTTCAAGTACAACCTCAATCAGCCTTCAAGAACTCAAAAGTCGTCAGTCAGCGAATAGCAAGCGTATACTGGTTATCAAGTTAGAAAACTTGCTGCAAAGTCAAAAAGCTGCTCTGTGATGGGAGAACGCATGATGACTTTATCAAAATTAGATCCATGGCCGAGCCTACCTCTTGAAGCTTGGAGCGAAACCTACGCTACATTACACATGTGGATGCAGATTGTTGGCAAAGTTAGGCTCGCTCAAAGTCCGTGGATGAATCATTCCTGGCAAAGCACACTGTATGTCACAACCAAAGGTCTCACCACGTCACCCATCCCGTATGGCAGCCTAACGTTCGAAATCGATTTCAACTTCGTAGATCACCGTTTAATAGTGCAATCTAGCGATGGCCGCACCGCACATATTGCACTCAAAGCAGAATCGGTGGCTGCGTTCTACACTAACCTCTTGGAGGAAATGAGTAAGATTGATCTTCACGTGAACATCAATCGAAAACCCAATGAAGTTACTGAACCGATTAGATTTGACAAAGACGAAATTCACTGTGCGTACGATGGAGAGTACGCCAATCGGTTCTGGCGAACCCTCGTGCAAGCTGATCGAGTTTTCAAAGAGTTTCGTGGTCGATTTATCGGAAAGTGCAGCCCAGTGCATTTTTTCTGGGGTGCTCCCGACCTAGCCGTAACGAGGTTTTCAGGACGGCGGGCTCCGGATCATCCCGGCGGTATTCCTAATCTGCCAGACATAATAACCATGGAGGCATACTCGCACGAAGTGAGTAGTTGTGGATTCTGGCCGGGTGGCGGTCCGATACCCTACCCTGCATTTTATTCTTATGCATATCCAGAGTCAGTTGGATTTTCGGCTGCATCTGTCCTGCCTAGCACAGCCTTTTATAGCAACGATCTTCGGGAATTCATACTTCCCTACGACGCTGTAAGGCAGTCAGACTCGCCCGATGACACCCTGCTAGAGTTCTTACAGACGACATATGAAGTTGTAGCTAATCTTGCAAAGTGGAATCGCAGTTCACTGGAAAATGATCTTAATACGAAAAATGCTGTCTAGACATCATGTCAGATGTCATCCATAAACAGGAGGTTAGATAATGTCAAATAAGTATATTGTCGTTTCAGGTACTGTTTTCGGCGTGGTTGCAGTGCTTCAGGCGCTAAGGGCTTTGAATCATTGGCCTGTGGATATTGGAAGCATTGAAATACCGATTTGGGCCTCATGGTTCGCTATAATTGTTGCGGGTAGCTTATGTGTATGGGCTTTCCGATCCCGTGGAAGATAAAGTAGTGATGGAGTATTATTTAGAATAAGAAAAGTAGGCTTCTTTAATCTAAAGTTTTTGTTGTTACATTCTCGTTCACTTTTAAAGATACGCTTCTAGCTACTAATATATTAGAAACAATTTTAGCTAGTCCATTTAATACATTGCGCTGATTCTCGTTTAAAGAGTTAGGCTTAACTTCAATTACGCACAATGCTCCAATTTTTTCACCTAAAGGCAAAGATATTGGCACACCTGCATAAAACCTAATTTTTGGGCCATTACTCACTAAAATATTATTTACAAAGCGTTTATCTTTAGTGGCATCTGGAACCTCAAATATTTCATCGCTTAATATAGTGACATTGCAAAATGAACCAGTTTTGTCAGTTTCTTTAAAACCTGGTAGGCCCACATTTGCCTTGAACCATTGTTTATTTTCATCAACTATAGTGATTAAAGAAATAGGCATATTGCAAATCTCACCCGCTAGTTTGGCTATTGAATCAAAAACAGTTTCAAAAGGCGAATCTATAATTTTTAGTTTTCTTACCGCAGAAAGCCTTAGCTGCTCTGCTTCATATATAGAATCATTCATATCATCAACTAAGTTTTTAACATTTGAAGTCATATTAGGGCCTAATCTAGGTTTAACTCATCTAAAAAATGAGTCTATACGTTTTTGAAATCTACAGCAGACATTATATTTTTATATACGATTGAATGGATGATTTATTTTTGTGGCTGTCCTAGATAACCCATAAAATGTTATCAGGGCGGCATGAGGAAAAGCAGATTAAGTTCAGCTAAACAAGCTAAGTTAATAGAGCATTTTATAGCAGGCACAACAGCAAGATGTGCAGCGGATTTGATCGGGGTTAATCGCAACACCGCAGCCTATTATTTTCAAAGATTGCGCGAGATTATTGTGTATCAGTTAGAACAAGAGTCACACGAAGTTTTTGCAGGAGAAATTGAAGTAGATGAAAGCTACTTTAGCGGTACGCGTAAAGGCAAACGAGGGTGAGGCTCAGCAGCTAAAGTCCGCGTGTTTGGCCTTTTAAGACCGCAAGGGTTTTCCCCATTAGCATTGGCGCTAAAGCACCTAATGCTAATGTGAAAGCGTGGTGGTCAGGTTTATACCAAGATTATTATGGATGCTAGCAGTAACAGTTTAATGCCCATTATTGAGCGCAAGGTGATCCCAGATAGCATCGTGTATTCAGATAGCTGGCGTGGCTATAATGTGTTGGATGTTTCGGATTTCAAGCACTACTGAATTAACCATTCAAAACTATTTGCTGATAAGCAAAACCATATGAATGGTATTGAGAATTTTTGGAATCAAGCCAAGCGCCATATGCGTACATTTAACGGTGTGCCGAAAGCTAATTTTGTACTGTTTTTAAAGGAGTGCGAGTGGCGTTTTAACAACCCAACACCACAAGCACAGTTATTACAACTAAAACAATGGGTTAAACAACATATGGGCTAGTTATCTAGGACAGCCCCTTTTTAATTAAATCAGGTTAATTAAAAAGAGTGATATGCTTAAGAATCAAAGCATTAATTGGCTTTGTTGGGGATTACGACTAAATTCCC
>JBKJRF010000191.1:0-4890 GCA_046594825.1 Methylotenera sp.
CTCTTCCAAGCCTTCTTCTGATAGGTCATCAGGACCCCAGACTTTAAACCACCAGTCAGAGCCCCATTCTTCGTCTACCTTGCGCATTGCGCGGCGGAAGTCCAACGCTTCCATCAAGCTTTCTTCAACTAACGCAGTGCCGCCTGGCGCTTCCATCATCGCGGCCGCTACATCACAACTGGCTACAATTGAATACTGCGGGCTAGTGGAGGTATGCATTAAATAAGCTTCGTTGAATACATCACGGTCAAGCATATTATTTTGTGCATCTTGCACTAGAATCTGAGATGCTTGGCTTAATCCAGCCAGTAATTTGTGGGTAGATTGTGTTGAAAATACCATCGATTCTTTACAGCGTGGTCTATCTGCACCAATCGCGTGGTAATCACCGTAGAAGTCATGGAAAGTAGCATGTGGCAACCAAGCTTCATCAAAATGCAGCGTGTCAATTTTGCCGTCGAGCATTTCTTTAATTTCTTCTACGTTATAAAGCACACCATCGTAAGTTGATTGGGTAATGGTCAATACGCGTGGTTTGGCACTTTTATCCGTCGCAAAAGGATTACGGTCGATTTTCTTTTGAATATTTTCCCAAGCAAACTCTGATTTTGGAATTGGTCCGATGATGCCGAAATGGTTACGCGTCGGCATTAAAAATACAGGAATTGCACCCGTCATAATAATGGCATGTAGCACTGATTTATGGCAGTTACGATCCACCACCACCACGTCACCTGGTGCTACTGTTGAGTTCCATACGATTTTGTTACTTGTAGACGTGCCGTTGGTAACAAAGTACAAATGATCACAGTTAAATATACGTGCAGCATTGCGCTCTGAAGCGGCTATTGGTCCAGTATGGTCTAGTAGTTGTCCAAGTTCATCCACTGCGTTGCAGACGTCTGCACGTAGCATATTTTCGCCAAAGAACTGGTGGAACATCTGGCCAACTGGTGATTTTAAGAATGCCACGCCCCCAGAGTGCCCAGGACAATGCCATGAGTATGATCCATCTGCAGCATAGTCAGTCAGGGCTTTAAAAAATGGTGGCGGCAGGCTATCTAAATAGCTGCGTGCTTCGCGCAAAATATAGCGTGCTACAAATTCTGGTGTATCTTCATACATGTGAATAAAGCCGCTGAGTTCACGCAAGATTTCGTTTGGAATATGTCGTGAAGTTCGTGTTTCACCATGCAAGAAAATCGGTATTTCTTCATTTCGGTAACGAATTTCATCCACAAAAGCACGCAGGTTAGCGAGCGCTTCTTGACTGCCTTCAATAAATTCATTGTCATCAATAGAGAGAATGAAAGCAGAAGCACGGCTTTGCTGTTGTGCGAACGAGGTAAGGTCACCATAGCTGGTCACGCCCAGTACTTCAAAGCCTTCATTTTCAATGGCTTTGGCAAGTACACGTATACCTAAACCTGACGAGTTTTCAGAGCGAAAGTCTTCATCAATGATGACTACAGGGAAACGAAATTTCATTAAACTTCCTTAATTAAATCTTAGGCAAAAGCTAAATTTTAGGTAGGGTTACGCCTACTTGCCCTTGATATTTGCCACCACGGTCTTTATATGATGTTTCGCAAATATCATCTTCATCTGCTTCAAAAAACAGCACTTGTGCGCAGCCTTCATTGGCGTAAATCTTTGCAGGTAGCGGAGTGGTGTTGCTGAATTCTAATGTGACATAACCCTCCCATTCCGGCTCAAATGGCGTCACGTTCACAATAATACCGCAACGTGCATAAGTAGATTTACCCAAGCAAATTGTCAGCACATTCCGTGGAATACGGAAATACTCAACTGTACGTGCGAGTGCAAAAGAGTTTGGCGGAATGATGCAGTAATCTGCATTCACTTCTACAAATGAATTAGGGTCGAAGTTTTTAGGGTCGACGATCGTACTGTTAATGTTAGTGAATAGCTTAAATTCTGAACTACAGCGAATGTCATAGCCATAACTTGATGTGCCATAAGAAACCATGCGTTCACCACTTGGCGAAATTTTAACTTGGTTAGGCTCAAACGGCTCTATCATGCCGTGCTGTTCCGCCATTTGGCGTATCCACTTGTCCGACTTAATACTCATGGTTTTATACCCATAATAATTGAATTGTTTTATGATTGATAAACGAACTGCATTATAAGATGAATGTTTATATTCTGGTCGAATTTCGGCCAAAGTTTGGTCAAAGTTTTTTAGTCGAAATTTAAAGGAGTTGCGACATGGTAAAGCTAGGCCCAGTGCTTAAATTTCTAGGCTGCCAAGATAATTTTTGGCAAATCAGTGTAATGGTGATTGCCGATATTAATGATGTAGCGCCTAGTTTAACTGTCGCTAACCAGCCGCCCAGTGTAGCGATTAAGCTATGTGAATTAAGTTATACCAAAACTACCGCTTGGCGTTGGGAATGCAAAATCCCGCTTAAAACTGTGGCACAGAATATTGATTATCAGCTTAATGTTAATGGTGTAGCTTATGCATTACAAGTGCCTGCGATAAATCAAGTGCCCGCTGTGGCTTATGCTTCGTGTAATGGCTTTTCTGACCCAAAACTCATGAAGCAAGTGACCAATAAAAATGCACTTTGGAGCCGTATGTTTAGCTTGCATCAAGGCTTGGATACCATACGTGGCAACCGTTTTGGGCCATGGCATTTATTATTAATGGGCGGTGACCAAGTTTATACCGATTCAATGTGGCAAGAAGTACCTGAACTAAAAACATGGGTTAATTTAGATTGGCCACAACGCAAAACACGCGCCTTCAACCAAAGTATGCGTAGTCAAGTAGAGCGATTCTTTGAGAATCTGTATCTAACACGTTGGGCACAGCCCGAAGTTAATGCAGTGTTGGCCAATGTGCCTAGCATTATGATGTGGGATGACCATGATATTTTTGATGGTTGGGGTTCGTATCCTTACGAGCAGCATAATTGCCCTGTTTATCAAGGCATATTTGAAGTTGCTACTTATTACTTTAGGTTATTCCAGCAGCAATCTATAGGCGCTTTAGCTCCTGCCACATTACCCAATCAACCTGTATTTAACCAAGCTTACAGTTTGGGCGATCTCGGCATTTTAGTGCTTGATATGCGTAGTGAACGCCAACCACACACGCCAAAAAATGCTGCTACTGATAAATATGTACCAGATCAAGTAATGAGCGAAACCAGTTGGAACGCGGTGTATAAATGGTTAGACCAAACTCAGCCACAGCATCAGTTTAAACATTTGTTGGTGATGTCGAGCATTCCTGTGGTACATCCAAGTTTTGGACTACTGGAAAAAATGCTCGGTTTTTTGCCAGGTCAACAAGAGCTAGAAGATGATCTGCGTGATCACTGGACTAGCCCCCCGCATTTGCAAGAGCGCTTGCGCATGGTGCATCGGTTGTTAAAATTTTCAGCTGAAACTGAATGTAGAGTCACTATACTTTCGGGTGATGTGCATGTGGCGGCTGTTGGTGTGATTGAATCAGACCGTAATGATGTGCCGCTGAATGCCCGTGTGATTAACCAACTGACTTCATCTGGAATAGTGCATCCGGCGCCGCCAGCGATGGCACGCTATTTTTTAGAGCAGGCTTGTAAAAATATTGAAACGATAGACCGTGGCATTACTGCAGCAATGTATGAGTTTCCTGCCACTACCCGACGTTTGATTGGTGCAAGAAATTTTTTAACATTAGAGCCAGATAATCAGTCTAGGTTATGGGTGAATTGGTGGGTAGAAAATGAGCGTGACCCTACCACTAAAACGATACATCCTGTGCAATCTAAAGGCCAACAGATAGAACAGAGCTCTACACCAAAATAGATATGTTAAATAATTGAATGGCCAAAATAAAAAAAACGGTAGCGCATATGCCTACCGTTTTTTAATAAAGCTTAATATGTTTAGTTAAGCTTGATCGCCACCTAACTCAATGCTGTAACGCCAGAATTGGTCTTCAGCTTCAAAAATCACTTTAGATGCTTCTGGATCTTGGCTGCCAGCAGGGTATTGATGCACTGGTTTTCTATCTGCTGCCCAGGCTTTTACCACAGGGTCTACTAAACGCCATTGTGCTTCGACTTCACTGATGTGTAGATAAAGTGAATTATCGCCTTCCATCAAGTTAAGCAATAAAGCCTCGTAAGCATCAATCGTTTCGTCTGCATCTTGACGATTCGCTGCATCTAATTGAATAGTACGAGTTGAAATATCCAAACCTGGTATCTTTGATTGGATTTCCATTTTGATACATTCCCGTGGTTGAATACCAAGCATCAGCCAGTTTTGATCTTGGCCACCCTTGATTTGCAACGGTGCTTTTTTGAAGCGGATTGAAATGCGTGTATCAGCTTCATGCAAACGCTTTGCTGTACGAATATAGAATGGCACACCTTGCCAGCGCGGATTATCCACAAACAATTTTAAAGCTGCATAAGTTTCTACCACGCTAGTGTTGTCACCTAGTTCTTGCAGATAACCTGGTACTTTTTCACCGTTAATCTCGCCAGCAGCATATTGCGCACGAAAAGCATGTTTATTCAATTCATTTACTGGAATCGGACGAATCGCTTCCAAAACTTTAATTTTCTCAGTGCGTACGCTTTCTGGCGATAAATCTGTTGGTAGTTCCATCGCGGTCAATGCCATGGTTTGTAAAATATGGCTTTGTATCATGTCACGCAATGCGCCTGTACCATCGTAAAATTGCGTGCGGTCACCTACGCCCAACATTTCAGTGTTGGTGATTTGCACATGATCAATATACTGGTTGTTCCAAATCGGTTCTAGAATCGCATTGGCAAAGCGTTGCAACATAATGTTTTGTAGCGCAGATTTACCTAAATAATGGTCAATACGGTAGATTTGGCTTTCTTTAAGATGCTTGCT
>JBKJRF010000222.1:0-3145 GCA_046594825.1 Methylotenera sp.
CATCTAGCAGGGTCTGGATTTTTTCTTCTTCAGTCAGTTCATCATAATTAAATTCGTAACCAGCCTTGTGAAATAACTCTTTAATCACAGCCTCATGGACATCAGAAGATTGGCGCACATCAATAGTCGCAAGATGAAACCCGAAAGTTTCAATCGCCTTAACCAATTTACCGATACGCGGATATATCAAACCCTCGCCACCATGTTCTTTAAGCGAATCAACCAACACATTCAAATTCGCCAGCAGTTCATCCGCACTCGCATAAATTTTGGCATCTTGACTTGCATCTCGCAACTCTAGCTGTGGCAGCAATTGCTTTGCAGTTGCCACTAGCTTGTCATATATGCCATTCAAGGCCAGTCGATAGGGTTCATCCATCCTATGCGGAGATTGATCTAACGATAACTTGGCCATTTCCAAGACTTCTGGATTAACACCAATCAAACGGGTAGAAATTGATAGCTCTCGGCGTAAAGCATCTAACTCTTTCAAATAAAACATAAAAGCAGTCGCACTTTGCATACCGACAGCTTGCACCAATGTAGCGCCGTTCACGAATGGGTTACCGTCACGATCACCGCCTATCCAACTACCCATATGTAAAAAACTAGGCAATTGAAAGGGTTTCTCTAAATCTTTTGCATACTGTTTATTTATATCTCACTCTAAATCCTGCAAAATTTCAGGTATCACTTCTAAAAATGTAGTCTTGTAATAGCTAAGTGCATTTTCAATCTCATTGACTACGGTCAATTTAGAAAATCGTAAAATCCGCGTTTGCCATAATGAACAAATAGCACCTTGAATAAGCAATCCATTATGCTCAATCTCTCTTTTCGAAATCAATGTAGCGCGCTCAGCCAGCAAATATGACAGGCTGTGCTCAATATCTAAAATACTCTTGTGCTGTACTTCGGTTGGATGCGCCGTGAGTACGGGCGACACCAGTGCATCTTTGAAAAAGCTTTCTATCGCTGTAAAAGGTAAATTCTTACGCGTAATCTCATCTACTGAATGCGCCAACATACCCGGCACAAGATTGTCTTCATTGAGTCGTGCCAGCTGGTGTGCAAACAAGTCTTCAGCAATATTGACTAGATGTTTGAAGTAACTGAATGCACGCACCACAGAAATGGTTTGTTGCGGGCTAAGATTTTTTAGCAGCTTTTCGAGTAAAAGTGTGGCATCTTGATCATTCTCACGATGAAATTTTACTGCTGCCTTACGTATATTTTCTATGAGATCAAAAATAGCTTGACCATCCTTAGCAAGAATAGTCTCACCCAACACTTGGCCCAAATAACGTATATTCGCTTTCAGACTCAGCTGTAATTCATATTGCATATCGCACATAAAAACATCACTATTTTAGATTTACTATTAACATAAGCAACAACTGCACCAGTAAAGTAAGCATGCCTAGCGAGCAATATCTAGGCTATTTTCTAGTAATAATAAAAATTTAGGGCAAACCCAAGTAAGCGTGTCATGCACAATTTATGTGCATATTTCTAGATATTGCTGCTTAAGCTATAAAGATAAGGCGCAATAAAAAAGGCAGCGATAGCTGCCTTTTTTATATTTAAACTCAAGTCTTAAAGTTCAAAACTTCAAGTCATAGAGTACTATTTAAAATGCTGGTTTTATCTTAGCATTATTATAATTTTCTACACCTTCAAGAATTTCTTTTTTAGCTTGATTAATATCACCCCAGCCATTGATTTTCACCCATTTGCCTTTGTCTAGGTCTTTGTAATGTTCAAAGAAATGAGAAATCATATTCAAACGCCAATCTGATACGTCGGTGTGCGCTTTCAAATGACCATACAAACCACATACTTTTTCTACAGGTACAGCAAGCACTTTGGCATCAAGTCCAGCTTCGTCTTCCATCAATAGCACCCCAAGTGGGCGGCAACGTACTACTACCCCTGGAATCAATGGTACTGGCGTCATCACCAATACGTCAACTGGGTCTCCATCGTCAGCCAAAGTATGCGGCACGTAACCGTAGTTAGTAGGATATTGCATTGCAGTACCCATAAAACGGTCTACAAAAATTGCACCGCTTTCTTTATCCACTTCATATTTGACTGGGTCGCCTTGCATTGGGATTTCAATAATCACATTGAAATCATTAGGGACATCCTTACCGGTTGGCACTTGGTTTAACGACATGACTTAATTCCTAGGTAATAAAAACAGTATTTAAAAAGTTCTGGTTAATTTTGAACCGTGATTATAGCAAGCCAACTGAAAAACATACTGATGACTCACAACTAAATTATGACTTGCAATTGCTCACGACAATTTTGAATAATATGTTTAGGGATGAATAGCAATGCGATATAAACGAGCACTGGGATGATAACAACGTCATCAAGCTGACCTAATACGGGAATAAAATCTGGAATGAGGTCGAAAGGCAGCAATAAATAGCCAATCGCCAAACCTAAAAACAGCTTGGCCACCCACGGCGTTTCAGGATGCTTAAGCACCAGCTTATAAACTGCAAACTCTTGTTTTAGATGCCTAGTTAAAGACTTTAGTTTTTCTAGCAAAATATTGGTAAGTGTTGGATTTAGAATCTAGCGTTTAGCATCTAGGATTTAATATCTGGGTTTATTAATAAGTTTCTAGATTTAGCTTTTAAGAAACGTTCAAAGGCTGACCAGTGAGCCGTTCAAATGCTTCCATATATTTCTCGCTGGTTTTTTTTGCCACTTCTGCTGGTAATGCCGGCGCTGGCGCTGTCTTGTTCCAGCCCGTACTTTCCAGCCAATCACGTACAAACTGCTTGTCATAACTTGGCGGATTGCTTCCCACGGCATAGCTATCTGCAGGCCAGAAGCGTGAAGAATCTGGTGTCAACACTTCATCCATCAAATGTAAAACGCCATCTGCATCTAAACCAAATTCAAACTTAGTATCTGCGATAATGATGCCACGAGTGAGTGCAAACTCTGCTGCTTTGGTATAAAGCGCAATCGCTACTTTTGCTACTTGCACTGTCATGTCTGACCCAATCAAATCTGCAGTTTGTTGTACGGTGATATTTTCATCATGTTCGCCTACCGCCGCTTTGCTTGATGGTGTGAACAAAGGCATTGGTAACTTAGAGGCTTCCTGCAAACCAGATGGCAA
>JBKJRF010000187.1:0-12690 GCA_046594825.1 Methylotenera sp.
GCATTGCATGGTTCCAAAGTTAAAGACTTTATTGCGATAACTTTGCTGGAATTTTGCACTGAGCAGCCTATTTTACTCAGTAGACATAAGCTCAAAACGCAAACCATGTTGTGATAAAAATACCGATGATTTCACACTAGGTTTACATACTATATTTTTGAACACCGCTACTAACTCATATTCAATTTTTAGTTTTATTTTTAGTAAGGTTTTTTATACAAACTATTAATACAATGCTATGATTTGATTAGTTTTAACAGAATATCGCATATCTTATTGTTTTAAAAGCAATGTTGTGGTCATCCCACATTACTTTATAATTTTCACCTAATTGACCTCAAGCCATAATGAATTACAAATCACCATTAGAATTAACCAGTAACTTACCTAGCAGCAAAATTAGTGCCAGCGTTATTTGGCTTCACGGCTTAGGCGCAAATGGCTATGATTTTGAGCCTGTCGTGCAACAATTACTGCAACAAAATCTATCTCATATACGCTTCATTTTGCCTCATGCGCCTGAAATGGCTGTTACGCGGAATAGCGGCTACATCATGCCTGCTTGGTATGATTTGTATGGTGTGACTGGTAGTAGCAAAGAAGATGAAGTCGGCATCACTGCTAGCCAACACTACATTAACGGCTTGATTCAGTTAGAAATTAACAAAGGTATCCCTTCCAATCGAATCGTAATCGCGGGGTTTTCGCAAGGTGGCGCAATAGCTTTACACACCGCATTACGCTATCCCAAAAAACTAGCTGGCGTAATGGCACTCTCTACTTACTTGCCTTTAAAAACTAAGTTAGCAGATGAAGCAAACCCAGCTAATGCAAAAGTACCAATTTTTATGGCACATGGTGTTTCTGATGAAATTATTAGCTTAGAGCTATGTAAGGTTTCACTCAATGTCTTACAAAGTTGTCAGTATCCCGTCAGTTGGCATGAATACAATATGGCACATTCTTTATGTGCAGCAGAGATTACCGATATTCGAGATTTTTTACATCAGGTTTTGCAATAGGATTTGGTAGAATAGAGGCTTAATGCCAATTGAATATTATTATGTCTGCATCTGATAGCAAAAACGACACTAAAAACAAAGTTAAAGCCTCCACTGAAACGCCGCAAAACTTCGAGCAGGCTTTTGCTGAGCTTGAAAATATAGTCGCGCAAATGGAGTCTGGTCAGATGCCTTTAGAAGCATCATTAGCAGCTTATAAACGTGGGAATGCCTTACTACAGTTTTGTCAAAAATCGTTAGCTGACGTTGAACAACAAGTGCAACTGCTGAACGATAAAAATCAGTTAACACCTTTTCAGCCCGAATAATGACAGCAGCAAATACTATGGACTTTTCAGCGTGGGCGCAAACAAAACAAATTCGTATAGAACAAGCGCTTGATCAAGTTTTACCATCTGCAGATTTAGCGCCCCAAACACTTCATAGTGCGATGCGCTACAGTGCCTTAGGTGGCGGTAAACGAGTACGTGCGCTGCTTTGCTATGCCGCTGCTGAATTGTGTGAAACTGATATTGCTATCGCAGATGCTGCAGCCAGTGCAGTTGAATTGATACATGCATATTCACTTGTACACGATGATATGCCTTGCATGGATGATGATGATTTACGCCGCGGCAAACCTAGCTGCCATAAACAGTATGATGATGCTACTGGACTACTAGTGGGAGATGCCCTGCAAAGTTTAGCGTTTGAAGTGCTGTCTCAACCAAAGCTGTCTGTAGATTTTAATCTAAAGCAAAGTCAACAGATCAGCATGCTCAACACTTTAGCCAAAGCTTCAGGTTCTACCGGCATGGCGGGTGGGCAAGCGATTGATTTAGCCTCGGTCGGCAAACCACTGACACAGGTTGAACTTGAAATGATGCATCACTTAAAGACTGGTGCGCTCATTCAGGCAGCTGTTCTACTGGGCGCATCTTGTGCTTCTAATACTCAAATTAGTGCAGTGAGTACCTACGCTAGAAATATTGGTCTAGCATTCCAGGTGATAGATGATATTTTAGATATGGAAGCCGACACCACAACGCTAGGTAAAACAGCTGGTAAAGATGCCGATAGCAATAAGCCAACCTATGTGACGATTCTAGGGTTAGATCATGCAAAACGCCATGCGCAGCAACTTTATGCAGATGCGATGAGTGCCCTTTTGCCTTTTGGTGATAAGGCTCAGCGTTTACGTGAATTGGCTGGCTTTATCACGCAACGTAGTTTTTAATGCTGCTTTAAAAAATCTATAAAAATGACTCAATTACTCGATACGATTAACTCACCCTTACAGCTACGTCTGCTTGAACGTAAGCAGTTAATTCAGCTTGCACAAGAATTACGGTCTTTTTTAGTCGAGAGTGTCGCAAAAACTGGCGGACATTTATCCTCTAATTTAGGTGTGGTTGAGCTGACTATTGCGCTGCATTATGTATTTAATACGCCAGACGACAGGCTAGTTTGGGATGTGGGTCATCAAACCTACCCACATAAAATCCTCACTGGCCGCCGCGAAAAAATGCAAAACCTACGTAGACCACATGGTATTGCAGGTTTTCCACGCCGGAGCGAAAGCGAATACGATACATTTGGCACAGGCCACTCTAGCACCTCCATTTCAGCAGCATTAGGTATGGCGGTTGCGGCACAAAAAGCTGGGCTAGAAAGGCGAACTGTGGCCATTATAGGCGATGGTGCCATGACCGCAGGTATGGCCTTTGAAGCGTTAAACAATGCAGGCAATATGGACGCTAATTTGCTAGTTGTGCTCAACGATAATGACATGAGCATTTCGAACAATGTTGGCGCTCTCAATAATTACCTTGCCAAACTACTGTCTAGCAGTTTTTACGGTACTGTTAAAAAATCTGGCAAAAAAGTACTCTCCGCCGTGCCGCCTATGATGGAGTTTGCAAAGCGCGCTGAAGAACACGTTAAAGGCATGGTAACCCCTGGCACCTTATTTGAAGAATTTGGCTTTAATTACATAGGCCCAATAGATGGTCATGATTTAGATACACTGATTGATACCTTACACAATATTAAACAGCTAAGCGGCCCTCAGTTCTTACACATCGTAACGAAAAAAGGTAAAGGTTTTGAACCTGCAGAAGACAATCCAAATAAATTTCATGGTGTAGGTAAATTCGACCCGCTCAGCGGCCGTGCAATAGTAGGAACAGTCGTAGAGACTCCATCTAAAAAAACATACACCCAAGTATTTGGCGATTGGTTAGTCGATATGGCAGCGCTAGACGAGCGATTAATCGGCATCACGCCTGCTATGTGCGATGGCTCAGGATTAAATGCATTTGCTGAGAAATATCCTAGCCGCTATTTTGATGTAGGCATTGCCGAACAGCATGCACTGACTTTTGCTGCTGGCATGGCCTGCGATGGCTTAAAACCTGTAGTAGCGATTTACAGCACGTTTTTACAACGCGCATATGACCAACTCATTCATGATGTTGCCTTACAAAATCTACCTATGCTACTAGCAATCGACCGCGCTGGATTAGTGGGTGCAGATGGTCCTACTCATGCAGGTAGCTTTGATTTAAGCTTTTTAAGATGTATTCCTAACATTGTCATTATGGCGCCTAGCGACGAAAATGAATGCAGGCAAATGCTCTATACTGGTTTTCAATATAATGGCGTTGCAGCAGTACGTTATCCGCGCGGCAGTGGCACAGGCGCTGTGGTTGATCAAAAAATGCAGGCCATCGCCATTGGTACAGCTGAAATCAAACGTCATGCTGTAATAACCACTAGCACACAAAAAATAGCTATTTTAAGCTTTGGCAGCATGCTTGCTGCATGCTTAGAAGCTGGCAAACAACTTGATGCCACAGTTGTAAATATGCGTTTTGTGAAACCAATTGATCAGGCTATGCTTGAAAAATTAGCGAATGACCACACATTGATAGTAACAGTTGAAGAAAACTGTGTGATGGGCGGTGCGGGCTCGGCAGTGATGGAAGCTTTGCAAGTGATACAAAACAATAGCAAACTTTCGCCTAAACTATCAGTAAAAACATTATGTCTAGGTTTACCAGATCAATTTATTGAACATGGTGTACATGAAACCATGTTGGCAGATTGTGGTCTGAACGCTGATGGTATTGTTAAAGCCATTCATCAAATTTCTTAATTAAGCTTATTAAAACATTTGATTAGGCAAGTTTTCGGCCTAACGCTATACTAATTTACTATATATTTTGCCTAGAATTACAGGCATGGATTGGATTAAAATGAATCAACCTACTGTTCCCGATATCATAGAAGACGTACAAAATACGGTTGATACACGCCAAATTGCCATTGATAAAGTTGGCATTAAGGCTATTCGTCACCCAGTGATTGTAAAAGACAAATCTGGCGGCGAGCAACATACGGTAGCCATGTTTAACATGTATGTTCATTTGCCACAGCAGTTCAAAGGCACACATATGTCTCGTTTTGTTGAAATTCTCAACATGAACGAACATGCAATTTCTATTGAGTCGTTTGAGACGATTTTACGCGAAATGATCAAACGTCTTGAAGCGCAATCTGGCCATGTAGAAATGACGTTTCCATATTTTGTAAATAAAGCTGCACCAGTATCAGGTGTTAAAAGCTTGTTAGATTATGAAGTAACTTTTATTGGTGAAATCAGTCACGGCAAAATTGACATCACAGTAAAAGTTATGGTGCCAGTGACGAGTCTATGCCCATGCAGTAAAAAAATCTCTGACTACGGTGCGCATAATCAGCGTTCACATGTGACAGTAACTGCATTAGTCAATGACTTCATCTGGATTGAAGACATCATTGATTTGGTTGAAAAAGAAGCTTCGTGTGAACTTTATGGCTTGCTTAAACGTCCAGATGAAAAATATGTCACTGAACGCGCTTACGACAATCCAAAATTTGTTGAAGACATGGTTCGTGATGTAGCCGCACAACTTAATGCAGAAAAGCGCATTGTGGCTTACACGGTTGAAAGCGAAAACTTTGAGTCAATTCACAACCACTCAGCCTATGCTTTAATTGAGAAAGATAAACGTAACTAGTAAATTGCTTTCAACTAAAAAAGCCACTTTATTTAAAGTGGCTTTTTTATTGCAAGTTCTAATGATGAAAAAGTGAGGTTCTGATAACAAGTTAATTTAACTTAAATATAACTTTAACCAAGGTACCTTTAAGTTGTACGACATCTGCATAACCAAGCTCAACACGCGCTTGATGTTGATGAGCAATTTCGCGCACAATTGCTAGGCCTAATCCACAACCACTTGCTGCCGTTCCAAGTACTCGATAAAAACGCTCAAATACTTTGTGCTGCTGATCTAGCGCGATACCTAAACCGTTGTCTTGTACTGATAAAACGGCATCGTGATCATTCAGCTCTAAGCTTACCGTGACTTTTGCATATGCTGGGCTATAGCGTATAGCATTATCGATCAAGTTACTCAATAACTCTTGCAACAACACACTATTACCGCTAATAACAAGTTTCTGTAACGCGCAATTTACACCTAAATCAATACTTTTCTCTAACGCTTTTGGCACCCACTCTGCAGTCACCTCATTCATCAATTCGACTAAATCTACAGGCGAAAATACTAGTGCGTGATTACTCTCGGGTTCAGCGCGTGCCAAGCTTAACAACTGGTTCGCCAGCCGCCCTAGATTGTCGCTACCCGCACTTATTTGTTGTAGTGCGTGTTGTACACTATCTGAATCTTTCTCGCGCAAAGCAGCTTCAGCCTGAATTTTAAGTCCAGCCAACGGCGTTTTTAGCTGATGTGCTGCATTAGCTAAGAAATGACGACGCTCATCAACTGCAGCCTTCTCTTTCACCAATAAATCATTCATGGCATGTAATAAAGGCTGCAGTTCTTGCGGTGCATCTTGTTCTTCCAGCGGATGTGTATCTGTAGGCAAGCGCCGTACAACTAAATCTTTTAATTTTTCTAACGAAATAAGACCACGTTTAATGCCTAAATTTACTAAAAAGGTCACTAACACTATCAATAAAATCTGCGGGATTAACATGATGGCAATAATGTCGTGCGCCATCTTATCGCGCTTGGTCGTGGTCTCACCAATCAAGATTAATGCGTTAGCTTTTGACCCATTCACTGCAGCTGCATTAGTACCAACAAGCGGGAAACTAAAGGCCACTAAGCGTAATAACTGATTGTTAAACTGTGCATCGTAATACACATGCTGACCGGCACTAGGTATCACTTTTGGCAAGGTCAATTTTTCTTCGCCTATTACAACATGGTGTTCAGGATCTTGAATTTGATAATAAATGTAATCGTCTTTGTCATACTCAATCAAATCCAGCGTGCTATCGGGAAAATCAACCACCATATTCCCTTCCTTCACTTCCACTTGGTCTGCAAGTGCTAATACCACTCTAAAAAGAGCCCTATCATAAGCTAAATTTGCAAAATGATTGGCTAAATAGTATGCAGACACAGTATCAAGCAATAACAAAGGCATTAGCAACATCAGCAGCCAATTGAGTAATTTTTGTCGAATTGAGTTGGTTTTGATATGTATCATTTTTTCAACCTAGCTACTTTTAACCGAATGGTCTAGCTTATTGTTTCAAGTTTTGCCAACAGGTAGCCTAGCCCACGTATGGTGCGAATCTCTATACCAAACACGTTCAATTTTTTACGTAAGCGAGACACATTCACCTCCACTGCATTCTCGCTCATTTCTTCATCCCAACTACATAAGTGTTCTAGTATTTTGGCTTTACTCACTACTTTCGTGGCTTTTAACATCAATAACTCAAGCAATGCCACTTCACGTGCGGAGAGTGACAACGCAATATCATTGACATAACATTGCCGATTAGTTGTATCAAATACCAAATCACCAAAACTAATTTTTGCACTGCCGCCAGACACACCACGGCGAATCAATGCGCGTACACGTGCTTCTAGTTCTGCAAGATCAAATGGTTTAGCCAAATAATCATCTGCTCCTAGATCAAGCCCTTTAACACGGTTTTTCGTATCTTCTAACGCCGTCAGAATTAATACAGGTGTGTTATTACCACGGCTACGTAAGCGCTTTAATACTTCAAAACCATTCAATTTAGGCAAACCTAAATCTAGCACTATGACATCATATTCTTGATAAGCGAGAAGCTGATCGGCACTATCACCATCAGCCATCACATCAACCGCATAACCTGATTTGGTAAATGATCGCTCAAGTCCATCTTTGAGTATCAAATCATCTTCAACTAATAATAATCGCATCTTAAAACCGTATCTCAATCATGATATTTAGAGCTTCATTTACTCATAGTAAATTAAAGGGAGAAATATATATTTAAAAAAATATTAGCGAATCAAATGTTGTCAGCTTGATGTCAGCTTGACAGCGTAAATTACATTTCATGGTCGCAGATGAAGTTTAACGAGTCTTAACCAAGTACAAGTAACCAGTACATATTTTTTATATACTTTACCCTAATTTATGGAGATTGAAATGAACAAATTTTTAACTACACTTTTAGCTACTGCTTTATTATCATTAGGTTCAGCAGCGTTTGCAGCTGATGCAGCTCCAGCTAAAGCTGAAGCAACTGCTGCGGCTCCTGCTGCTGAAGCAACAAAACCAATGACAATGAAAAAACATCATCATGTTAAAAAAGTTGCAAAAAAAGCAACACCAGCAGCTAAGTAAGTCTTAACGGCTATAAAGTTTAACTCTAGTTAAATTAACTTATGTAAGATTTATGTCATGAATTTTGCGTAATAAAAAAGGGCAGATTTCTGCCCTTTTTTATTTGATACTTTTAATTTAGCAACTGAATTTTTAGCTAGTCTAAATTAATTCTAATATTTTTTTGTTAACGTCAGCGCAATATCTTGCCGTTTCATATCCAATCTATTTAAAGCGCTCATACCTAACAGCACAATTGATGGTGAGCCACCTTCAACTACGTTAGCCTCTACTTGACTAAGTGTAATACTCCCGATTTTAAGATTCGCAATAGTCACGTGATAAGCATTCACAACGCCATTAGCAGTGCTCACTTGTACTGGCGTACCACTTTTATAATCAATATTAGCAAACTTGGCGTCACCACTATTAAGTGCTACTGAAGTAGCACCCGTGTCTAGTAAAAATTTAAGTGTAGCGCCATTAATTTGGCAATCTGAAATAAAGTGTCCCTCGGCATTAGCGTATAGCGTAACAGTAGCGTTAGCCGTGGTTGCACTACCACCCACTGAAGCTGCTTGCCCCATACCTAATTGCTTGGTTTTACCTTCAATTAGCAAGGTAGCAATGGTGCTGTTGGCTGAAAGTAACTTAACACCATCACTAGTTTGGCCAATACTCAGAGTTTTAGGTTTTCCACCGTTAATAATGACTACGGCTTTATCATTAAACAGCCCGACGATATTAACTTGTGTATCAGCCATGCAAAGATTTGTTGCAAGCAAGCTAATTAACAAAAAATTAAATCTCAAGAAAGTGGTTGTACTCAATACTGCACGTAAACTCATCTAAACATTCCTTGATTATGTTGCTGATTTTTATCTGATTGCTGATTTTTATCTGATTGCTGACTTTTACCCAACTTCAAGCCTAATCCTATCACCAATAAGCCTAACAGTGGAAATGCAGCCGCAAGCATAAAGGTTTTTTGACCCCCAAAGTATTGCAAGGCAAAGCCACCAGCTAAACCGCCAATTGTACCGCCAACACCATAAGCTACACTGTTATAAATCGCCTGGCCTTTAGCCTGATGGCGCCCATTAAAAAACTTGGCAATCACTTCTATCGATGCGGCATGAAAACTACCAAACGTTGCTGCATGCAAGCTTTGCGCTAAAATTAACCATCCAATACTATCTACAGCAATACCAATCAAACTGAATCGAATCACTGCCAATAACAAGCTAATCATTAGGATTGTTTTTAAGCTAAAACGTGCCATAATTTTTGGCATAAGCATAAAAATACCAATTTCACAGATAACACCTACCGCCCAAAGCAGCCCTATCATGCCCTTACTGTAGCCATGCTCATTGAGATAGATTGAGTAAAAGTTATACAATACGCCATGTGCAGTCACCATAAGCGAACAGCCTACTAGCAGTGCAATCACGTTAGGTTGCTTGATGACTTGCCATATAGAAAAGTGGTCGCATTCATGCGGCTTTACTTTAGCGTCAGGCAACGAGTGTGAAAGCACAAATAAAGTGAGCTGCACAATCAGCAAAAACCACAGCAAACTTTTAATGCCAGCAAAATCAATTAAAAAGCCCAATATTACTGCCGCAAATATAAAGCCAAGTGACCCCCACATTCGAATACGGCTGTAATGCCCATTGGTAGTGGCTAAATGGGCAAGTGTAAGCGATTCTGCTAATGGTAAAGTAGAACTGGTAAATAGACTTAACGCTACCATCACAGCAAACAACCAAAAAAATCCGTGCACCCAAAATACAGCAGTGAATCCACACAACCCTAGAAAAGCAGTGAGTCTAATCCACTGTGCGCGCTTTCCAGTATGGTCTGCCAGCCAACCCCAAAAGTTGGGGGCAAAAATACGGCTAATCTGAAATAGCGACATCAAAATACCAATGTCTGCTACGGAGAAATGCTCTGACTTTAGATATAAGCCCCAGTAAGGGGTAAACGCCCCGACAAAGAAGTAATAAAAAAAATAAAAACGGGAGAGCTTAAAATGTAGTGCGTGACTCACTGACAGCTATAGCCTAGGAATATTGGTCACTACATCTGCGTTTTGTGCGCGATGACGTAAAGCATGATCCATTAATACTAATGCCAACATTGCCTCGGCAATTGGTGTGGCACGTACCCCAACGCAAGGGTCGTGACGACCAGTGGTTTGCATAGTCACTGCGTTGCCATTTTTATCAATGGAGCGCCGCTCTTGTGGGATACTAGAAGTTGGTTTTAATGCAACATTAACACGAATCTCTTGTCCAGTAGAAATGCCGCCTAACACGCCACCCGCATGATTCGTCACAAAGCCTTGAGGTGTCATTTCATCACTGTGAACACTGCCGCGCTGTGCAATGCTGGCGAAACCAGCACCAATTTCTACACCTTTTACCGCGTTAATACTCATCATGGCATAGGCAATCTCAGCATCAAGCCTATCAAACACGGGCTCACCCCAACCTACAGGCACGCCTTCTGCTACCACTGTGATACGAGCGCCCACTGAATCACGCTCTGCGCGAATATTATCAAGATAAGTTTCTAATTGCGGCAATACACTGGTATTAGGGGAAAAGAACGGATTATCGTTAACACAATCCCAAGTCTCAAATGGAATTTCAATTTCACCCAATTGACTCATATAGCCACGCACTGTGACACCAAAACGTTCATTGAGCCATTTTTTAGCAATGGCTCCAGCAGCCACACGCACTGCAGTTTCACGCGCACTTGAGCGGCCACCGCCACGATAATCACGCACACCGTACTTTTGGCTATAGGTATAGTCCGCATGACCCGGCCTAAAAGTATCCATGATTTTGCTGTAATCTTGGCTACGCTGATCAGTATTGCGAATCAATAAACCAATAGGCGCACCTGTAGTTTTACCTTCAAATACACCAGATAAAATCTCAACCGCATCAGCCTCTTGGCGTTGCGTCACATGACGTGACGTACCAGGCTTGCGACGATCCAAATCAATCTGTAAGTCTTCAGCGCATAATTCCAAGCCTGGAGGACACCCATCGACCACGCCACCAATAGCAGCACCATGGGATTCACCAAATGAAGTTAGCGTAAAAAGTGTTCCGAATGTGTTACCAGACATGATGCTTTTCTCTTTAAAGTTTGATTGATTTTAACATATTGACGTACATATCATGGCTGAATCAATGCATAAGTCCTTTAATCCATTGCCCATACACCTGCTTAGCTACCTTATGCAGAAAAAAACAATGTAAAGGTAAATTTTGCTGCATCTCATCTGACTGCTGCACCGCTGGGCTTGTAGCGGCCTCAGCCAACTCATCAACGCCAATATCACACCAGTTTTGCACCATTTCGGAAGTGACTTCAATATGGCTTTGAAACGCCAAATGTTTGCCTATCGCATACGCCTGATTTTGACAGTAAGGGCTTGCTAACAAATGTGTTGCGCCTTGCGGTAGGCTAAACGTTTCGCCATGCCAATGAAAGCTATTAAAACTTTCAATATCGCCAAACCAATGTTTAGCAACTTCATTTTGAGTTACCGACACCTCACCCCAACCGATTTCTTTTATAGCGTTTTGCGTGACCTGTGCACCAAGTGCGCTGCTAATCAATTGTCCACCTAAGCAATGGCCGAGCAATGGAATATCAGCTCCATAGGCTTCTCTAATCAGGTTTAATACTGGTGCAATCCAAGGCAAGTCATCATTGACACTCATCGGCCCGCCCATCAACACAACACCGCTGTAGCTTAATATTGATGTAGGCAAAGCTTTGATATCATCTGTATTGACTATTTGCCAAGGAATATTGAGTTCGGTTAAAAAATCACCTAAATAACCGGGACCTTCATGTGCAACATTTTGGAAAATAATGATGGGCTTCATGCTTCTAATACCTTAAATTGTCCATTTTCAATATTATCAATGGTGTAACTTCCTATTGAATATCTAATCAAGCGTAACGTAGGAAATCCAACTTTAGCAGTCATGCGTCTAACCTGTCGATTTTTACCTTCACTAATTTTAATCTCTATCCAACTCGTTGGTATTGCTTTGCGCTCACGTATAGGAGGATTACGTAACCATAAGCTTTCAGGCTCTGGCATTAGCCGCACTTGGGCAGGTTTTGTTACGAAATCGCCTAGATCTACACCTTTTTTTAAGGGTTCCAAATCAACATCACTTGGGGCACCCTCTACCTGCACCCAATAAGTTTTCACTTCTTTATGTTTTGGGTCACTTAAACGGTGTTGCAACATGCCATCATCGGTTAAAATAAGCAATCCCTCACTGTCTGTGTCTAAACGCCCTGCTGCGTATACATTTGGCGTGTTGATAAAGTCTTTTAACGTAGCATGCCTATTGTTAGGATTAGGTGAGTCATGAGCACTGAACTGGCATACTACGTTAAAGGGTTTATTGAATAAAATTATCATATAGCAAATTATATTTAGAAACGCAACATTAGGAACTACAACATGACTTCAAAAAACAATATTACTGGCAACATCAAAGTGCCTGCCACTGGTGAAAAAATCACAGTAAACGCAGATAACACGCTAAATGTGCCGAATAACCCTATTATCCCATTTATTGAGGGTGACGGCATAGGTGCGGACATTACGCCACCAATGATTAAAGTAGTGGATGCCGCTGTCAATAAAGCCTATGGCAGCACACGAAAAATCTCATGGATGGAAGTCTATGCCGGTGAAAAGGCAACTAAAGTTTATGGTGCAAACGATTGGCTACCCGCCGAAACAATGCATACAGTGCGCGATTACGTTGTATCAATTAAAGGCCCATTAACCACACCAGTAGGCGGCGGTATACGTTCACTTAATGTATCGCTGCGTCATGAGCTTGATTTATATGTGTGCTTGCGTCCTGTACAGTATTTTACTGGCGTACCTAGTCCAGTTAAGCACCCTGAAAAAACAAACATGGTGATTTTCCGCGAAAATACTGAAGATATT
>JBKJRF010000230.1:0-6387 GCA_046594825.1 Methylotenera sp.
GGTTGCAGATAAAGATAAAGTCGCGGGTTATATGAGTGCTTTAGCTTTACCAACTGCGTCATTGCCAGCGATGATATTTTTTAACAAATCTGGTAAAGAGTTGGGGCGAGTAGTGGCACAGAAAACTGCAATAATTAAATCAATCCAATCTCAAGCTCGCGTAAGTTAGTATGGCTTGCTTAAGCAGGTAGGGCAGTAATTCATCAAGGTTAGTTTTGCTTGTATTGCTGCCTTATTGATTAATATAAGTGATAGATATACTAGAGAGTTAAAAAGCAAAAAACAGCGCGGTGGCTAAGTTCTGCATAACACGTGTAATAAGTCGTTGAGATTTTTCAGCCAAAGCAATTGCATAAAAATCTGTACGACCAATCATTTTCCCAAATTCCCGCTCAAATGATAAGTTACGATCTTGATCGTTAATTTCATTACTTAATAAGTATAGTGCGCCGTTTGCATCACGAGCATTTGCTAGTTTCCAAGCACAAATCTCAATATTTCTGGCAACATTATAGATATGTTGTGGATCTATGCTATCGATTAGATAAAAATCAGTTTTGCCGCCATGGGCTTTAAGTAACATGGTTTGCATGCCCACAATAAAAGGTAACACGCGATCACCTGTATAGTCGGGGTTAAAAGCTAAAAAAATAGCGTCTGTACCTTGTAGATTATTAATACTCTCAAATTTATAATGATGTTGTGACTCGCCATCAAACACCCAATCGACCATTTTTTCAGCAGTATCTGAAGTGCTTTTTTGCAACTCATGTGGGTTACGCTTATATAGCTTGAGCATCAATATGCGTAAGCTTCCTGTGTTTTCACGTATTTCGACATCAGTCATGCGGTCGAAATCGTTTTTACCTAATTGGTGATAAGAGCTACGATCTTGCTGTTCTGGAATAGGTTTGGAAGGTTGTGAGTTGGTCGATTGAGAAGTACTGGTAGTAGCACATGCAGATAACATTGTTAACACCATCAAACTGGTCATGATGTTAGCTAGGCTTATCATTTAATTGAGCAGGGTCATTTATTAAACTTTACTGCATTGAATATTACATTAACTTAGGAGTATGCCACTTATTTTTGCGCGATACGCGCTTTAGGAAATATTACACTAAACGTACTGCCTACGCCTAGTTCACTAGAGACTTCTAATTTTGCTTGATGTCTTGTAAGTATATGCTTGACGATAGAAAGTCCCAAACCTGTGCCGCCAGTTTCGCGGCTGCGACTGCGGTCTACCCTATAAAAACGTTCGGTCAATCTATCAATATGCAGTTGTTCAATACCAATTCCGTTATCTTTCACGCTAAAAACAGCTTGATTACTGCGTAATTGCCAGATGATATGAATTTCTCCGCCCTCAGGCGTGTAACGAATAGCATTACTGACCAAGTTACTCAGTGCACTTTGCAGCTCGTCCATCGCACCTATTAAATCAATTTGTGGCTCAGCTTCTACAAAAATTTTATGTTTGCCTTGGCTCAATCCATTAGCATCATTAAGCAACATATTGAGCAGTGCAGACATTTCAATTGTCGTGTCTTCTGGCGCCTGAGCGTTGCTTTCAATATGAGAGAGCGTTAGCAAATCTTCAATTAAACGTCGCATGCGCGTGGTTTGCTCTTGCATCATATTAAAATAGCCGCGCGTACTCTCTGGTACTGCGCCATCCATATCTAATAAAGTTTCAACAAAACCACCTACTACAGTCAGTGGTGTGCGTAACTCATGTGAAACATTGGCGATAAAGTCGCGGCGCATGGTTTCAATTTTTTCTAACTGTGTCACATCCCGGCAAATAAGTAGTTTTTGCTTAGTGCCAAACGGAATTAGCTGAATTTCTAAAATAACTTCAGAATTGCGCCATGATTTTATCTTGATAGGGTCTGAGTATTCTTGTGCCTGCAAGTAGTTCACAAAGTCAGTATGGCGTACCAGGTAATTAATGGGCTGATTTTCATCTTGTTTTAGGTCTAAACCAAGCAGGATTTCAGCTGGTGGGTTGCACCATTCGATATCATTAGCAGAATTTAGTACTACAACACCATCAGGCAAAGCGCTGGCCGCATGGCGAAAGCGCCCAAGTGCTGAACTTAGTTGGGTTTGGTTACGTGAATGGCGGCGATGCTCTTGATAGAGAGATGCAAATATATCTTCCCACACGCCAGAGCCATTAGGGATTTTGGTGAGAACTGGTTTTTTAAGCCATAGGCTAAGTTGATGTAACCAATATAGATGGCAGGCTAAGTAAAAAAGTATGCCAGCAGCAAATACAATTAACGCAATAGTGGCAGTACTGCTAGCCCAAGTGATTAGACAAATAACGGTGAGTGTCAGACCTAGCCAAAAGGCATTTCAGCGGATATCTTGCACGTTTTAAGTTTCTTCAAAAAAGTTGCTTCATTATAGCGAGCATTTGTCGCATAAGACATGCAAGTTGCTACGAATTAACTGGAGTTACTCACATAATTGAGAGGTTTTTAATTAGGGCGATTATTTAACTGACTATTGAACAGATAAACGATAACCTGCGCCGCGCACTGTTTGAATCAAATCTTCATGACCAGAAACTGACAGCGCATTGCGCAAACGGCGAATATGTACATCTACCGTACGGTCTTCCACAAATACGCGGTCACCCCACACTTTATCGAGTAACTGGCTACGTGTATGTACACGCTCAGCATTAGTCATAAAGAAGTGTAAGAGCCTAAACTCTGTTGGCCCTAAATCAATAGTTTTTTCTTTACCTGTCACGCGATGGGTGGTCGGATCTAAGCGTAATCCATTTACTTCAATCGGGTCATCTGTCATCTGTGGTGCACGGCGGCGTAATACCGCTTTAATGCGAGCATTCAGTTCACGAGGGCTAAACGGTTTAGTAACATAGTCATCCGCGCCTACTTCTAAGCCGCGTACTTTGTCGTATTCATCACCACGTGCGGTGAGCATGATAATAGGAATAGTTTTTGTTAAAGCGTCAGATTTTAATTTACGGGCAAACTCTAAGCCATTCATGCCGGGCAGCATCCAATCTAACAAAATTAGATCTGGCAAAGTTTCACGCATTAAATCTTGTGCATGCTCAACGCTTAAAGCGCGCAGGGCATTGTGGCCTGCTTGGGTGATATTGAGTGCAAGTAGTTCTTGTATTGCTGGCTCATCTTCAACGACTAATATATTGGCTGGCATCATTTTTCCTCATCGAATTAGGCTTTTATTATTCACTTTAGTCAGTTTATGACCCTAATATGACATATTCATGACAAATAACAAGTCAGTAAGAAACCTATTAAATAAGTAAATTGCCATTTTTGAATTTTTGTAACAAACTACAATCTTGTAACGATATGTAAAATCCAGTGATAAGATTCAGTTGTGAAAACCAAGCTATAAAAACATAACACTAAAAATACAACATCAAATTCAGGGGCTAGCATGGCAAGTTTTTTATCTAAAGAACACATTACTGCAAACGCTAATTTTAATCGCTGGTTAGTACCGCCGGCTGCATTGGCCGTACATCTATCAATTGGTATGGCGTATGGTTTTAGTGTGTTTTGGAAACCGTTAGGTAATGCTTTACTTGGTGGGGACGGTAAGCCTTTAGCAGCCTGTGCTGCCGGTGCTACCACTTTTGGTGAAAAACTAGATGGCACATTACGTGCCTTAACCGCTACAGACTGTAACTGGACACAGTTTGATTTAGGTTGGATGTATACACTGTTTTTCGTAGTGCTTGGTTGCTCTGCCGCAGTGTGGGGAAGTTGGTTAGAGCGCGAAGGGCCACGTAAAGCCGGTTTGGTGTCAGCTTTATGTTGGTGTGGCGGCTTGTTGATTTCTGCCTTTGGTATTTACAGCCATCAATTGTGGATGATGTGGTTAGGTAGTGGCGTTATAGGCGGCATAGGTTTAGGTCTTGGCTATATCTCTCCTGTTTCTACCCTTATTAAATGGTTCCCAGATAGACGTGGTATGGCCACGGGCATGGCGATTATGGGCTTTGGCGGCGGTGCTATGATAGGTTCACCGTTGGCTACTAAGCTCATGGCTAAGTTCGCCAGTGACGTCAATGGTGCAATTCAGCTTGGTATTTGGCAAACATTTGTGGCACTCGCAGCAATATATGCATTGTTTATGGTTTGCGGTTCGTTCGGCTACCGCGTGCCGCCCACTGGCTGGAAACCAGCAGGTTGGAATCCGCCAGCAGGCAATGCAAATAGCATGATTGCCACTAAACATGTACATCTGAAACAAGCACATAAAACGCCACAATTTTGGTTGTTGTGGTTAGTGCTATGTATGAATGTTTCGGCATGTATCGGGATCATAGGCGCGGCAGCACCCATGTTGCAAGAAACCTTTGGCGGTGCACTGATTGGGCATGTAGGAATGAGCTTTGAGGATATTAAGAAAGATGAAGCGCTAGTACCGTTGGCGGCGGCAGTAGGTGCAGGCTTCGTAGGTTTAATTTCGTTATTTAACATTTTTGGTCGTTTTTTCTGGGCAAGTTCGTCAGATAAACTAGGGCGTAAACGCACTTATTTTATTTTCTTCACGCTTGGCGCATTGTTGTATGTGACGGCTTCCCAAATGGCGGATTTAAAATCATTGGGAATGTTCGTGGCTTGTTTTTGTGTGATTGCTTCGATGTATGGTGGTGGGTTTGCAACGATTCCTGCTTATTTAGCAGATATGTTCGGTACACAATTTGTTGGCGCAATTCATGGCCGTTTGCTCACTGCATGGTCAACTGCGGGTATCTTAGGGCCAGTGGTGGTGAATTATATGCATGATATTCGACTGGAATCCAAAGTGCCATTTGCAGAAATTTATGCACCAGTTTTTTATGTGCTGGCGGGCATGCTGGTAATAGGTTTTGTGGCCAATTTATTAGTGAAACCAGTGGCAGATAAATATTTTATGACTGATGAAGAATTAGCGCTTGAGAAAAAACTCGCGCATGAGAAGGGTGCTTCGGCTAACGTTGCAGTTAAAGAGGTGATAGGTGTCGCAGAAAAAACACCATTACTCACCAATTTGGCATGGTTAGCCGTAGGTATTCCTATTAGCTATGGTATTTGGAGCACGATACAGAAAGCGTGGGTGTTATTTCAATAATTAGTAGCCGATATGCGGTAAAATATGCTTTTGAAATAAGCAGCTGCGATTAAGGATACGAGACGTGAAAGAAATTAAGCAAAATTTAGATGGCACCGGCATGCAAATTGGTGTGGTGCTATCAAGATTCAACCCTGAAATTGGTGATGGTTTGTTAAGTGCATGTAAAGCTGAGTTGTTAAAACTAGGCGTTGCTAGTGATGCGATAACTATTGCAACAGTACCAGGAGCGTTAGAAGCACCATTGCTTTTGCAGCATATGGCATTAAGTGAAAAATTTGATGCACTCATTGCACTAGGTGCAATTATCCGTGGCGAGACTTACCATTTTGAAGTGGTTTCTAATGAATCTGCCCGTGGTATAGCTGAAGTGCAGTTAAATACAGGTGTTCCTGTGGCAAATGCGATATTAACCACTGAAGATGACGACCAAGCGATTGCACGCATGCATATTAAAGGCGCAGAAGCTGCGCAAGTTTCAATTGAGATGGTTAATTTGGTTAGATCGCTATGATGGCTGATAACGGAGCTATTGAAGATAGCCCAATACTCACTAGTTTAGTGCAGGATAAAGAGGCTAAAAAAGCCACATCGAAGAAAAGCACATCAAGAAAAAATTCTGGTCAGAACCGTAGAAAGTCACGGGAATTAGTATTGAAAGCTGTTTATCGTGGTATGTTGAATCAGTCTGAATTAGGGCCAATATTTCGTGATATGGCTGAAGACCCAGATTATAACAAAGCTGATGAGGCTTATTTTAAGCAGTTGTTAGAAGCAGTAACGACCAATATTGATGCGCTTGATAGCAAGTTGGAAAATTTTATCGATCGGAAAATTACAGAGTTAAGTCCAGTTGAGCATGCCATTTTGCGTATTTCTGGCTGTGAATTAATGTTTGATATGAGTATTCCTTATCGCGTGATCATTAATGAAGGTGTGGAGTTAGCCAAACTATATGGCGGTACCGATGGACATAAATATATTAATGGTGTGTTAGATAAGCTTGCTGCTGATGTGCGAGCATCCGAAGTGGGTAGTGCTAGATAGTAGTTGAAGCTGCACTGATACCACTTTGGCAGGTTAGGGGTAATTTAAAATTATCAATATATAAACACATAGGCTAATTTGTTAAGGGTGGCTGATGAGAGTTTTCTGTTGGAAATCAGATTGTTTTGAAGCATTTGCCATTTCCTTAATATTTTTATTGGTCATCAATAGCGTATTTATCCAAAGAATAAAATTTAAAACTCTCAATTT
>JBKJRF010000101.1:0-14993 GCA_046594825.1 Methylotenera sp.
TATATCTCTGGTCAGCTAAACGGTCAGGCGGTACTAAAAGGGCAGGGCGTATCTACCGCGGAAATCTTAGCGACACTAAAAGGTAATGTCCGCAGCGAATTACGAAATGGCGCCGTATCGCATTTTTTTATTGAAGTCGCTGGATTGGATTTGGCACAAGCTTTGGGAGTGTTATTTAAAGGCGATGAGTCATTACCTGTGCAATGTGCAGTGTTTGATTTAGTCGCAGACAACGGTGTATTTCGCCCACATGTCATGGTGCTGGACACAAAAGACTCAACGGTATGGGTTGATGGGTCGCTATCATTAGCTGCTGAAGCACTCAACTTGCGTGCAATGGTCATGCCTAAAGACTTTAGTCCTCTAACCTTACGCTCACCCTTGCACATCAATGGCAGCTTTGCAAATCCGGTAGTGTCCTTAGAGAAGAAGCCTATAGGCATTAAAGTAGCGAGTTCCTTGCTATTGGCTATTATCAATCCATTGGCTGCGTTGATTCCCTTACTTGATACTGGCGACACTAAGGAAGCCAAAAGTCATGCAGCAGGATGCCAAGATTTAATGCAGCGTGGCGTAGTTAGAGCCACCTCTAAAACTTCAACCAAACTCATCTCTAATACTAAAACTGTGCATTAACAAATTTAAATATAGTGAAAATTGATATCAGTGTTCGCCAGCGTACAGAACTCTATTTTAAATGTGTTTATGCTCCATTTATGCCTACTGCGATTATTTAAATCGTGCTGGTTGTTCACAAATGCTTTGAACTCATTTCATAAAAGCGTTTGCGAGACCATTTTCAAATTTCAAAGGAAATATTATGAATCGTTCAATATTAATATCAGCACTATTTGTTGCGCTAAGTCTAAGCGCTTGTGACAAACCTACAGTGGTTAACGTACCAGCAGAGACTGTTGTAGTACCTGGACCAGCAGGCCCAGCGGGTGAAGCAGGTAAACCTGGCGATCAAGGTAACCAAGGTAAGACTGGTGTAAAAGGTGAAGCTGGAACTACAGGTGTTCAGGGCGACATGGGTGTTAAAGGTGATACTGGTAAAACTGGCAGTAGTACTACTGTAATTGTTACACCACCAGCAGAACCAGCAGCAGCTAACTAAATCTATAACCACAACTTTAAAGGAGAGCACCATGAGTTTAGGGACTATATTATTGATTGTCTTGATTTTGATGTTGGTGGGCGCTTTACCAACATGGTCTCATAGCAGTAGTTGGGGTTATGGTCCAAGTGGTGGTTTAGGCCTTGTAGTTATCATTCTTATCGTATTATTGTTAATGGGTAAGCTTTAAATTGACTGCCAAAAGAGCTAATGCAAATAACCCAATTAATCGGCGTTTAAGTGGAGTATTGATTAGCTTAGTTCTTTTGAGCGTTGCTGCTTGTAGCCAAGATGCAAAATTGCCAATATCGGCTGGCATGGGTCCAAACCCTACGTTACCACCACCGCACCAATCACTTATTCCTAATATAAATATTGCACCAGCTATAGGATGGTCTGCTAATGCAACGCCAGTTGCAGCAGCAGGCACGACTGTGAACGCATTCATGCGTAATTTAGATCATCCGCGCTGGTTGTATATATTACCCAATGGCGATGTACTAGTAGCTGAAACAAACGCACCGCCTCAGCCCGACGATGGCCACGGAATTAAAGGTTGGATTATGGGCTTAGTCATGAAAAAAGCAGGTGCTGGCGTGCCTAGTGCTAATCGTATTACCTTATTGCGTGATACTAACGGTGATGGTATCGCAGATGTGCATTCCGTTTTCCTTGAAGGGTTGAATTCACCTTTTGGTATGGCGCTAGTGGGTAATAATCTTTATGTTGCCAATGCTGATGTGGTGGTTAAATTCCCTTATCATACTGGCGATTTACACGTTCTAGCGCCTGGCAGCAAACTAGTAGATTTGCCAGGAGGGCCGATTAATCACCATTGGACAAAGAACCTAATTCCTAACCCCGATGGCACAAAGTTATATGTGACAGTTGGCTCCAATAGCAATGTAGCAGAACGTGGAATGGCTGCTGAAGCGGAACGTGCAGCGGTTTGGGAGGTTGATATCAATAATGGCGCGCATCGTATTTTCGCCTCTGGTTTACGTAACCCAAATGGCTTGGCTTGGGAGCCAAGCAATGGTGCACTTTGGACAGTTGTCAATGAACGTGACGAGATCGGCGGCGATTTAGTGCCAGACTATTTGACTTCTTTGCAAGATGGTGGCTTTTATGGCTGGCCCTACAGTTATTATGGTCAACATATGGATGAGCGTGCACAGCCAGCAAAGTCTAGTTTGGTTGATAAAGTAATCATTCCAGATTACGCATTAGGACCTCATACTGCCTCGTTGGGTTTAGCCTCTTCATTAGGTACTACTTTACCCGCACCTTTTACCAATGGTATGTTTATCGGCCAGCACGGTTCTTGGAACCGCAAACCTCTTAGTGGATATAAAGTGATTTTTGTACCATTTGAAAATGGTAAGCCTTCTGGTATGGCTATTGATGTGATGACAGGTTTTGTTAGCAAAGAGGGCGATGCCTTTGGCCGTCCTGTAGGTGTGGCAATCGATAAAAAAGGCGCGTTGCTAGTGGCTGATGACGTTGGTAATACAGTCTGGCGATTAAGTGCCAGTCAACCAGTTACCCATTGAGTCTATGTAAAAATTAGACTTTCAATTTAACTCTTGAAATAAAAATCTTAAGATTTATGTCCTCTAAAGATAAATCTAACTAAACCTTATCGGTTTTTTCAGAGTAATATTTAAATGATATTTAGATATTACTCTGAGGCATTGCATTCATGAAAAAATACTTCAAAAGCTTTGTATCTATAACCGTAGTGATGATAGTACTGGATTTTATTTGGCTTGGCGTAGTTGCTCAGCCTATTTATCAGCGGGGTATAGGACATTTAATGGCAGCGCAGCCAAACATAGGCTTTGCAGCATTGTTCTATATTGTTTATGTGGTTGGTTTGATTGTGTTTACGATAGCACCTTACTCGTCTAAGTTAGGTTTACGAAAAACTGCGCCTAGATCAGCGCTTTTTGGTTTTTTTGTATATGCATCATACGATTTGACTAATCTTGCCTTGCTGAAAAATTGGCCTATCACATTAGCTATCATTGATATTGCCTGGGGTATCTTGATTAGTTGCATTTCAGCAATTGTAGGTAAGTTGGTTTTAGATCGATCTACCAAAAACAGATATTTTCAGACTAGATATTTCTAGCATAATATTTTAAGAACTAATTTCTTAGAAAAATATCCAATACCTGAAGAGCTATGTGCGCGATTGCACATACAAGATATTGATTTACTTATAAAATCTACCTAGAATTACTTTTACCACTTTATCTAAATAGTCTCAATAGGCTATTTCATGATCTATAAGTGCTTTAACAGCACCGTAAATTAAAAGATTATATTCGGGGAACGTGATGAAAGAATCTAAACACACGATCAACACTGGATCAAGGTCCATAACCTATAATAATGATCCCCAACCAACCAACACTAATACTCTCAGCCAGTCTTTGTATCTATCTAATCAAGGTGTTGAAGAGGCTGCTGAATTGTTAAAACGTTTGTTTCGCAGCTTCAATGGCAGTGTCACGTTCCGCTTATGGAACGGCACCGTTTTAAAGTTAGGTCGTCTTGCGCGTGATGCCTTAGAGTTTGACAACATGAAACTTGATGGGTTGAAGCTGGATAATCTCACATTAAGTGATGCGAGTTCCCATGCCCCCGAGCCTACATTTACATTGGTTTGCCGCAACCCGAATGTTATTCGCACTATGGTACTCGGACGAGACCCGCTTAGGATGGCCGAGGCGTACTTTCGCGGAGATATTGATATAGAGGGTGATTTTTTCGCTGCGGTTAGTCTTAAAGATCATCTCAATATTATTCGTATGTCTTTGCGTGATCGGTTAGGTGCTTTATTTAGTGCTGTTAGATTACCTGTTGTTGATGAAGCACAATCAAGTTCGCAAGTTAGCCGCCCCTCAATGTTTCGTCGGTCTTCAATATATGGCCGTGCCATTAAGGAACATTCCAAAGAGGAAAACCGTGATGCGATTCAGTTTCATTATGACGTGTCTAACGAGTTTTATGCCTTGTTTTTAGATGAAAATATGATCTATTCTTGCGCCTATTTTGAGCGTCCTGACAATACGCTGGAACAAGCGCAGCGAGCAAAGCTTGACCATATTTGCCGAAAATTACTACTTAAACCAGGTGATCATTTTCTTGATATAGGTTGTGGTTGGGGTGCGCTGGTGATGCATGCGGCGAAACATTACGGTGTGCAAGCCCATGGCGTAACGCTGAGTCAACAACAGTTAGAAATTGTACGTAAGCGTATTGCCGATGCCGGACTTGAAAATAGTGTGACAGTTGAATTACGTGACTATCGGGATTTGGAAGGTGATTCAGAGTACGACAAAATTGCCAGTATTGGTATGTTCGAACATGTAGGCTTGAAAAATCTGCCGATTTACTTTTCCACAGTGCATCGTCTTTTGAAACCTGCAGGTTTGTTCTTAAACCATGGCATCACCCATGACGTGGAAGGGTGGAACAAAACCTTATCTACCGAATTTATTAATCGCTATATTTTCCCTGATGGCCAGCTTGATACTATCAGTAATATCCAACGTGTGATGGAGCAGAGTAAGTTCGAGATCGCAGACGTGGAAGCTTTGCGGCCCCATTATGCAATGACCCTCAGGCATTGGGTCGCCCGGCTGGAAAAGCATCATACCGAGGCGTTGCAATATGTCAGTGAATCAACTTATCGTATTTGGCGCTTATATATGGCTACATGCGCGCTTGAGTTTGAGTCTGGCGAAATTGGTATTTACCAAGTGTTAGCGAGCAAGCGTGCTGCAGGCACTTTGATGTTGCCTTTAACTAGGCGACACATATATGACGTGTCGCAAAACATACCATCATAAAAAGTTGTATAAATAGGAAGCTATGATTAAAACAAAGAACAATATTAAAAACCAAGCGACAAAATTATCAACACAAGCAAATTTCCAAACGGTTGTGATGCAGTGCTTACAAAAACCTAAGTGCTGGATAATTGCAATCAGCTTTGTATGCGCATCCACTTCTGCTTTTGCAGACGAGCCAGAAAACAATACTATCTTGTCCCGCGTAGAAGATAGCTTAAGCCAAACATGGCAATCACCAAATTACGAACTTTACATTCCCGTCAACACTTTGCATAACCGTCATTATTATGATGCAGATAAGCTCGATGGGTATAACGAAAATCCTTGGGGCTTAGGCGTGGGCAAATATCGCTATGATGAAGATGGTGATTGGCATGCCTTATACGGAATGGCATTTTTGGATTCCCACAATAAAGTTGAGCCTTTAGCGGGCTATGCTTTTCAAAAAATGTGGCGGCCCACTGAAAACATACGTTTAGGTGCTGGCTACAGTGTGGGCATGACAATACGTTCAGATTTTCATTACATTCCTATCCCGATCATCGTGCCGCTTGCATCTGTTGAATATAAAAAACTAGCCATACAGTCCACATATATTCCTGGTGGCAATGGTAACGGTAATATTCTGTTCACTTGGTTACGTTGGCAATTGCAATAGTGATTCTGGTGTCTAGCTGTTCTATAATTTTATAGGTCAGTAATTTTATTATAGGGCTGTAATTTTTCGTTGTTCAGGGCTGATTTTATTTAGTTGATTAATCACGTGGCGAACCTCTTGGGCAACTTCGGTTGCGGTGAGGCCAACGGGGCCAATGTTTTGTTCAACCAACGCATCAGCCGCGGCTCCATGTACGTATACACCAAGTTTAGCGGCTTCGAACCCGCTTAATCCTTGCGCGATTAAGCTGCCAATAATGCCACTCAGAACATCCCCAGTACCGCCACTAGCAAGCCCTGGGTTACCAGTGGTATTAATAAACCAGCTGCCGTCATGATGCGCACATACTGTGCCTGCGCCTTTCAATACACAGGTTGCATGTAAAGAGCTAGCCAATATAAGAGCGTTTTCTATACGGTTTTGCTGAATATTTTCTGTGCTTGTTGTAAGTAACCTTGCAGCCTCACCTGGATGAGGTGTAATCACAGTTTCGGCCTGACGGTTTTTGGCCATGGAGGCTAAATGTGGGTGCATGGCAATTAAATTAAGCGCATCGGCATCAAGCAGTAGAGAAACATTTTTTGATAATCCAAATTCTAGCAATTCAATGGCGGTATTGGATGTTCCTAATCCAGGGCCAATGACAACACAATTTAGTTGGGATAAATGATTGAGCGTTGATGCTGAATGCATCATGATTTCTGGGTGGCATAAATCTACCGCTGGTGCTTGAGCAGATAATAGTGCTGCATAAACACGGCCAGCACCACTTAATAACGCGGCTCGAGCCGCTAAAAGCACCGCGCCAACCATGCCGGTGTCGCCGCCTATAATTGCGACACTACCGTTAGAGCCTTTGTGAGTATCTACTGCTCGCGGAGGCAATGCAGGCTCAAACATGTGTTTTACTAATAGGTGACGATTAGTAACTTGAGTATTGATGATAGCGCATCCCAAATAAAACTATTATTGCTTTGTTATTTCAAAAGAGAAAGCACTTTGACAACTAACGCTTAGTTTGAAGATTTAGATCAAAGCTTCTTAATTCATCACAGTAGATTTGAAGTGTTAATTTATAGCTTTTTTATTCAAGCCTCTTACATTACTCCGCGTAAGAAACTGTTAGGTCATCTACTACGTTAGTCACACCCAATGTACCCCAAGCAGCTTGCCTTGCTAGCTCAAGCTCATGCCAGCTATTGACATTGCCAGATAGCGTGACATTGCTACCTTTAACTTTAACCGAAATACTCTGAGCATCAGCATTTACTCGCCGACTTAACGCAGCTTCAATTTCTGATTTATTCACTTTTAAAGAAGACTTTGGTTTGAGTGTGATTTGGTTGCTAACTCCCGTAACGCCTTTTAAATGACGTACGCAATCTTCCGCAGCTTTTCTATGATACTCTAAATCCACCTCTCCAGATAAGGTAATCCAGCCGTTATCTACCATCACTTTAATGGTGTCTTTTGGCCAATAAGTCACCCATTGCAACACGTTTTCTGCAATATGCGCAATATCAGTATCTTTGCGCAAGGTGGATGCAGTCAGTGCAACATCTATCTTTATTGCTAATGCTTTCACACCCGCTATATTCTGGACAGCGCGTTCTGCATACCACTTTTCAGCAAAATTATTCAGGTGTCCAGCCAATGTTACTACGCCGTCACTTACCTCAACAGCAAGCTGGGTAGCATCTATCGCAGCATCCCATTCTAACTCTGCAATGACATCTTGTTCAATTTGTAAGTCATTCTTAATAGAGTCTGATTTAGTGTCATATCCATTATTCATAGTAACTTTCCTTTCGATGATGGGAATAAATTAGTAGAAAATAATTTTGCGCGGAACGATACATTCAATCTGTTCGATAACACACTTAAGAGTAATAATAAATTAACTAGTATAGCAATACGGCGTGCATCGATTATCCCTGTGTGCGTTGGCGTACAGACTGTAAGTAAGGTCTGACTTGATAATTTTTTATATAAAAATATTGGACTAGACATGCAATTATTCAAACTAAATTTTGGTAAGAACCTCAATTTTGCTGCAAATATTCATTTAGTAAGAAATGTTGATTTGATAACGACTATGTCAAGATTTCCTGCTGACTATGCATAAGCCACTTTCACCTGAACAGTTGCGGAAAATGCATGCCTATTGGCGCGCAGCCAACTATTTATCTGTCGGGCAAATTTATTTGCAAGCCAACCCCTTGCTTGAAAAGCCATTAACGCATAAAGAAGTTAAACCGAGATTACTTGGTCATTGGGGTACGACTCCGGGGTTAAATTTCCTGTATGTACATTTGAATCGGCTGATTAAAGACAATGACCTTAATATGATGTTTGTCATTGGGCCAGGGCATGGAGGCCCCGGTATTGTGGCGAATAGTTATCTGGAAGGCTCATATTCAGAGCATTACCCAGCAATTGAACGCAATAAACATGGACTTGAGCGGCTGTTTAGGCAGTTTTCTTGGCCTTATGGAATTTCTAGTCATGTCTCGCCAGAAGTCCCTGGTTCCATTCACGAAGGTGGGGAGTTGGGTTATTCTTTAGCTCACGCTTATGGTGCTGCTTTCGATAATCCTGATTTAATCGTCGCCTGTATTATTGGCGATGGTGAAGCAGAAACTGCTGCGCTTGCTACATCTTGGCATTCAAATAAATTTCTAAATCCTGCACGAGATGGCGTGGTGCTACCAATTTTGCATCTTAATGGTTTTAAAATTGCTAATCCAACAATATTGTCGCGCATTAGTCGTCAAGAGTTGGCTAAGTTATTGCAAGGATACGGTCATGAACCTTATTTTGTTGAGGGTGATGATCCAGAACTGGTGCATCAAAATCTTGCGGGTACTTTGGATAAGATCCTTGCGGAAATTCGACAAATTCAAAGCACTGCAAGGTCTGCCGTAAATAAAGATAAGGTAAACACTTTAGAGCGCCCACGCTGGCCTATGATCGTCTTTTGCACTCCTAAAGGTTGGACAGGTCCAAAATTTGTTGACGGCAAGCCCGTTGAGGGTACATGGCGTTCCCACCAAGTGCCAATTGCTGACTTAAAGACGCCAGAACATTTTAAACTATTAGAAGATTGGCTCAAAAGCTATAAGCCACATGAGTTATTTGATGAACAAGGAAAGTTTCTTGAGGAGCTAGCAGCGCTTGCGCCAACTGGTCATCGTCGTATGGGCTCTAATCTACATGCCAATGGTGGAAAATTATTGCAACCCTTAGCCATGCCGCATTTTACTGATTACGCAGTCGCTGTGCCTAAACCTGGCGGCGTCAAGGCCGAGGCAACGCAGACACTAGGTGAGTTTCTGCGTGATGTGATGAAACTAAATATCGACAAGAACAATTTTAGAATTTTTGGCCCAGATGAAACTGCATCTAATAGATTGCAAGCCGTATATGAAGTGACAGGTAAAGAATGGATGGCAGAGGTTGAAGCGGTGGATATAAACCTCAGCATCAATGGCCGGGTGATGGAGGTGTTAAGCGAGCATTTGTGTGAAGGCTGGCTTGAAGGTTATCTGCTTACCGGACGCCATGGTTTTTTCTCTTGTTACGAAGCATTTATTTCGATTATCGACTCTATGCTCAATCAGCATGCTAAATGGATTAAAGTCAGCAAGCAAATCCCTTGGCGTGAACCGATTGCATCACTGAACTACCTGCTTACTTCGCATGTTTGGCGGCAAGACCACAATGGTTTTTCTCATCAAGACCCTGGTTTTATTGACCATGTTGCGAATAAGAAAGCCGATATAGTACGAATTTACCTGCCACCAGATGCTAACTGTTTGTTGTCGGTCACTGACCATTGTTTGCGCAGCCGTAACTATATCAATGTGATTGTCGCTGGCAAACAGCCTGAGTGGCAGTGGTTAGATATTGATGCTGCGATGCGTCACTGTGCAACTGGGGTTGGAGTTTGGCACTGGGCTAGTAATGATAAAAGTAAAGATATTGGTAATGATGAAGGTAACCCTGATGTTGTTATGGCCTGTGCGGGTGATGTACCTACATTAGAGACGCTCGCTGCCGTGACGCTCTTGCGTGAATATGTACCAGACATTCGCATCCGAGTAGTCAACGTGGTGGATTTAATGGTGTTGCAACCTCAGGCTGAGCATCCGCATGGTTTAGAAGATCATGAATTTGATGCGTTATTTACCACTGACAAGCCAGTCATTTTTGCCTTTCATGGCTATCCTGCGATGATTCACAAGTTGACCTACCGACGCCATAATCATGACAATATTCATGTGCGCGGCTATAAAGAGGAGGGTACTACCACCACACCTTTTGATATGGTGGTACTCAATAATCTCGACCGCTATCAACTAGCGCTGGATGCTATCAAACGTATTCCAAGATTTAGCAATAAAATTGAGCAAGAAACTGCGCGTTACTGGACAACGATGCAACGCCACAAGTTATATATCAGTGAGCATGGGGAAGATATGCCAGAAGTGCTTAATTGGCGTTGGAACTTGTGAATACGGCAATTATTTTAGTACTTAATTGCGGGTCTTCTTCGCTGAAGTTTGGCTTGTACCGCTTGCAGTCGTTATTAACTGCTACTTCTGAAAACGAGATATCACCTATTGAAGTATTGCTTACTGGCGAAGTGGAACCTATTGGAATTAGTGAAATAGGAGTAGTTGAAGCCAGTATTAATACAGACAACAAAGCGTCAGTTGCGAAGCCATTAGCTGTGAAAACAATTAATTTTTCCAATCACAAGGAAGCAATCCTTCATGTAGTAAGGCTTCTTGCTGAATCCAACATGCCAGCACCAGTTGCAATAGGGCACCGAGTAGTGCATGGAGGGTTTAAGCTTAGGCAGCATTGTTTGATTGATGATGGTGTCATAAAGCAACTTGAAGCGGCTAGTACCTTTGCACCACTGCACAATTATGCTGCATTATCAGCGATCAGAATCACACAGGCGTTATTCCCTCATCTCCCACAAGTGGCGTGTTTTGATACTACCTTTCACCTCGAAATGCCTGAAATTGCGAGTGTCTTGCCAATATCTAAAGTTTTACGATTGGAAGGCATTCGGCGCTACGGGTTTCATGGGCTTTCATATGAGTCGATTGTGCAGCAACTTGGCAAGAATATTCCACGAAGATTAATCATCGCCCATCTTGGAAATGGCGCTAGTGTCACCGCAGTAAAAAACGGTAAATCAATCGACACTAGCATGGGCATGACACCAACTGGCGGCATCATGATGGGCACGCGTAGTGGCGATATTGATCCTGGCGTATTGATTTACTTGATGCATGAAAAAAGGTTCGATGCGGCTATGCTAGAGAATTTAGTTAATCATCAATCTGGTTTGCTAGGTATATCGGGTATTGATAGTGATATGCGGCATCTGCATGAAGCTGCAAAATCAAACTCTCATGCTCAACTTGCAATTCAAATGTTTTGTTATGCGGTACAGAAGCAAATCGCTGCGATGATTTCGGTACTTAATGGTATCGACATGCTTGTTTTCACGGGAGGGATTGGTGAAAATGATAGTGAGATTCGTACTTCAATCTGTAAGGGCTTAGCTTGGTTTGGTATTAAGCTTGATGAGTCCAAGAATCAGTCTGCTGACCATTCTAATGCCAGTCAATCTACCAATGGCAGTGCTATTGACGATACTGTCTCTTGTTGCAAAATATGCGTGATTACTTCAAATGAAGACGAACAAATCGCACGTCATACTTTATCTTTGATTAAAGATTGTATATTGAGCTAATTATTGCTCTTTTGAATAACCAATCACGCCTACAAATACTCTAACCAAACCATAGGCTAGCCATGATGCAAAACGTTTCATAATTTCGCCTTTAGCCCATTCTTGTGGCAGAACCTGATGCGTACCATCTTGGATAGATAGCATGATGTCTGAGCGTAATTCTGTAGCAAATGCTGTATCCTGCACCACCACATTTGCTTCACGTGCCAATAACAAGCTAAACGGATCGATATTTGATGACCCCACGGTTGCCCATCGGCTATCAATCACGGCAACTTTACTATGCATAAAGCCTTTACGATATTCGTAGATTTCAATACCATTTTCTAAAAATATATTATAAAAAGCATGCGTGGCAAACATTAAAAAATATTCCATGCGGCCCTGAAGCAAGAGTTTGACAGTAACTCCCCGCTTAGCAGCCTTTAACAGTGCCTGGCGAAATCTTCTGCCCGGCACAAAGTACGCATTGGCGATAATGATTTCAGTATGCGCATGTGAGATTGCCGCTAAATAAGCATTTTCAATATCGCGCCTGTGCAGCATATTATCTCGCATCACAAGCGCGGCTTTTATGCCGTTTTGCATAGTATTTTTTAAGCTGGGTGAGCGGTGTGAGTTAGGTAAGTGAGCATCTGGACTAATTGGCTGTAAATGCGTCCATTCGATACGTTTCCAAAGCTTATGCACGCTTGCTACCATCATAGGTAATAAACTACCTTCCAATCTTACTGCGTAGTCAATACGCGGCGGCATATTTTGTGGCACGTTGTAGTCATCAATAATATTGATGCCGCCGACGAATCCTATCTTGCCATCAATCACAGTAACTTTTCGGTGCAGTCTTCTTAAGCGACTTTTCTTCAAAGTCCAAGGTGATATCTTGGGTCGATAGAACATCACTTGCACACCAGCTGTTTCTAGCTCTTTTACGAAAGCTTCTGGCAAATCTTTACTGCCAAAACCATCTAATAAAACATTCACAGTTACGCCACGCTGGGCTGCAAGTTTCAGTGCATTGCCAATAGTAATGCCAACTTTGTCTGCTGCATAAATGTAAGTTTGCATATACACTTCACGCTCAGCATTTTTAATAGCAGTTTCTAATGCTGGAAAATAATCAGCGCCGTTACGCAATAACTGAATTTGATTACCGTCAAAAAAGTGCGTCATATTCTTGTTAAGGTCGCAGTTAATATGGCATGGTCAGATAGTTTAATGAAATGCGGGCCTGAATGCACCTCTACATGTTTTACATGAAAACCACGTACGTAGATGCGGTCTAATCTTAGCATTGGCAGCCAAGAAGGGAAACTACGAGCTGGCTTGCCTGTGTGATGTTCAAACACCTCATGCAGATGTAAACGCGCTGCAAATTGTTTACCTGCTCGTGTGCTCCAATCATTGAAGTCGCCTGCAATAACCAAGGGTGCATCGGCTGGTACATGTTGTTCGATATAGGCCGCTACAGTCAGTAACTGCTGATGCCGCCACTGTGCGAATAAACCTAAATGCAGGCAAATTGCATGCAAGGGTTTATCCCAATTAAGGATATTGATTTCACAATGCAGCATGCCGCGATTTTCTGAAGTGTGTGCAGAGATGTCCTGATTATGCGTTTTAATAATCGGAAATTTTGAAAGTAAGGCATTGCCGTGATGTCCTGCAGGGTATATCGAATTCTTACCATAAGCATAATCAGGCCATACGATATCTGCCAAAAACTCAGCTTGTCCAGCTATTGGCCATGCTGCAAAGCGCTTACTTTGGCGAGTATGTACATCTTGTACTTCTTGCAAAAAAACTACATCTGCATGTAGTTTTTGTAGCAGCTCACGTTGATGATGCAGTGCGAAGCGGGCGTTAAAATGTGTTAAGCCTTTATGGATATTAAATGTGGCAATGCGAAAGTCATTTTGCATACTGCGGTCAACTAATGGTGGTTTGATAATTAAGATACCACACCACTATCTCAGCGGTAGGTTTTTCTTGTTGCGTTGGTTTTTAGCATTGTCGTAAACTCTCTATACACTTACTTGAAGATAATATTTTGAGTAACTAATGATGTGCTTGTGGTTTATCCCGATTATTTCTCATCTTTCGCGATTTTAATAATTTCTTGTGCAATACCTTCTGGTGATAATATAAAATCAATGCAGCCGCTGGCAATTGCGCTTTCAGGCATATCTGGCTGAGTGGCTGTGCTGAGTTTTTGGGCGATGGTAATACCACCGGCATCTTTAATTCCACATAATGCGTCTGAACCATCACCATCATAGCCAGAAACGATTACTGCTATAAGCTTGCCATTCCAGCAATTTGTCAGTGAACGTAAAAAAACCGTGATTACATCTGGCCAACCCCAAGGTTTTGATATCGGTCTTAAATCGAACTTTCCATTTCTAACGTGTAAATCCCTATTTTCAGGAATAATGAATACATGGTTAGGTTTGATTAGTAAACTGTCCGAAATTAGCTCAACTGGCATAGTGGTGTAGTTAGGGAGAATTTCATGCAGTAGGGTATGCATGTTTCTGATGTGATTAACGATAACGATAGCCACACCCATATCATTTGGGAGGTTTTTCAAAAGTTTGATATAAGCATCTAAACCGCCAGCAGAGCCACCTACGCAAACAATAGGGAAGTTTTTTTTCATCAGTGATTCCACTGAGTTAAATTATTTACAGCGTTTGGGCATGTCGGAAATAATAACCCAGTCAAGTCAATTACTTTCTTGTATTGTGAGTCATTGATCTGGTTATTGATGGTGAAGTTAATTTCTGAATGATGATGCTGACTACAACATAAATAACCTTCACTTTGCAGTTCGTTGAATGCAGCTTCTTTCATATCTTCTTTCCCTAGTTATTTGTACTTATAACTTTTTTAATAGTTATCTAAAGTAAATAGATTAAGTCATAAAGGATATTAGACGTTGCGAAGCTACTTATCGGTTCGATACCGCACTTAAAGATTGCGTATTGAATAAATGAATTAATATCGTTTGTAATTTACGCGGATACAACAATTAATTTTGTGTCATATGGATGTAACACCAACATAATTTGTGATTTCCCCTGCTTCATTCTTTACCGCTGTGATATGTGTCAATTCAGGGTGAATCTCACCATTTTTATGCTTATTCCAAATGACACCTTCCCAGCTACCTGTCGTATTAATAGTTTCCCACATGGCGGTATAAAAGTCGGGCTTATGGTGGCTTGATTTTAAGAAGTTAGGTTTTTGACCTGTCACTTCTTTCAAAGAGTAGCCAGAATTATTAATAAAGGCTTGGTTAACTCTCAGAATGACAGTATTAGCATCAGTGACCATCATGGGTTCTCTAGACTCAAATACAATAGCAGCAATACGCAAGTCTGTTTCTGCATGCTTAAGTTTACTAATATCAGTCAACGCTATACGTAATAGTGGTGGCGCATCTTCAATTTTTAATCGAATACAATCTAAATGGCCGTAAAAAAGTGAACCATCTTCATGTTGCATCTCCAAATCGAACGCTTGTTTCTCATTTTCGGTATTGTTCATCATGCCCATAAATAGCCGATGCCAACGGTCTTG
>JBKJRF010000023.1:0-7185 GCA_046594825.1 Methylotenera sp.
CAATTAACTTTTCAGCAAGCGCAAGCTGCTAACTATCACGGCATTCATCAAAATGGTAATGTACTGCACTGGCTGGGTGATAATGCCGGCAAGTATTTTGTCCAGCATCGCCTGATGTCTGCTGCCATGTTAGCAGGTGTAATGTTGCTAACGTTTTTTGCCGTACAACAAATAGAATTCAACCATAATTTAGAAAATAGTGATGCTTTCTTATTGGCATCAGATTTACCACCAGAAGCTTATGCGGATAAAGGGTTCGATACATGGCTAGTTTCCAAGCGAGATTAACACTCACTACATTAACATTGTGGGGAGTATTGTTGACTGGTCTTTTATTTAATCACGCAACACATGCTGAGGATGCGAATGTTTCTTGGGCGCAATTGACTAACGAGCAGCATAAAGTATTGAATCCATTAGCTTCAGAATGGGATACTTTGCGCCCATGGCAGCGTGAAAAAATGCTGGATATTGCCCGTGATTATCCAAAAATGGACCCTGGCAAACAAGCGTTAGTACAAAATCGATTAAGTAATTGGAGTCGCATGACGCCCTATGAGCGCGAAAATGCCAGAAAAAGACATCAGCAATTTCAGTCTTTAACGCCAGATAAAAAAAGCGAATTACGTAAAAAATGGATGGAGTATCAAAAATTACCTGAAGAGCAGCGTGATAAGTTGCGTACAGAGTCGCCAGATACTTATAGAGATGCTGATTTAGAATAGCGCTGGTCTAAAATAGCAGCAGTTTAAATTAGTACTTGGTTTAAAATATTAAGATGCAAAATAAAGATGTCACTCAAATAGTCTCTAACGTATCAACAGCCCCTAGCTTACTCAAACTTGGGGCGTGTCTTATATATGATGCCTTGGTTGTCATAGCGCTCTCTTTTGCCTGCGCATTGCTATTTGTATGGCTAGCGGGGGATGCAACACAAGGCATAAGACATTATTTATTACAGTTATTTTTATGGATGTCCATAGGGGTATATTTTGTTTGGTGTTGGCACAAAAGTGGACAAACACTTGCCATGCAAACTTGGAAGCTAAAATTGGTAACTCAAAATTCTGGGTTGCTATCTTTCAATTTAGCAATAGCAAGATATGTAATTGCAAGTATGGGTTTAATGTTATTTGGACTTGGCTTTTTATGGGCAATTGTTGATCGTGATAGGCTGTTTTTGCATGATAGATTACTAAAAACTCAAATTATTACCAATTACCTACGCTCTACGTAATGCAACATTCCTAGACCGCCCATTAGAAATAAAATTGTAGGTGCGATTGCACTAAATAATGGTGACCAATCATTAAGCAAACCTAGATGTACAAATACCCGATTTAAAATTTGATACATCACCCCTAGCATAATTCCTAAAAAAATCTTGGTGCTGGCACCCTCGTTACGTTGTTGAATAAAGCCAAAAGGTAAGGCTAAAATCACCATGACCAAGCAAGCAAGTGGGTAAATAATTTTTGCGCAAAATGCAACTTCGTAGCGGGTAGTTTTTTGTTTATTGATAGCTAAGTGATTGATGTAGGAATGTAAATTCCAAGCAGACATTTTTTCAGGCAATACTAATAATACATTGAGTAATTCTGGTCTAATGAGCGAATGCCACGTAGCATTTGCAGACTTTTCTACATGTGTTGTGTCTCTATTGAAACTGGTCTTTGAGACTTCTTTCAAATTCCAGTTTTCATTTTCAAATTGTCCACTTTTAGCGTCGCTAGCCGTGAGTAGTTTAAATGTATGGTCAAATTCATAAACATGAATATTGAGTAAAGTTGCATCAGATAATACCTCTTCAACATTTACAAAACTATTACCATCTTTAACCCATAGCCCAGACCTGAAATCTTGAGCAATAACAGAATCAGTGGCTTTAATACGCATACGTTGTGCCACTTTTTCACTTAATGGTGTCACCAATTCACCTATCAAGAAAGTCAGGATTGTAAACATTGCACCTACTTTTAATAATGAGATAGAGATGTTAAATAATGACAAACCGCTAGCTCTTAAGACAATCAGCTCAGAGTGGCGTGAAAATTGTCCCAAGCTGTACATGCAACCTACCAAAACTGCGACTGGCATTACATCATATACATGACCAGGGGCACTCAAGAATACGAACAATAATACTTTGCCTAAGCCATAACTACCTTTACCCAAGCTTTCAAGTTCTTGAATTAAATCAAAGAATGAGAACATTGCGATTAGCGCAAGCATGACTAGCAAGACGTTTACTGCCACTTCTTTAAATAGATATTTGTTAAGAATGTTCATCTAATATTTTTAATTTAATTTGTGTTGATTGAGCTACGTTTCATACTAATCTTCACCCAAATAGCTGATATAGCATTAGGCAAAATGGGTAATTGCAATGCACGGCGATAAAACATATAAATAGTGAGTGTTAAAAACAGTAGATGTACAGGCCATAAGCCAACTGACGCATAAACTTTTCCTTGTGTCACCCAAGCTTGCATAATGCTCAGTAAATTGTTGTATATCATGTATATAACAAGTGCTAATGCAAAGTTTGCCGAGCGCCCAGCACGCGGGTCTACCGCGCTTAAGGGAATTGCTAATAGACCAAGGATAAGCGCTGAAATGGGAATGGCAAGCCGCCATTGTAGTTCGGCACTATTGGCATTATTTGTAGATTGAAATAATTCTTTAGTAGATTTTGACATCGTACGTGTGGGCTCCTGTTTTACTTCGGTAGGTTCAACCCTAATAGCGTATTTTTCGAATTCAGTAGTAGAGTAGTCTGCGGTGCCCCTTGTGCCTTGATAGCGCCGTCCATTTTGCATGATTAAAAAATTATCGCCGTTCTTCTCAGCCATGCGACGACCTTCTGATGCGACGATGATGCCTAATTGTTGGTGTTGAATCGATTGCACAAAGATATTTTTAACGATATTACCTAACTCGTCAAAGCTTTCAATAAAAAATACCCGTTCTGCACTACTTGACTCTTTGAATACCCCGGGGCTAATGGAGGCTAAGTCATCGCGACTTTCAAGCTGTGTGCGAAAGTCGTCACCCTTGTTGGTCGCCCACGGCATAATCAATAAACTTAATATTGAGATGAGCACAATGATGGGGATGGCAAAAGTCATGACAGGTCGAATCCAGCTGTTAATACTTAATCCAGCACTAAACCAAATGACCATTTCAGAGTCACGATACCAGCGTGACAATGTCATCAGTATGGATAAGAACAATGTTAGTGATAACAACATTGGCAGGAACTTAACCATGTTAAAACCTAACAGAGTAGTAATGGCGTCATTAGGCAAAATGCCCTTTGCGGCAAGTTGGATTAAATAACCAGCACGTTGTGCAATGACAATGCCAACCAAAATAAGGAAAGCACCAGTGGCGGTTGAGACTAGTTCTTGTAAGAGTGAGCGCCTAAAAAGCATATGATTTATTTACAACTATGAATTACGTGTAAAACACGAGATAATTTAACTAATAATAGAAAAGCTTATAACATTATGGAGTTTAGCACTATGAAATCCAGCACTATAGAATTTAGCATAAAAAACGGTAAACCGGAAAAACAGCTTAGCAATTGTGTCATTGTTGGCGTGTATGAATCCAATCAATTATCTGATGCAGCACAAGCGATTGATATTGCTTCAGCTGGCTACATTGCTAATATTGTTAAAAGTGGTGATATGAATGGCAATCTAGCAACAACGTTAATGCTGCATAATGTTCCAGGTACTATGAGTGAGCGCATCTTATTAGTGGGTTTGGGTAAGGCATCAGATTTTACTGCAAAACAATACTGTCAAGCGGTACGTGCTTCAATTAAAGCTTTGGCTGCGGGTGGTGCAAGTAATGCGGCGACTTTTCTAGCAGAATTATCAATCGATCAATTAAGTTCGCGCCGCAAGGTTGCCTACTTGGCAGAAGCCGTGCTTGATGCAAGCTATAAATTTGATGCAATTAAACGTAAAAAAGATGATGGAAAAAAAGAAGAAGGTAAGAAGAGTGAAGCTAAAAAAGGCATCACCAAATTAGTCATCTATGTTGCGCAAGCAGATGATGTGAAAGAGGCCGAAGCAGGTTTAGCAGATGGTAAAGCTCTAGCAGCGGGTGTGAATTTAGCAAAAGACTTGGGTAATTTACCGCCAAATGTATGCACGCCTACCTATTTGGCTGAAACAGCAGAGTCATTAGGTAAAAAGTATGATTTTAAGGTAAAAGTGCTAGAACGTGATGAGCTTGAAAAATTAGGCATGGGTTCATTCTTAGGTGTGGCACAAGGCAGTGAAGAGCCACCAAAATTTATCATCATGCAACATTCCAAAGGTAAAAAAAGCCAAAAACCAGTGGTGTTGGTGGGCAAAGGTATAACGTTTGATACAGGTGGCATTTCATTAAAGCCAGGTAGTGAGATGGATGAGATGAAATATGATATGTGCGGCGCTGCAAGTGTGATTGGCACATTTAAAACTATCGCAGAAATGGATTTGCCATTAAACGTTGTAGGTATTATCCCAACTTGTGAAAATATGCCAGATGGGCGAGCAATCAGGCCTGGAGATGTGTTGACGAGTATGTCTGGTTTGACCATTGAAGTGCTGAATACTGATGCAGAAGGTCGCTTGATTTTATGTGATGCATTAACTTATGCAGAACGTTTTGAGCCGAGCGCAGTAGTCGATATTGCAACGCTTACAGGCGCATGTGTTATTGCGTTAGGACACCATGCTACTGGATTGTTTAGTAATAACGATGCATTAGCAAGCGAGTTATTGCAGGCAGGCGAAACTTCGTTAGATCGCGCATGGCATATGCCTATGTGGGATGATTATCAACCGTTATTAGATAGCAACTTTGCCGACATGGCCAATATAGGCGGACGTGCGGCGGGCAGTATTACAGCAGCTTGCTTCTTATCACGTTTTGCTAAAAAATACGAATGGGCACATTTGGATGTTGCAGGTACTGCGTGGAAGTCAGGCAAAGAAAAAGGTGGTACTGGCCGACCTGTGCCATTGTTAACAGAGTTCTTGGTTAGTCGTGCTAACAAAGCAAATCCTTGATTTTCGGTTAAATGACACGTATAGAATTCTTTTTCAATGTACCGGATAAGTTAGCGAAAACTGCTGAACTATGTGAAAGGGCTGTGGCTAAAGGTTGTCAGTTGACGATTTTTAGCCAAGATGACCTAACGAGTACTCAGTTACAACAGCAGCTTTGGCAGCAATTGGCGACCAGTTTTTTGCCAAGTAGCAACTCAGATGACTTAATGAGCCCATTCGCACCTATTGTGCTGGATGCGCATGGTGAGAATTTAGTTCAAGATGATATTTTGATTAACTTAAAAGCTAGTCATCCACCATTTTTTAGTCGATTTAGATATCTGGTTGAATTGGTCGGCGAGGATGAAGTTGACAAAGTGGCTGCAAGAGTACGCTACAAATTTTATCGTGACCGCGGTTATGAAATAAAATCGTCAGACATGGCGACCAAGTAGCTATCCTTTTGCATGAGTTTATGTGTAAAGTCTTTTAATGATTCAATCTAAATGTCGTAATTTAAATACGTATAATTTAAATTTTAGAGGGACATAAATATGCAAGATGAAGATATCCCCCTGCTAACTGAGGTGCATACAGCATCACATAATGTTACTAAGCAAGTTCATGTTACCGCTGATTTAATCGCCGAAATTGCCAATAAAATACAACCGCAACTGAAGCTAAAACTAGAAGCTGAAATTGAACAGTCATTATCTGAAAAGATTAGAAAAGAAATATATCAAGACTTACTTGATGTATTGTTGGGTGAATCTGCAAATTTTCAAAAAATAAGTGAAGCTAATCTTTTGAATAAGCTTAACGAGCAGTTTGAAGATAAATCCAAACAATTAGAACTCCAATCTGAATCAATACAACAAACGACAACAGCATCACTAAAACAGTATTTGGATGATGAATTAACTGCATCGCAGCAATCTAATCACGCATCTCTTATAAGTACTTTAAATGAACAGTTTGAGCAGCAGTCTCAAGAGCTTGAACAACAATTTAATATAATTCAGCAATCGACTACGGCAATGTTAAAACAGCATGTAAGCGAGGAATTGTCTACAGCACAACAAGTCAGTCATGCGTCCTTGACTGAACACATCAATGAAGCTATTGAACAAGCGCAACAAATTTCAATTGAGCAACTTAAGCAAAGTTTTTCACAAGAGGTTGAAATCGCATTAAGTGCAGCAACTGCCAATGTACAGCAGTTAGTACTAGATGATACTGCAAATTTTGTGGCTAAAACCAAAGCAGATTTAGCTACAGAGTTGCCACAAATGTTACATGCGAATGCGGCGATTATTAAAGCTGATTTAGAAGCTGATATGGCAAAAGCTTTAACCCAAATGCAGGCACAAGGCATTGCAGAGGTGCAAACTAAGCTGATATTGGCATTACCTATTATGCAACAATCACTCAGTAGCCAGTTGCAAGATACTTTAGCAAACTTAGAAAGCACTACTGTTGAAAATGCTAGTAATGAGTTACAAACTAGAATATCAAGATTGCATGAAGAAATATTAGCGAAGCATCAAGCTAATTTGGCTACTGATTTATCGGCTATTTACCAATCGCTTACCGAGCAATCTCATACTGAGCTTAACATTTATCTTAATGCGCTACAGGTTCAATCTCAGCAGCAATTAGAGCAAAAGCTGGGCGATACTTTCCCAACACTGTATCAAGATTTATCCGATGAACTAGGTGCTACCTTGAAGCGTGAATTTATGACGTTGGCAGAAGATGCTAAAAATGACTTCAAGCAAGGCTTGAATAGTGAATTGCCGGCAGTTGAACAAGTATTAAATAACAAAGTACACGAGATACTAGATACGGAAGTGCCGTTGATAGAACAAAAAATGACTTTGAGTATTAAAACTGAAATAGAGCGACTGATCGATTCGGTGCGACTAATTTTTCAAAAATAACATTCGACCTTCAAAATTAATATTAAAAAAATAACTTCAGCCTAAAGGCCATTGATTAGAGTTTGATAGGCATCGGCAGACAACAGTTTGTTTTCAAAATTCTTTTCCTGCGGTTTAAATTTGAAAATCCAAGCTTCGTAAGGCTTGTCATTCAGCATTTCAGGTGCGTTAATAAGTGTTTGATTGATTTCAACCAC
>JBKJRF010000073.1:0-15786 GCA_046594825.1 Methylotenera sp.
GCAAGTTCGCGCGTTGGCGTTAACATTAGGCAGCGTGGGCGACCTTTGGCTACTTCGGCTAAAGGTTTTTGGCTTAATAAATGCAAGATTGGTAAGGTAAAACCAGCAGTTTTGCCAGTACCTGTTTGCGCGCCAGCCAATAAATCACCGCCGCTTAATACTTGCGGAATCGCCTTGGCTTGAATTGGGGTTGGTGTTGTATAGCCTGCGTCGCCGATGGCACGCAAAATGGGTTCGGATAATCCTAACTCGTTAAAGTTAAGAGAACTATGTCCAGAAGACATGGTTGTTTCAATTGTCAATGTAAAGCTCCAGCTTGGGTTTAAGCCGACCTATTACTTATGAAGCAACACCAATCGAGGCAGGCAAATGTAATAATCATTCATTAGAGATTTGAAAATCAAGAAGATTAGGATAGAGACCGCTACGCTGATTGGTTGGCGTAGGGAGAGTGCATTATACGGAAGATTGTAATTAAAGCTAGTTTTGTATTTTTTGTTAAAAGTATTGGTTGTTGTCCATAAGACACCTAATCTTAATGATGGTAATGCTTTTCATCAGTATGGTTTTTTCGCCAAATCCAAGGAGGTATAGCGTCATCACTTGCCCAAAGGCCAAGTTTTTGCTGACGTGCTCTTAATGCAGCATTGTAAACACTCCCTTTGCTTGAATATTGGGCATAGTGCCATGCCAAACCATGTTCAGCCAAATATAGGCTTGCATCAATATGATTACATTGCAGTTTGCCTAGCGAGCGATGGTATTTATCTGTGCCAGTAATATATGCTATTACTAGAATATTGTTGCCTTGGCAAAGCTTGATGAGTGCGCGACGTGATTTTAAACCGTAAGCTTGGTTGCGTTCAGGGGCATCTATGTCTGTGAGGCGTAATTTTATTTCGCCGCCTTCTGCATTACTTAATTTTATTGTATCACCGTCATAAACATAGGAAACTGTATAAGAATCTGCCGCCTTACTTTCAGTTGTAATGAGCAGACAAAAGCATACGAAAATAGCACGTGCAAAGGTCATTAATGAGAATGGTCACTACCATGTCCGCGGTCAAGCAAGCTGTAGTAATTGGAAGGCTCTAGTACAGTGGGCAAGGCTTCTGCATCCAAATTAGGATGGTCTTTGCTGTAATGCAAACCCCGACTCTCTTTGCGCTCTATCGCGCTTATTACAATCAATTCAGCCACTTGCAGCAAGTTACGCAGCTCTATTAAATCGTTACTGATTTTGAAGTTGCTATAAAACTCATGCACTTCATCTCGTAGCATATGGATGCGATGCAAGGCACGACTTAAGCGTTTATCAGTGCGTACGATGCCTACGTAGTTCCACATGAAGCGGCGTAATTCATCCCAAGTATGTGTAATGAGTACCTCTTCATCTGCATCCGTAACGCGGCTTTCATCCCAGTAAGGTAATGTTGGCATTGGTTTATTGGGCTGGCTCAAAATATCTTCTGCTGCCGCTTGGCCAAATACTAAACATTCAAGTAACGAATTACTGGCTAGGCGATTTGCACCATGCAAGCCTGTACAGGCTGTTTCACCAATGGCGTATAGATTGCTTATATCTGTGCGACCTTTGTCGTCAGTCATTACGCCACCGCAAGTATAATGCGCAGCGGGCACTACTGGAATCGGTGTTTTGCTGATGTCGATGCCAAGCTCTAAGCAGCGTCTATAGATATTGGGGAAATGCTCTTGGATAAACGCTAATGGTTTATCTGAAATATCCAAATAAACACAATTAAGCCCGCGTTTTTTCATTTCATAATCAATCGCCCTCGCTACTACATCGCGCGGGGCGAGCTCTTCACGAGAATCATGCTCTGGCATAAATCTGGTGCCATCGGGCAATTTAAGTAACCCGCCTTCGCCACGCACCGCTTCACTAATTAGAAATGATTTGGCATGTGGGTGAAACAAACAAGTAGGGTGAAACTGAATGAATTCCATATTTGCCACACGGCAACCTGCACGCCAAGCCATTGCAATACCGTCACCAGTGCTAACGTCTGGGTTAGTGGTGTAAAGGTACACTTTGCCTGCGCCACCAGTAGCTAAAATAGTGTTTTGTGCGGCAATGGTGATAACTTTCCCAGTCTCGTTATCCAGCACATATGCGCCAAGGCAAGCATTGTTGTCAGTAGACTCTATTTTAGAGTTAGCAGTTTGCCCGGTAGAAATTTTGCTGGTCGTAATTAAGTCGACAGCAATATGACTTTCCAGTACCGTGATATTTGGATGTTGCTTTACTTTTTCAGAAAGCGTCATTTGCACGGCATGACCCGTGGCATCAGCCGCATGAATAATACGACGGTGGCTGTGGCCGCCTTCCCGTGTTAAATGGTAGCCACTATTATCTTGTTCACGAGTAAAACCTACCCCTTGGTCAATCAGCCATTTCACAGACTCTTTAGCATGCTCAGCGACTAATTTAGTCACTGTTTCATCACATAAACCCGCGCCTGCAACCAAGGTGTCATAAATATGATTTTCTGTAGTGTCGTCATCATTCAATACCGCAGCGATGCCGCCTTGTGCCCAGTCACTGGCGCTGTCGTTAATGGTGCGTTTGCTAACCAAACAGACTTTTTTATGCGCTGCAGTACGTAGCGCCAATGACAGCCCAGCTAGGCCGCTGCCGATAATTAAAACATCAAATTGCTGCATGTTTATGCCGTAGTTTCTTTAGTGAAACGTGAGTGTGTGAAAGGGTGGAATAGCGGAACTAATAAGAGTGTATCGCTGTCTTGATAAAAGGCAATAGAAACAATTAACAAACGTAGCAAAAGTTTAATAAACAATTTGTAATGTCAGTTAGGGGAATACGTGATGATACAGAACGGTAAATTATTAGGATTAACGTCATTTAGTACTGGGCCATTAAGTTTGGGAGTGAACTTAGGTCAATTTAGTTTAATGCAACCAGCCATGCAAGGTTATACTTCTGTAAGTGAAAAAACAAATATTAATACTAAGCCAACAGGGGATTTAACAGCAGTGGCCGTTACTCCAGCAACAGGTAATCGTGAGATTGACCACGAACTAGTTTTACGTGCACAGCGCGGTGATAAACGTGCTTTTGGTATGTTAGTTGAGAAATATCAACGTAAATTAGGGCGTTTATTGTCACGCATGATACGCGATCAAGCGGAGATTGAAGATGTAGTGCAGGAGTCATTCATAAAAGCGTATCGCGCACTGCCTAACTTCCGTGGTGATAGCGCCTTTTATACTAGGTTGTATCGTATTGGAATCAATACAGCAAAAAATTACTTGGTATCAATGGGGCGTAGGCCGACAGTAAGTACTGACATCGATATTGAAGATGCTGAAAATTTTGAAGATGGTAATGAATTGCGCACGATGGAAACGCCAGAGTCATCGATGATGACCAAGCAAATTGCGCAAACGGTCAATGACACTGTAGCAAGTCTTCCAGAAGAGTTGCGTACAGCCATTACCTTACGTGAGATTGAAGGTTTAAGTTACGAAGAAATTGCAATTATTATGACTTGCCCAATTGGTACTGTGCGCTCACGGATATTTAGAGCCCGTGAAACGATAGCGTCTAAATTAAAACCATTATTAGATACGCCTGAAGGTAAAAGATGGTAATAAAAAACCAGTAATATAGTGAATAATCTTAAAAATATTAGTAATATTCAATAAAAAAATGTACGAGATTTAGGAGTAAATGATGAACGAACAAATATCTGCCATGCTTGATGACGAAATAGCCGTAGAAGATGCGTCGCATCTCATTACAGCGGTGCAGTCGAATAGACTAGCTGCTGAAGCTTGGAGCCAGTATCATTTAATTGGGGATGCTATGCGCGGTACGGTGATGTTCAGTACAGATTTTAAACAAAATCTAATGCAAAAAATTGATTTAGAAGCGACCGTATTGTCACCTAATGCAGCTTTAATGAATGTTAAACAGCATACCCTAACCAAAAGTAAACTTCCCGTTGCTTGGTCAATTGCAGCGTCTTTTGCAGCAGTGATGGTAGTGGGTTGGATGGTCATGCATCAACAAGTCCAAAGTAGCAATCAGTTAACACCAGTTGAAGTAGCACAAAGTATTCCAGCCGAGTATCTCATGGCGCATCAAGCGTCTGCACCATCTCCAAGCTCATATTATATTCAATCTGTAAATTACGCGGAGTGATAGGTATGAAGCGCTTTGTTCTGGCCTGTTTAATTGCCAGTGCAACTTTAAGTATGAACTTGCGTGCCGCCACAGATGATGAATTGTGGCAAACGCTACAGAAAGCTGCGATTGCTGCCCGAGCCTTGAGTTATCAGGGCATTTTTGTTTATCAGAATGGCCAACAAACCAAGTCAGTACAAATCACCCATACCTTTAATGGTAAAGGTGAGTTTGCACGTAATGTAGTGCTAGATGGCTCGCCGCGTGAAGTATTCAGCCAAGGTAGCGACTTGGTTATCTTTAGTCCTAGAAATGAAAAAATAATCATTGAGAAGCGTCGCGGTCAAAATATGTTCCCAGCTATTTTGCCTGCAAGCCTAGATAGCATTAAATCGAGTTACTCACTGCGTGCTGGTGAGGCAGAGCGTGTAGCAGGTCGTCAAACACAGGTGATATTTTTAGAGCCTAAAGATAACTTACGTTATAGCTATCGGTTTTGGATAGATACAGAATATGGTCTTTTACTAAAATCTGTCATGTTGAATAGTCATAATGAGATGATGGATAACATCGCGTTTAATCAATTGGCTCTGCTCACTAATGTTGATTTAGATTGGTTTCAACCTAATATTGATACCAAAAAAAGTTATGTGATGGAAAACGAAGTGGCCAGTATCGTTGACAACAGCGTGTCTAGCGATTGGGAAATTAAAGAATTACCTGCGGGCTATCGTAAAGTTGATCAAATGATCCAGATGGTGCACGGCAAGTCTTTACCTGTTACGCACGTAGTTTTTTCAGATGGATTAGCTTCAGTGTCTTTATTTGTCGAGCCAGTGACTAATGCTGCTAAACCTAGGTCTGGGCATAGCATAGTGGGTAATACTAGCTTTTATTCAAGCACTGCAAATGGTTATCAAATTACAGTAGTGGGTGAAGTGCCAGAGTTGACCGTAGCACAAATTGCCAAAGCTGTAGTGTTTAAAAAATAGTCAATGGAGTTACTAACTTTTAAATATAAATTAAAAACTATTTAATTTAAAATTTATTTCAACAGAATTTCTCAAAACAATATTAATTACCATGATAGAAGAGTATGCCATTGTTACTGGGCAAGTAGAGACTCAAGCTACCCTTGAAATTGAAAGGCGCACGGCTTGTGGTCTTTGCGGCCAAAAACGTGGCTGTGGCAATGCTGCTTGGGGTAAGTTGCTTGGGCACAGTAGCCATGAATTTACTGCAGAGAACCCGATTAACGCTAAGGTAGGTGATAGCGTAGTCGTGGGTATTGATGAGCATGCTGTGTTAAATTCCGCATTCTTTTTGTACGTAGTACCTCTATTTACTATGTTAATTGCTACATTATTAGCCGATAGATTTTTTAATAATCAGTTTTATGTGATTTTGGCTGCGCTATTGGGCTTGGTGCTGGGATTTTTTTGGGTAAAAGGTCATCTGATAGGACATGATAAATCTGGTGTTGCTTACAGTAAAAAATATCAGGCGGTGATATTGCGATATTCTGATGAGGAAGCGGAGGCTTAAAAATTTGAATGTTAATAATATAAATAGAAGTACTTTAGACGTAAGTAGTTTAAATACAAGCACAGATGAATTTCAAACTAAACGGGGTGAATAGATGTTAAGAAATTGGATAGCTGTAATTGGATTAAGTTTAATTGCTGCAGTGAATGCAAATGTTTATGCTAAAGACTTGCCAGACTTCACTGAACTAGCAGAAAAACATGGTGCAGAAGTAGTCAACATCAGTGTGACGCAAAATGTGCATACAGATGCAGCAGCAATGCCGTTCCCTGGCATGCCAGATGACGAGCAAATGCAAGAATTTTTAAGACGTTTCGGTATTCCAAACATGCCTGGTGCGCCTGGGCAGAATGGAGTGCCACCATCAGATTACAAGTCACAATCGCTAGGTTCAGGTTTCATTATCAGTAGCGATGGTTATATTCTAACCAATGCACACGTTGTGAATGAAGCAGATGAAGTGATTGTAAAGTTGTACGATAAACGTGAATTTAAGGCCAAAATCATTGGTTTCGATAAGCGTACAGATGTTGCCTTGGTGAAAATCGAAGCTACTGGTTTGCCAAAAGTAACCATTGGCGATCCTAGCAAATTAAAAGTAGGGGAATGGGTAGCTGCAATTGGCTCACCGTTCGGCTTAGAAAACACTATGACGGCAGGTATTGTAAGTGCGAAAGGTCGCGCATTACCTCAAGAAAACTACGTACCATTTATTCAAACTGATGTAGCCATTAACCCGGGTAACTCCGGCGGGCCGCTGTTTAATCTGGCTGGGGAAGTGGTTGGTATTAACTCACAAATTTATAGTCGTAGTGGCGGCTCTGTAGGCCTTTCTTTTTCAATCCCTATTGATGTGGCGATTGATATTTCTAACCAATTAAAAGCTTCAGGTAAAATCACCCGCGGCTGGTTAGGTATTGCAATTCAAGAGCTTACCAAAGATCTTGCTGAATCGTTTGGTATGAAAAATACTAACGGTGCATTGGTTGCCGGCGTTGAAAAAAATGGCCCTGCTGACAAGGGCGGTTTAGAAGCAGGGGATGTCATTATCAAATTTGATGGTAAACCTATCATTACCTCAGCAGACTTGCCGCGTGTTGTAGGGGCGATCAAGCCTGGTAAAATTACGCTTGTAGAGATTTTACGTAAAGGCACACCTAAAACACTCAATATGGGTGTAGGTGAAATGCCAACGGAGTCAGCTGAAGTTGCACAAAGCAGTAAGCCAGCTGTAAAGCCTGAAGTAAATCGCATTGGTCTGATTTTGAAAGAAGTGACACCGCAGCAAAAGAAAAAACTTAACGGTAAAAATGGCTTGCTAGTAATAGACTCACAAGGTGCAGTAGCACAAGCTGGTGTACGTCGTGGTGATGTCATCCTTGGTCTAAACAATACTGAGGTGCAAAGCTTAGAGCAGTTTAACAAGCAGCTTGCTGGGTTTGCGGCAGGTAAAACAGTAGCGTTATTAGTATTACGTGGCGATAGCACGCTTTATGTACCAGTCAAAATTCCAGCTACTAAATAGAGGTAATGGAAATTAGCTTAACAATCTGTTGATGTTAATACTTTGAATTTACTGTAAAATCAGCATAGTTCAGTTAATAATAAGGGCGCCTAAGGCGCCTTTATTTTGGTTAGCCTTTATTTTTGGCTCGTCCTTATTATTAATCCAATTTCAAAGTTAAGCCGCTAGCCAGTCGTATAAATAGACAATCTTTAATATAACCATGAAAAATATTCGTAACTTCTCCATTATTGCCCACATTGACCACGGTAAATCTACCTTAGCTGACCGTATTATTCAGCTATGCGGTGGTTTGGCTGACCGTGAGATGGAGGCGCAAGTGCTTGACTCTATGGATATTGAGCGTGAACGTGGCATTACTATTAAAGCGCAAACCGCCGCTTTGCAATATAAGGCCGATAACGGTCAAATTTATAACCTGAATTTGATTGATACTCCAGGTCATGTGGATTTTAGTTATGAAGTAAGCCGTTCGCTTTCAGCTTGCGAAGGAGCATTACTCGTTGTAGATGCAAGCCAAGGCGTAGAGGCACAAAGCGTGGCTAACTGTTATACCGCACTTGATTTAGGTGTTGAAGTGACGGCTGTGCTGAATAAAATTGACCTGCCATCCGCCGACCCAGAGCGTGTGATTCAAGAAATTGAAGATGTGATTGGCATAGATGCTACCGATGCGGTTCGTTGTTCAGCCAAAACAGGCTTAGGCGTACGGGATGTACTAGAAGCAGTGATTGTTAAAGTGCCGCCTCCAGTCGGCGATGTGACCAAGCCATTAAAAGCATTGGTGATTGATGCATGGTTCGATAATTACGTAGGCGTAGTGATGCTGGTACGTGTGATAGATGGCGTAGTTAAGCCAAAAGATAAAATTCGCTTGATGGCGACAGGTGCCGAACATCTATGTGAGCAAGTGGGTGTATTTACACCAAAATCATTGCAGAAAACTTCGTTATCAGCAGGTGAGGTAGGTTTTATCATTGCTGGTATTAAAGAGTTAGCTAATGCTAAAGTCGGTGATACGGTTACTTTGGCTGGCAGACAAGCTACAGAACCATTGGCAGGTTTTAAAGAAGTTAAGCCGCAAGTGTTTGCAGGACTATATCCAGTAGAGTCTAATCAATTTGAAGCCTTACGTACTGCGCTCGAAAAGTTGAGTTTGAATGACGCATCTTTACTATTTGAGCCAGAAAACTCAACTGCATTAGGTTTTGGTTTTAGATGTGGTTTTCTAGGCTTACTTCACATGGAAATCGTACAAGAACGCTTGGAGCGTGAGTATGACATGGATTTGATTACCACTGCCCCAACCGTAGTGTATGAGTTGCTACTTAAAGACGGCTCGGTAGTGCAAATAGAAAATCCATCGCGTTTACCAGAGCCCTCGCGCGTTGAAGAGACACGTGAACCTGTGATTAATGTGAATTTACTGATGCCCCAAGATTATGTTGGGCCTGTGATGACGCTATGTAACAATAAACGTGGATTGCAAAAGAATATGCAGTATATGGGTCGACAAGTCATGTTGAGCTATGAAATGCCGCTCAATGAAGTGGTACTCGATTTTTTTGATAAATTGAAATCAGTGTCACGCGGTTACGCTTCTATGGATTACGAGTTCTTAGAATTTCGCGCAGCAGATTTAGTGAAGCTTGATATTATGGTCAATGGTGAGCGTGTAGATGCGCTGAGTATGATTGTGCATCGTGCAAATAGTGTGCATCGTGGTCGCGAAGTAGCGGCTAAAATGCGTGAGCTGATTCCACGCCAAATGTTTGATGTAGCGATTCAGGCGTCTATTGGTGCAAATATTATTGCTCGTGAAACCGTGAAAGCCATGCGTAAGAACGTCATTGCTAAATGTTATGGTGGCGATGTTTCCCGTAAACGTAAACTATTAGATAAGCAAAAAGAAGGTAAAAAACGCATGAAGCAAGTAGGTAACGTTGAAATACCGCAAGAAGCTTTCTTGGCTATTTTAAGAGTAGAGGATAAATAAGCGATGATGTTTGCATTGTTCATGATAGTAATACTGGTGGTAACAGGTTTTATTTGGCTGTTAGACATTCTTGTATTACGTAAAAGCCGTGCCGCAGGTGCCGCTGAGCCAGTCTTGGTGGAATATGCTAAAAGCTTTTTCCCAGTGATTTTGGTAGTGTTTTTTGTACGCTCGTTTATTGTAGAGCCGTTCAAGATTCCATCAGGCTCAATGATGCCAACGTTGCTTGCTGGAGACTATATTTTAGTCAACAAATTTACTTATGGCTTGCGTGTACCAATTTTGAACAATACATTTTTTGAAGTAAATCATCCAAGCCGTGGTGATGTATTTGTATTTCATTTTCCGCCTGAACCGTCAATTGATTACATTAAACGTGTGGTTGGGTTGCCAGGCGACAAAATTCGCTACCAAAATAAACAGTTGACCATCAATGGAAAACTGTTAGATGTGCAAGATGTTGGTAACTATGAATATGTATTACCGGGTTTGAATAACATGACCGCAAAAGAGTATCGCGAGCAGATTGGTAGTGTGAATCACAGTATTCTCATTCACGATGTAGTTGGTAATTATGATGCAGATGCAATTGGCGCGAAGTTTGCCAATGATGAAGAAATTACTGTGCCTACTGGACATTATTTAGCGATGGGTGATAATCGTGATAACAGTTCTGATAGTAGGGTGTGGGGCTTTGTGCCTGAAAAGAATTTAGTCGGTAAAGCTTTTTATATTTGGATGAATTTTGATCAAGGCTCTAGAATAGGTACAGTCGTACATTAGTCGTTAGTACTAAAATTGTTCAATATATTGGAGGAAAACCATGCTTAGCTACAAAAACACACAACATAACAGCCTAAAAAAGCAAAAAGGTGCAACTTTCATTGGCATGTTATTCATTGGTGGGATTTTAGTTTTTGTAGCGCTAATTGTAATGACTATTTTCCCTGCTTATGCAGAGTTCTTTTCAGTTAAAACTGTAATGAAATCTATGAAGACAGAATCCTTAAACTCCATGAGCAAAAAAGAAATCATAGATGCATTTGATCGACGTGCCAGCACTTCTTACGTCACTGTGGTAACCGGTAAAGATTTATCTATTGATAAAAATAGCGCTGGAGAAACGGTTGTTTCAGTGCAATATCAAGTAACCAAACCATTGGCTGGCAATATAAGCGTTTTGCTGGATTTTTCAGCTTCAAGCGATGGCAAGTAATTTACCAGTTAGTTTGGTTAATTTTTTATCACAATCTCAATGACTCAGCAGGTTCTAGTTAAACGCTTAACTTACAATTTTATAAACCCTGATCTGCTAACTCAAGCGTTAACGCATCGTAGTTACTGCGCCCAAAATAATGAGCGGTTAGAGTTTTTAGGTGATGGTGCACTTAACTTTATTATTGCAAATCAGTTATACCAACGCTTTCCAAGTCTCGCTGAAGGAGACTTAAGTCGCTTGCGCGCACAGTTAGTAAAAGAGGCTACTATTAGTGAAATTGCATTTTCACTGAATTTAGGTGATGCGCTTAAGTTAGGTGAGGGTGAGCTAAAGAGTGCTGGCTGGCGCAGGCCGTCTATACTGGCTGATGCCCTAGAGGCTATTATCGGTGCGGTATATCTTGATGGTGGTTTTGCCGCAGCAGAGGAATTAGTGTTGCAGTTTTATGCAAATAAACTTGATACTATAGATCCTAAAGTAATTGATAAAGATCCTAAATCCTTGTTGCAGGAATTGCTACAAGGTAGAAAAATAGCAGTACCAGAATATATAGTGACCCACACAGGTGGCGAAGCGCATGCTCAAGTATTTATCGTGGAATGCAGCATAGAAAAGTACAATATACGCACGATTGGTGAAGGTACTAGCCGTCGCATCGCAGAACAACAAGCGGCACAGTTAGCTTTGGTCGCACTGGAGAAATACGTTATGGAAAAACCTAGAAAATGACAGACTTAGAATCAAATGCAGATGCAGACTTAAAAACAGTATCAGCATTCAAATGCGGTACGGTAGCGATTGTTGGGCGTCCTAACGTAGGTAAATCAACCCTACTTAACCATATTTTGGGTATGAAGTTAGCAATTACTTCGCGTAAGGCACAAACGACGCGCCATCGTTTACTGGGGATTCATACTACTGAAGATACACAGTTCTTATTTGTCGATACGCCAGGTTTTCAGCAAAAACACTTAAATGCTTTAAATAAAGGTTTGAATAAAACCGTTACGCAAGTACTCACAGAAGTTGATGTTGTACTTTTTGTGATTGAGCCTATGAAATTAGGTGAAGCTGATCGTAAAGTATTGACGTTACTTTCAGAAAAAACGCCAACAATTTTAGTGGTTAATAAGTCAGACTTGATGGGAGACAAAGGCAATTTATTGCCATTGATCCAAGACTTTGATCTAGAATTTCCATTTTCAGAAATCGTACCAGTGAGTGCTAAAAAAAGCTTAAATCTTGATGAATTGCTTGCGACAATTCGTAAATATTTGCCCGAACAAGCAGCGATTTATTCAGAAGATGAACTCACCGATAAAAATGAACGTTTTTTAGCGGCAGAGCTAGTCCGCGAGAAAATTTTCAGGTTGCTAGGTGATGAAATACCTTATTCAGTGGCAGTAGAAATTGAGAAGTTTGAAGTTGTTGGTAATTTGCGGCGTATCTTTTGTGCAATTATTGTTGATAAGGACAGCCAAAAACCAATGCTTATCGGTAAAAATGGCGATAAAATGAAACAAATCTCCACTGAAGCCAGACAAGATATGGAAAAATTATTTGGTGGAAAAGTATATCTAGAAACCTGGGTAAAAGTTAAAGGTGGTTGGGCTGACGATGAAAGGGCTTTAAAAAGTCTAGGATATTAGTAAAAGCTTGGGATATTGATTTAGTTAATTAATTCAAGCTATTAGGTAAGGTGTAGACAATGGCAGCAAGTAATGTGTTTAACATTCCTGTTTATGGCAAGCCAATTACGCTAGATGAACAAGGGGTCTATTACGCCAAGAATCGTAAAACAGGCGGCATTAACAATGTATTTAATCTGGTATATGAAGATGATGAATGGTATCTGTACCAACTAAAAAATACAGGTAAAGATGGTGAAATGGGTTGGGTAATTTTGGCAGATAATGGAGATTACCCCCTTAAAAGTATTAGTACGGAAAGCATTAAATACTATTTTGATAAGCCTGAATATCAAGAGCCTAAAGGCGCATGGCAAGTGATGCGTAATTCAAGATATGGTTTTGGTAAATTTACGCCAATTCATACAGAAGAAGATATATGTTACGCAATGATTCTATTTTCAGGCACAGAAATGTTAGTGCCGCTTTTGATCTTAAAAGCTGAGGACGAAGGTTTACATAGCTTGAGCAGGCCGAATAGTTAATGGCAGTTGCAAGTACTCGACAAGATGGTCATCGTCAGGACAATCAGGCGGTATACGTGTTACACACTTACCCATTCAAAGAAACGAGCTTGGTTGTTGAGTTGTTTGCACATGGCTTTGGCCGCGTAGCCACTACTGCTAAAGGTGCTCGACGCCCAAGGTCTGCAATGCGCGGCATGTTACAGTCGTTTCAACCCCTAATTGCAACATGGTCTGGTAAATTAGAGCTTAAAACCTTACACAGCCTAGATTGGGCCGGTGGCTTGCTACTGTTAAAAGGCGAGGCCTTGATGTGTGGGTTTTACTTGAACGAGCTTTTATTAAGATTATTACCACGTGAAGACCCTCATGAGGCTTTGTTTGAATACTATAGCCAAACGTTAAAAACATTATCTACCAGCCCAGATTTAGCTTCCACACTCCGTAGGTTTGAATTGAAATTATTGCAAGAATTGGGTTATGCGATTCCATTATTGATGGATGAAAATGATGGGCTGGTATTAGAAGCGCAACACTATCGCTACGAGGCTGAGCATGGTGCTGCTAGACTCAATGCTGATGCTAACCATAAAAAAAATGGCGTACAATTAGTAGGTAAGACATTGATTGATATGGCGAATGGCGATTATAGGAATCTGCAAACTCAGCAACAAAGCAAGCAACTGATGCGCTATTTATTAACGCATTATTTAGGTGATAAACCATTACATACAAGACAGCTTTTAATAGATTTACAAGCTTTATAGAATGATTAAGTTAGGTGTCAATATTGACCACGTCGCTACGATTCGCCAGGCACGTGGTACCAAATATCCTAGTGTGGTTCAGGCAGCCCTGCGTGCTGAACAATCAGGTGCAGACAGCATCACACTTCATTTGCGTGAAGACCGTAGGCACATGCAAGATGCTGATGTACGGGCTTTGCGTGGCCTGCTACAAACCCGCATGAATCTTGAATGTGCCGTGACGGATGAGATGATAGGTATTGCGCTTGAAGTGTCTCCACAGGACGTTTGTTTAGTGCCTGAACGGCGCGAGGAGCGCACTACTGAAGGCGGGCTTGATGTGGTGGGTAACTTTACTAACGTACAAAAAGCGGTTGGAAAATTAAGCGATGCCGGTATCCGTGTCTCATTATTTATAGGCCCAGATGTTGCGCAGATTGATGCTGCAAAAAAAACTGGCGCCCCAGTGATTGAGCTACATACGGGCACATTTGCAGATGCAGAAAACTCAATAGACAAAGCTCGTGAATTGGCACGCATTCAACATGCAGTAAATCATGCTTTAAGTTTAGGTTTGATAGTCAACGCAGGCCATGGTTTGCATTATCACAATGTGCATGAAATCGCATCTATCCATGGTATTGAAGAACTGAATATCGGCCATGCAATTGTTGCCCATGCGCTTTTCGTAGGCTGGGATAATGCAGTTCGCGAGATGAAAGCTTTAATCAAAGAATTTTCTTACAAGTAAAGAAATCCTCGATATTCCACTCTTATGTGCCTACAAATTTTTATCGTAAATTCCCCCTCTAAATGATTTTTGGCATTGGTACGGATATCGTTGAAGTTACTCGCATAGAAGCTTCGATACAGCAATTTGGTGATGATTTTGCCAAACGTATTTTAGCGGCTAGTGAATTTGATAGTTATCAACAATCACACATCAAAGCCCGATTCTTAGCTAAACGATTTGCAGCGAAAGAGGCATTCTCTAAAGCACTGGGTACTGGTTTGCGTGCGCCTGCCACTTTCCAGAATATTGCAGTTTCCCATGATGATTTAGGTAAGCCAATCTTAGTTTTGGCGGCAGATTTGCAAGTTTTATTGCAGTCTAAAGGTATCACGCATATGCACATTAGCATTAGCGATGAGAAGAATTTAGCAGCAGCTTTTGTGGTTTTAGAAACGTGACAGAAACAGTAGATTTTGCACGTCGTTTTGGAGGCGTTTCAAGGTTATATGGGGCAGATGGTTTGGCAAAGCTACAGTCTGCCCATATCTGTGTAATAGGTATTGGTGGTGTTGGCTCTTGGGCTGCCGAGGCCTTAGCACGTAATGCAGTAGGTGCAATTACCTTGATTGATTTAGATAACATTGCAGAATCTAATGTAAATCGACAGTTACATGCGGTAGATGGCGCGTTTGGTAAAGCTAAAGTCACTGCGATGGCAGAGCGTATCCGTCTCATCAATCCGACTGCAACGCTGATTGAGGTCGAGGATTTTGTTACTGTTGAAAACGTTGGTCTGATATTAAACCAGCGTTATGATGGTGTGATTGATTGTATTGATGACGCAAAAGCTAAAATGGCCATTGCAGCTTTTTGTAAACAGCATCAAGTGCCTTTGGTAACTGTAGGTGGCGCAGGTGGACGCTTAGATCCAACCAAAATCAAGCAAGCGGATTTATCCGTGGTAGCAGGGGATAGATTGCTGGCTAAAGTGCGCAACGGTTTACGACGCGACTACAATTTTCCTAAAGGTGATAATCTAAAAACACAATCATCTGCTAAAGCCAAAGCATCTAAATTCGGTATTAGTGCTATCTATTCGGATGAAGCGATTATCAAGCCTGATGCGTTGTGTGAGGTAGATGAAGATGTAACTAATAGCACGATTACTGGCCTAAATTGTGCTGGATATGGTTCGAGCGTATGTGTAACGGCACCTTTTGGTTTTGCCGCAGCCGCTAATTTAATACAACAGTTACTCAACACATAAATAACAGTTTTACTGAACTGCATGTCATTCTAGTAGTCTTCTCTGAATGACAAATCAACTTACTTTCAAAGGCAATAAAAGTGTGCTTCCAAGTAAACCTTGCTTGCAATGCGGCCGTGAAATGACATGGCGCAAAGCTTGGGCAAAAAACTGGGTTGAAGTCAAATATTGTTCAGATAAATGCAGAGCCAGTAGTAAGTAATGACACGAAATTTAATCTTAATTCTTGGGGATCAATTAAGTCTTGATAACCCTGTACTTGAAGCGTTTGATGCTGAACAAGACTGCATCTTAATGGTAGAAGCAAGCGCCGAATCGACCCACGTATGGAGCCATAAAGCGCGCATAGTCTTGTTTCTACCCGCAATGCGACATTATGCCGAGGCTTTGAATAAACAAGGTTTGGCCGTAACATATTTGAAGCTTGGTGAACAT
>JBKJRF010000207.1:0-8197 GCA_046594825.1 Methylotenera sp.
CTTTAAAATACTATTTAAATTCTGTAAAAAATAAAGCCGCTTCTATTAAGCGGCACAAAAACTAACTATTATGAATTTTGGCGGAAGAGGTGAGATTCGAACTCACGGTGGGCTCGCACCCACGACAGTTTTCAAGACTGTAGCATTAAACCGCTCTGCCACTCTTCCTTTGTCTTATTCAAAGCTTATTGTACCAAGCTTTATTCGCTACGATTTCAACGAAAACGAGATTATAGCAAAGAATTACTCATCTTGAATATCTTGATTAGGAAAAAATACATCTGTATAGCCAAAATCTTTTAAATCCTTGATTCGCATGGGGTATAAAATACCATCTAGGTGGTCACATTCATGTTGAACGACACGCGCATGAAAGTCACTGACCAATCTATCTATAACATTTCCAAACTGGTCGAAGCCTTTGTAATGCATGCGAACATGACGCGACACAATGCCGCGCATTCCAGGTACAGACAAACACCCTTCCCAACCCTCTTCCATTTCTTCATTCACCGGTGTCAATATTGGGTTAATGAGTACTGTATAAGGTACGACATCCGCATCTGGATAACGTGGATTTATACTTTCATTGGTTTCTTTCTGACCAAAAATAATAATGCGTAGACTTACACCAATTTGCGGTGCGGCAATGCCTGCTCCGTTCATGTACTGCATGGTGTCTTCTAAATCCTGAATCAGTTGGCGTAGCTCAACTGTATCAAACTGCTCAACAGGCGCTGCTTTGAGCAGCAATAAAGGCTCACCCATGCGTAAAACAGTTTTAATTGCCATACTTACAAACTCCCATTCTGTTTGACCAATGCTGCAATTAGATTGCGCACGCGCACCATGGTTTCATTTAATTTAACCATGACATCTTCATATTGAATGCTATGTAGGCTATCACCACGCCCAGCTGCGTGATTGGCTACAGGGCAAATAGCAGCGTAACTTATACTTAATTCACGTGCTAAGGCCGCTTCAGGCATTCCAGTCATCCCCACCATAGTTGCACCATCATGTTCTAAGCGATTGATTTCAGCTGCAGTTTCTAGGCGTGGCCCCTGCATCGTTGCATATACGCCTTTATCAACCAAAGGTTCACCGATACCTGCTGCAGCTTTTTGCCATTTTGCACGTAGCTTAGGGCAATATGGCTCAGTAAAATCAATATGTTTGACTGGCAGCTCTATACCATCGTAAAAGGTATTTTTCCTGCCATGCGTGTAGTCAATAATCTGATGTGGTAGAGCAATAATGCCAGGGGTTAAATCTGGGTGTATGCCGCCCACAGTAGCCACTGCCGCAATCTCCGTTACGCCTTGTAAGTGCAGTGCGTATATATTGGCACGATAATTCACTTCATGTGGTGGGATCGTATGGCCATTACCATGTCGCGCTAAAAAGACTACTTCTCGGCCAGCTATTTCACCAAAAATTAGCGGTTGCGATGGCTCGCCATAAGGCGTGCGCACTATCAAACGTTTAGTAATATTTAAATTATCTAATTGCGTTAAACCTGTGCCACCTATAATTGCTAACATAATTACCTTAAAATTTTAAATCAATTGAATCCATTTTAACAAAGCTTTGCTATTTCTCAGTACGGTTTTCTATGAAAACTTAACATTAGTTTTTAGGCACTATCATTTAGATTTTGTAGTCAAAAAATTATCACCATTTTATGGCATACTCACGCCATGACTAACACAAAACCTCTTGGTACAAGTACTAGACTAGTAGCCAGTCTAAACACAGAACAAGGTTTAGCCTTAGCCAGGAATCATTATGAAAACTTCCCAGTGGCTTCATTTTTTTTGCCACAGCACTTACGTGAGTCCATCAGTTTGATTTACAGCTTTGCCAGGCAAGCCGATGACTTTGCAGATGAAGGTGATTTATCAATAGAAAATCGTTTGGCACTACTCAATAACTTTCGCGATGAGCTTGATTTACTACACGCTTACATCAAGCCACAAACCGTTTTTTTTGCTACTTTAGGTCAAATGATAAGGGCAAATAAACTGCCTTTTGAGCCTTTTTACGACTTGCTAGATGCATTCAGTCAAGACGTTACTAAAACACGTTATGCTAATTACAACGATGTACTTGACTATTGCACACGCTCTGCCAACCCGATTGGTAGGTTGTTATTGCATCTTTATGGAAAATCTACCCCTAGCAATATTCAACTCTCTGATAATATTTGTACCGCGCTGCAAATCATCAACTTCTTGCAAGATATTGCTATTGATTTTAAAAAGAATGAAGGCAAGCAGCGTATTTACATGTGCCAAGATGAGATGGCAGCGTTTAATATTAGTGAGCGACAAATTGAGGCACAAACGGTGGATACGCACTGGCAACAATTTATGCAGTTCAATGTGCAACGTGTAAGTGCATTACTGCAAGCCGGCAAACCACTTGGACGAATTTTAAGTGGCCGCATTGGTTTTGAAATGCGCATGATAATTGCGGGTGGTGAACGTATCATCCAAAAAATCAGCAAAGTGAATGGCGATATATTCCAATACAGGCCAACATTGAATAAATGGGATTGGCTAATGATCATTTTAAAAGCACTATTTAAAATATAAGTAATAAAACAGAAAACATTAAAAAATAATGACACCTCAGCAATACTGCCAACAAAAAACTGCAAAAAGCGGATCTAGCTTCTACTACAGCTTTATGTTTTTAACCCTACAAAAACGTGAAGCGATTACGGCACTTTATGCTTTTTGCCGAGAAGTGGACGATATTGCAGATGAATGTACTGAGTTACATATCGCACAAACCAAGCTTAACTGGTGGCGTACTGAAATTGAGAGTTTGTATCTTGATAAGCCACAACATCCTGTATCTAAAGCACTTTTACCGCATATCAAAACCTACAATCTTGATGCCGAACACTTTATTGAAATAATAGATGGCATGGAGATGGATTTAAGCTTCAATCGCTACGAAGATTTCAAGCAATTGCAGCTTTATTGTTACCGTGTCGCAAGCGTAGTAGGCTTACTTTCAGCACAGATATTTGGCTTTACTAATCGAAAAACGCTCAAATTTGCCCATGATTTAGGTATGGCATTCCAACTGACTAATATAATTCGTGACGTAGGTGAAGATGCGCGCCGCAATCGAATCTATTTGCCTTTAGATGACTTGGCCACATTTAAAGTGACTGAGGATGATATTTTGCACAGTCGTGAATCAGATGCAGTGAAGCAGTTGCTAGAGCATCAAATTGAACGTGCAGAAAGTTACTATGATCGAGCTTTGCAGGAACTACCAGCAGAAGATCGTAAAAACCAACGCGTAGGACTCATGATGGCAGCCATTTATCGCACCCTATTGCGCGAGATTAAAGTTGATGGCGCACAAAAAGTGCTGAACTCTCGCACTTCATTAGGTGCATTACGTAAGTTTTGGCTAGCTTTTAAAGTATGGATTAAAAATATTTAAGGATTATTTTGAATTTATCTAATACTCATGTTGCAATTATTGGCGGTGGTTGTGCTGGTCTTAGTGCAGCAGCCACCTTGGTTGATCGCGGTTACCAAGTAACAGTATTTGAAGCAAGCTCTCAACTTGGCGGGCGGGCACGTACTGTAGTGGTAGAAAATAATGAACTAATGCATCTTTTGGATAACGGCCAACATATTTTATTGGGTGCGTATCATGAAACTTTAGCGCTATTAGCCAAAATTGGTATCGATGAAAAAAAAGTGTTTATGCGCGTACCTTTGCAAATGCAGATGCTATCAAATACTGCAAAATCAGCATTTTTACTAAAATCAGCCCACTATTTACCCGCCCCGCTAAATTTACTCGTTGGCTTATTGTTTTGCAAAGGATTGAGCTTTTCTGAGCGTATTGAAGCCATTAAGTTAATGGCTAGACTTAAAAAAATGCAATATCATGTGGCGAATGACACACCATTAAATCGGTTTTTAATTAACCAATATCAAACTAGCAGCCTAATCAGCAAGCTATGGGAGCCACTATGCCTAGCGGCGCTTAACACGCCAATTCAAGAAGCTAGCACGCGTATATTTTTGAATGTTTTGCGTGATACCTTTACTGGCAATAAAAAGAACAGTGATTTTTTGTTGCCACGTTTAGATTTGTCACAAATCATTTCGCAGCCGCTATCACAGTATATAAAAGCTAAAGATGGTGTGATAAAACTCAATAGACGGATTCGTAGCCTTGAGGCAGTAAAAAACAGTTTAGGTAAAAATGGTTTTAATTTGGAAACCCGTGACGGTAAGTCTTTCTTCAGCCATGTGGTGATTGCTGTCTCACCAGCTAGAGTTGAAAAATTACTTGAAGATTTACCAAAATTAAAACATGCACTGATACAAACTCAAACTTATTCATATCAGCCAATTTACACCATTTATTTGCAATACCCACCAGAAACCAAACTACCTAACGTGATGACTGGGTTAGATAATACGATTGGTCAATGGGTATTTGATAGAGGTCAGCTATGTGGGCAAAAAGGCTTAGTTGCTGTGATTGTAAGTGCGGAAGGTAAACATCAGAAGCTTACCCAAGATGATCTTGCATTAAGAATTGCTCGAGAGATTAGCCATGCATTTCCAGGTATACCTAAACCTTTATGGCACAAGGTGATTGCTGAAAAACGCGCTACTTTTTCATGTGAAGCTAACCTAGCCCGGCCAACTAACAAAACACCCCAAACCAACTTATTCCTAGCTGGAGATTATACCTATGCTGATTATCCGGCCACAATAGAAGGCTCAATTAGAAGCGGCATCAGATGCGCTGAGTTGATTGCGAATATTTAGGCTAATACACAGACGAAGTCTTTTAAACTAACTTTCTCTCAATTTTGCTAAAGCTTGATCTAATCGTTCTACACCAATAACCTCTATACCCTCAATCCGTTGTTTAGGTGCATTGGCTTTTGGCACAATAGCTTTCGTAAAACCAAGTTTTGCAGCTTCTTTTAGGCGCTCTTGCCCACGTTGTACAGGACGCACTTCTCCTGCCAAACCAACTTCACCAAATACTATAAGTTTATTATCTAATGGTTTGTTTTTTAAAGAAGAAACTATAGATAAAAGTACGGCCAAATCTACAGCTGGTTCGGCAATTTTAACCCCGCCAACCGCATTGATAAAGACATCTTGATCAAAACAAGCCACACCAGCATGGCGATGTAGCACCGCGAGCAACATTGCTAAACGATTTTGCTCTAATCCCACACACAATCGCTTGGGGTTAGGCGCATGCGCTTCATCTACTAATGCTTGAATCTCAATTAACAGTGGGCGCGTACCTTCCATAGTGACAGTAATGCATGAACCAGCAACCTGCTCACTATGATGCGATAGAAATAATGCTGATGGATTCGTAACTTCGCGCAAACCTTTTTCTGTAATTGCGAATACACCAAGTTCATTGACTGCACCAAAGCGATTTTTAAAAGCACGGATCAGTCTAAAGCTTGAATTCTGGTCACCCTCAAAATAAAGCACTGTATCGACAATATGCTCTAGCACTCTAGGGCCTGCAAGTGCACCTTCTTTAGTCACATGGCCCACTAAAATCACAGTAATGCCCGCTTGCTTAGCCAATCTTGTTAATTGTGCCGAGCATTCACGTACCTGTGCTACCGAGCCAGGCGCTGATTGTAAAGCCTCTGAATATACTGTTTGAATAGAATCAATGACTGCAATATCAGGCTTGTGCTTTTGCAACGTGCTGATGATTTTTTCTAGGTTAATTTCAGCTAGAAGCGAAATTGGGCTAGCATCTAAACCAAGACGTTTAGCACGCATAGCAATTTGCTGTGGTGATTCTTCGCCACTCACATAAATAGCTTTGCGCGCATTGCCTATATGACATAAAGTTTGCAGTAACAAAGTAGACTTACCAATGCCAGGATCACCGCCAATCAACACTACCCCACCAGGCACTAAACCACCGCCTAATACGCGGTCAAACTCACTCACGCCAGTAGGTTGACGTGGCACTTCAGCGGCTTCAACCTCAGTGAGTTTTTGCAAACCGGCTGTTTCAGCCAAAGGTGCATAGCGACTGGCGATTGTGCCAGTTGTTGCAGTTTCTGCAATCGTTTCTACCAGCGTATTCCATGCAAAACAATTAGGGCATTGTCCTTGCCATTTAGGTTCTACACCACCACATTCAGTACAGGTATAGATTGTTTTAGCTTTGGCCATCAATCAACAACTTTCATAGATACGCGCGGAGCAACCGCACACAACAACTCATAACCCACAGTACCGGAAGCTTCAGCCACTGCATCTACAGAAACCTGATTACCCCATAGCTCGACAGGCGCACCAATATTAGCCTCTGGAATATCAGTTAAATCACAAAACAACATATCCATGGAAACACGCCCTATAATTTTAGTCACTTTGCCTGCAACTAAAATAGGTACATCAAGCTTATTTTCATTAGTAGCATATTGACCTGCATGACGTGGGTAACCGTCGGCATAACCACAAGCCACAACACCAACACGTGTTGTTTTACTTGCAGTAAATCGGTTGCCGTAACCTACGCTCTCCCCTGCCTCAATTGTTTGCACACTAATAATTTCAGTGGTTAATGTCATCACAGGTATTAGATTAAACTCAATTGCTGATGTACCTGATATTGGAGACGCACCATACAACACAATGCCTGGCCTTACCCAATCAGCATGTGCTTCAGGATAACGTAAAATAGTGGCTGAATTAGCTAAAGATACCGGCTGGCTTAATCCCTGTGTGATTTTTTTAAATACTTGTAGCGGTGTGGCAATTCCTAACGCCTCATCAGCGGTAGCAAAATGTGTCATTAAAGTAATCTCATGCACATTTTTGCATGCCTGCAAGCGATTGAATGCAGTTAGATATTCACTTGGTGTAAAGCCTAGACGGTTCATGCCAGTATTCATTTTAAGATGAATATTAATCGCCCTAGTTAAATGGGTGCGTTCTAACATCTCAATTTGAGGTACGGAATGCACCACGATATCCAGACTAAAACTAGCTACAATGGCAAGCTCAGTAAAGCTAAATACACCTTCTAGTAATAGAATCGTTTGGCTAAAACCAGCTTCACGTAAATCTATTGCTTCATTCAAGCCTAGTACGGCAAAGCCATTTGCGTCATTAAGCGCATGCGCTACGTTGATTAAACCGTGACCATAAGCATTGGCTTTTACAACAGCCATCACTCTTGAATGTTGCGCGTACTTTTTTACAACAGCTAGATTATGCTGCAGTGCATGATGCGAAATAGTGGCCAGAATTGGACGCATATTAAAACATAACAACCATAAATACCTGGTTAATAGCTATCAGCCATGTAGCCGCTACCTGCAAAATTTTCAAACCGCGTATGCTGACCCAAGAAAGTAAGCCTTACACGGCCAATAGGTCCGTTACGCTGCTTGCCGATGATAATTTCTGCTGTGCCTTTATCAGCGCTGTCTGGGTTATACACTTCATCGCGATAAATAAATAGAATCACGTCCGCATCTTGCTCAATAGCACCTGATTCACGTAAATCGCTCATCACTGGACGTTTATCTGGGCGTGTTTCTACTGAGCGATTAAGCTGTGATAATGCCACTACAGGACAGTCCAGCTCTTTAGCAAGCGCTTTAAGTGAACGTGAAATCTCTGAAATTTCAGTTGCACGATTCTCACCCTGACGGCCTGCAGGGGCAGACATCAATTGTAAGTAATCGATGACGATTAAACCTAATTTACCACATTGGCGATGCAGTCTACGCGCTCTTGCACGCACATCAAACGAACTTAAACCTGCGCCTTCGTCAATAAAAATAGGGGCTTCATTTAGCTTACCTAAGGCGGTCGTCAGCTTTTCCCAATCCTCATCTTCAAGCTTACCAGTACGCATGCGATGCTGGTCTAAACGCCCTACCGAGCCTATCATCCGCATGGCGAGCTGTGTTGAGGCCATTTCCATGGAGAACACTGCCACTGGTAGCCCAGTATCCAACGCCACATTTTCGGCAATATTGAGCGAAAACGCCGTTTTACCCATGGAAGGCCTGCCTGCCACGATAATTAAATCGCCGCCTTGAAAGCCAGAAGTCATCGAATCTAAATCGGTAAACCCTGTCGGAATACCTGTAACATCCGATGGGTTGTCGCGCGAGAACAGCATGTCGATGCGCTCTGCC
>JBKJRF010000195.1:0-14787 GCA_046594825.1 Methylotenera sp.
TACTAAACTAAATAAACATTGACAAAATAGAGGGTTATCGTGTCTAATAACGCCCTTTATAGCATTATGCTTGCTGGAGAATTACATGAAACGTACTTACCAACCATCTAAAACACGTCGCGCCCGTACTCATGGCTTTTTAGTCCGTATGGCTACTAAAGGTGGCCGTGCTGTTATCGCAGCTCGTCGCGCTAAAGGTCGTAAACGCTTAGGTCTATAGTTTAAACCTTAAAGCCTGTTTGGGCTTTATTGGTAAATTAAGCTAATACCTAAAGTTCTTAAGATTACCGAAGTTTTTAGACTAAAAGTAAAGCAGTGGCATCGTTTAGATTTACTAAACCAGCCAAGCTAATTAAAACGGATGAATTTTCATCCGTTTTTAATTTCCGCAAACGTATTTCTGCGCAACATTTAGCGATACACTATCAACCCAATAGCAAACAACATGCGCGTTTGGGTTTAGTGGTTGGGAAAAAAACGGCTAAATTATCAGTCAGCAGAAACTACATGCGTCGTGTTTTGCGCGAGTTTTTTAGACTTAACCAACAAGAAATTTGTCATGTTGATTTAGTGATACGCGTGCAAAAAAAGTTTGAAAAAAAGGATTTTAGTAAAATTAACATAGAATTTGATAGCCTAATTGCTAAAATAAATCAGCGTATGAACTTGGCATTGAGGCATGATTTACAATCTAATTTACCGTTAATGGCGCCACCCAAAGTAATGATAAATGATATTAAAAAGTAGTGATGAACATAATGTCTCGCATACTGATTTGGATGATTAAAGCTTACCAAGTAATGCTGAGCCCCTACTTTGGTCAACAGTGCCGCTTTTATCCAACTTGTTCACATTACGCCATTGAGACTATCAATAAGCATGGTGCTACTTTTGGTACTTATTACACTGTTCGCCGTCTACTACGTTGCCATCCTTGGCACGCAGGTGGGCATGATCCCATTCCTTGATATTTAATTTAACAATTAAATATTTCAAAAATTTAACTCTCTAAACCTTACTTCAAAGACAGCCTAATTAATCATGGATACAAGACGTTTAATACTATTTGTTATTTTTTCAATGTCTATTTTGATGTTATGGGACGCTTGGCAACGCCAACACGCACCAGCAGAGGTAGTGCCACAAGTTAGTAGTAATGTTGACAATAGCGTTCCTGGCCAAGCTGTAAATGCGGCTACTAGCGCTAACAAAGCTGAGTTGCCTGTAGAGGGCGATTACAAGCTGCTAAGCGCTCAACGTATTAGTGTTACTACTGACTTATACAAAGCGGATATTGAAACGACAGGCGGCGATTTACGTAGGTTAGAGTTACTTAAACATCGTGCGTCAGAAAATGATAAATCTAATTTTATTTTATTAGATGATGCCGCTAAACCAATGACCTATGTCGCTCAAACAGGTCTAATTGGTGCCGACTTACCTTCTCATAAAGCGGTATTTACTAGCGCTGCGCCTAGCTATCAAATGCAAGACGGCAAAGATAGCTTAGAAGTACGTTTAAGCTGGGCCGGCAATGGTGTCACGGTAGATAAAATCTATACATTCCATCGTAATAAATATGCGATAGATGTAAATTATGAAATAAAAAATGCTTCAGCTACAGCTATAACGCCAGCTGTTTATTATCAAATCGTCCATGATAATGAATCAAATCAAGGCTCTAAATTAATGCCAACCTTCACGGGTGGCTCTTATTATACTGAAGCGACCAAATTCAAAAAACTTAAATTTGCCAACATGGAAAAAGAGCCGCTTAAGCTCGAGGCTAATGATGGCTGGGTAGGTCTGCTACAACACTATTTTGTTGGTGCTTGGATTCCTAAGGATGGCCTAGCTCGCGAGTTTTATACTAAAAAACTCAATGAGCATATGTATATTATTGGTACTAAGAGTACTTTGAGCACCATTGCTCCTGGAGCAAGTTTGAGTGTCCCGGCACGTTTATTCGCTGGACCACAAATTCAGAAGGATTTAAAAGAAACAGCTCCTGGTTTAGAGTATACGGTTGATTATGGTTGGCTTACAGTTGTGGCTTCACCATTATTTTGGCTATTATCAAAAATTCATGGTGTGGTGGGTAACTGGGGCGTGGCAATTATATTGCTTACCGTGTTAATCAAAGCTGCATTCTTTAAGCTCTCAGCAACCAGCTATCGCAGTATGGCTAAAATGCGTGAATTAGCACCGCGCTTGCAAGCTATGAAAGAAAAGTTTGGCGATGATAAGCAAAAAATGCAGCAGGCTATGATGGAGCTGTACAAAAAAGAGAAAATTAACCCGATGGGTGGCTGTCTGCCTATTGTTGTGCAAATTCCAGTATTTATTTCACTATATTGGATGTTGTTAGGTACGATTGAGCTACGTCACGCGCCATTCTTTGGATGGATAAAAGACCTTTCAGCGATAGACCCTTATTATATTTTACCTATATTGATGGGGGCGACCATGATTATTCAAACTTACTTGAATCCACCACCTACAGATCCTATTCAAGCTAAAGTGATGAAAGTAATGCCAGTTGTATTCAGTGTGTTCTTCTTCTTCTTCCCTGCTGGATTGGTACTTTATTGGTTAGTAAACAATGTGTTATCAATCACTCAGCAGTGGTACATCAACAAAACTATACATGCTGAAGCTCTGCTACTAAAGTCAGGTGGCAAACGCTAATCCGTTGGATACCATAGCCGCTATTGCCACTGCTTCAGGCGCTGGCGGCATTGGTATAGTGCGTGTCTCAGGTTCTGCTGCTCAATCTATAGCAGAAGCCATACTAGGCAGCTGCCCTCCCCCGCGGCATGCAGCGTATCTGGATTTTAAACAGGCCGACGATGAGCTTATCGACCGCGGCATTGCGATTTTTTATCCAAATCCACATTCTTACACTGGCGAAGACGTTCTTGAACTGCAAGGACATGGCGGTACTGCGCTGATGCAAATTTTATTAGCCCGCTGTATTGCACTGGGCGCACGTCAAGCAGAGCCTGGTGAATTTACTCGCCGTGCTTACCTTAATGACAAAATTGATTTAGCCCAAGCTGAAGCTGTGGCCGATGTCATTAACGCGGCAACTTACGAGGCTGCAAAAAGTGCGGTGCGTTCATTGTCAGGTGAGTTTTCTCAACGTATCAATGCCCTACTTTTGAGGCTGATAGATTTACGTATGTTTGTAGAGGCTTGCCTAGATTTTCCTGAGGAGGAAATTGATTTCATCACGCAAGGTCGCGTTGCAGAAAAATTAGATACGATTGTTACAGAATTAGTCTCTGTATTTGCAAAAGCAAAACAAGGCAGTTTATTACGCGAAGGGATTAATGTTGTTTTGGTTGGGCAGCCCAATGTTGGAAAATCTAGTTTGATGAATCAATTAGCGGGTGAAGAAATTGCTATTGTCACACCAATTGCTGGAACTACACGGGACACCATTAAAAATGCTATACAAATCAATGGCGTACCTTTGCACGTTATTGATACTGCTGGTTTACGTGAAACCGAAGATGAAGTAGAAAAATTCGGAATAGCGCGAACTTGGCGAGCTACAGAAACGGCCAACATCGCATTATTATTGATAGATGCAGCTAATGGTATTACTGAAACTGAAAAATCGATTCTAGCCCGTTTACCGAAAGAAATACGCAAAATTTGGGTACATAATAAAATTGATGTTGCGAACGAGCTCGCTTTTTCTGAAGAAGTAGATATGACAACTCATATTTATCTTTCAGCTAAAACTGGTGAGGGTGTTGATTTGCTAAAAAACCATTTACTTAAATTGGCGGGTTACCAAAATAATTCTGAAGGTGTTTTTATGGCGCGCGCCAGACACTTGGAAGCATTAGCTAATGTTGAGGTACATTTAAGCAGTGCAAGCATGCAAATAAAATTTGCCGAGTTGGTAGCTGAAGAATTAAGGCTTGCACAAGAATCTTTGAGTAGCATTACCGGTGAATTTACTCCGGATGATTTATTGGGTGAGATTTTTAGTAAATTCTGTATAGGTAAGTAAAGCTGATATAAATAAAAAGGCGCTATTGAGCGCCTTTTTATTCGACTATATTTATTGAGAATTTAATAGGTTTTAATTTAAGTGGTTAAATCCACCACTACACCTTCAGGTGCATTTTTCTTTACAGATTCAATACCATTATCGCGCGAAGCTTCACTTTCATACATTTGACTTTGACCAATTACTTGGTGGTTAGCAGCTTTAAGTACAAAGTAAGGCTTTGCAGATTTTGAAACCAGACGATCATATCTTGCATCATCAGCAGCATTTTTTTGAATAGATGCAATACCGTTTAATGCACTGGCTTTGCTTTCATACATTTCACTTTGCATGATAATTTGACCATTACCCGCTAATAAATTGAAATGAAATTGTCCGCTTTTAGCTGTTTTTAATTCAAATTTCCCTGCCATACAGTTCTCCTCAATTTTTGTTCTGTGAAAGCGCCGTGGATTTGCACTAATCGCTAGGTATACTATAGGCGCGCAATTACACAATCGTCAATAGCCAAAGGCCGTAATTGTTAATCTCCTTGTAAATTATTATATTTTGGCTATAAAGAATGTGATTATTAGAGAAAATGTAATAGAAAGTGTTTCACGTGGAACATCATCAATGATGATGCTATATCGTAAATGTGGTTTAGCTAAATTTTTTCGTTTAAAACTTAGAGTCAAACTTGGAGAGGGCTACTGACTAAAAAATGAAAATTACCCCCTTTTTGCCGGTTAAAGGAATTGCAGAAGTGGTGAAGCCTCGCTCCTCCTCATTCTTACATTTAATTTGAATGCTCACGATGGCCTTTATTTGGGGCGTATAGTAAAGTTTATTTTCTGCAGGTAAAGTAAATTGTAGAGCCATATTTAAATGTTGGCTTGGATGAGTTAATTTTTAAATAACAATAAGCGTCAGTTTTTGTGACTGAATAAGATTACTCATCTTAATTATTGCACTAAAAAAATGTAATGAGCAGTAATTGAGCAGTACAAAATACAAGCCAAATTGCAGAAATTAATAACTCACAAATTAAAATTTTTCTAGCGAGTTGCTCATGGAAAATACTTTTATGGAGCCTTATTTGTCGATATTCACACTATAAGTAGTGATACCTTAATTGTTAGCTCGGTGTGTGTTGGGGTGTCTGATAGCAAATGCTAAGCACTTTAAGACAGCTAATACAAGGGTTTAAGTTGCTGAGTCAGCATCAATAAATAACATGATTATTGTTATTTGTATAAAGCCTGAGAATTTATTAACAAAGTTAAAATAAAAAAATAGCAGTGTTTCACGTGAAACACTGCTATTTTATTTATCACTCACGAGCCTTTAATTTGCTAATTCAAATGCTGTTTTCGTTTTACTGGTCTTTCGTCAATTTTGCAAATCCGTTTGCAGCCTGTAATCATTGCCCAAATCAAATTGTCTCTATGCAAAATACTTTCAACTAGTACGCCTGATACATGCGTAGCCACTAATATTAACCAACCCCAAGTAGAATAGTGATGTATGGCTTGCAATAATTCGGGCTGATCTATTAACCAGCCTTCGTTATATACCAGCCAACCAGAACCAACTGCAGTTAAGCCCGTAGCAAGCATAGCGTATATCACTAAGCCACCAGTCGGGTTATGCCCTATATAGTGTCTGGCATTGCCGCGCATTACTCGGTACAGGTGCTTAATTGCGTGTATTGGGTTGAGTGGAAAGCTATCGAAATTAGCATAACCTGTTGCCAATAACCCCCATACAATACGCGATACCATTAACGCACCTGCAACATATCCTGCCCGCACATGAATCAACCGATGCCACTCTGAAGCATGTGTATAAAACGCTACAGAAAACGCTGCTACCAGCGACCAGTGAAAAATTCTTACAAACGGGTCCCAAACATATTTTAAAATCAATTTACTTCACTATTTTTTAACTGAAGGTGTTTTTTCTGTTAACAGATAAGCGATGTAGTTCGCTTTTTCTGCAGCAGTACAATCACTACCAATAATATCGTTGCAATGTAATGTAAATTGCTCTTCTACTTTATCAACATCGCTAAAGCGTTTGTAATTTACCATTGGTGATAATGGTTTAATTGGCTTGCCTGTTACCATGTGTTTGCCTTCGTCGGCAGGGTTTTGTGTATGGCATGATGCGCAAGCAGCTTCTTTACCATTAGCTAATTTGATTTTACGATTAAAGAAGAATTTACCGTCAACAGCTGATGGACTAGAATATTCAGGATTCGCTTCTTTAGCAAATAGCGCATATTTTTTTTCTAATTTAACAGCATTAGCTACATCAGCGTGAGCAGCAAAAGCCGCGAAACCTAATAATGCTGCCAACAAGATATTTAATTTTTTCATTTAGTGCTCCATCTTTATAAATAAAAGGGTCGTTTTAATTAATGTTCTGCCTAGTATTGCCTTACCTAAGTTTTATGTTTAGCCCTAACCTAGTGCATAAATACATAAGTGCCGTAAAAGTACAGCAAACCGCGCTGTTTGAAAAGCTTTTAACACTATTTAAAACACACAATAAGGTAATTAAAGCGAATTTTATGCCAACTTTGTTAAGCAATTATGTCTAGAGTGTAAGTTACGATAGGTTTCACGTGAAACAATTTATTTACATGTTGTTTAAATTCAGCTTAAAAACATGCTTTTACATGACTAAAGACATGCTTTGCAGTAAAATCTAATTCTTTGAAATGTAAGCGTTAAATGATGAACTTTCCTGATGTTTTTGATGTGATTGTAGTAGGTGGCGGCCACGCTGGTACAGAGGCTGCGTTAGCGTCTGCACGCATGGGGCAAAAAACGCTTCTGCTTACACATAATATCGAAACTTTAGGACAAATGTCGTGTAATCCTAGTGTCGGTGGTATCGGTAAAGGGCATCTAGTAAAAGAGATTGATGCGCTAGGTGGCGCTATGGCTGCAGCTACAGATGAAGGCGGCATACAATTTCGTATCCTAAATTCAAGTAAAGGCCCAGCAGTGCGCGCTACTCGTGCGCAAGCTGACCGCGTCCTATATAAAGCGGCTATTCGTCGCAGACTAGAAAACCAGCCTAATCTTTGGTTGTTCCAACAAGCGGTAGATGACATTATTCTTGAAGGCGATCGTGCTGCTGGGGTAGTGACACAAATTGGTTTGCGGTTTAATTCAAAATCAGTGGTGTTAACCGCAGGCACATTTTTGGGTGGATTGGTGCATGTTGGACTGCAAAATTATAGTGCAGGTCGTGCGGGGGATCCTCCGGCAATCTCATTGGCAGCACGATTGCGTGAAATCGGCTTGCCTGCAGGAAGGCTTAAAACAGGTACGCCACCGCGTATTGATGGTCGCACCATAGATTATTCTGTAATGACTGAGCAGCCAGGCGATAATCCTGTGCCAGTATTTTCATTTTTGGGTAATGTTGCACAGCACCCTGCCCAGCTACCCTGCTGGATTACACATACTAATGCCAATACGCACGATATTATTCGTAGTGGTCTAGATCGTTCACCTATGTACACGGGCGTGATTGAGGGTGTGGGCCCACGATATTGCCCAAGTGTAGAAGATAAAATACATAGATTTGCTGATAAAGAGAGCCATCAAATATTTTTAGAGCCCGAAGGCTTGACTACTAATGAGATTTACCCAAATGGCATATCAACCAGCTTGCCGTTTGATATACAGCTAGCTTTGGTGCGCTCAGTTAAAGGTTTAGAGAATGCGCATATTTTGCGCCCTGGTTATGCTATCGAATACGACTATTACGATCCACGTGGTTTAAAAAGTTCGTTAGAAACCAAAACAGTGCAAGGTTTGTTCTTTGCGGGACAAATTAATGGCACTACAGGTTATGAAGAGGCTGCAGCACAGGGCTTACTTGCAGGTGCTAATGCAGCGCTATATTCACAAGGTAAAGAATCGTGGTGCCCGGCACGTGATGAAGCCTACTTGGGCGTGTTAGTAGACGATCTGATTACGCGCGGCGTCACTGAGCCATATCGTATGTTTACTTCGCGAGCCGAATATAGGCTTCAGCTTAGAGAAGACAACGCGGATATGCGTCTTACAGAAATTGGCCGCAAATTAGGTTTGGTTGATGATGTGCGCTGGGAAGCTTTTAGTCGTAAGCAAGAAGCAGTAGTGCGTGAACAAGAGCGCTTGAAAAAAACTTTTGTGCAGCCTGCCAATTTACCGGCAGACAAAATGATAGAGATGTTCGGTAAGCCGCTAGAGCATGAATATAGCTTGTTTGAATTGTTGCGTCGCCCAGAAGTTAGCTACGAGGCATTATTAACGCTAGGTGCTGATGGTTTAGGCGAGACTGAGTCTGCCGTTCGTGAGCAAGTGGAAATCGCTGCAAAATACCAAGGCTATATTGACCGCCAAACTGATGAGGTAGCGCGAAGCCGCGGTCAAGAAAATACAAAATTACCGAACGATTTAGATTATCGTGAAATTCATGGGTTGCCGATTGAAGCACAGCAAAAACTTAATGCACAAAAACCAGAAACCATAGGCCAGGCAGGACGTATTTCAGGCATCACACCAGCTGCAATCTCATTGTTATTGGTTTATCTGAAACGAAAATCTCGCAGCAAGCAAATTGATGTAAATTCAACTGATTTAGCCGCATGATAAGCAATGCATCACTTCAAGCCAAGCTAGAACTTGGCTTGGTTGAAATGGGTTTGGACATTGATATAGCTAAACAAGAAAAATTGATAGCCTATTTAATGCTCATTCATAAATGGAACAAAGTACATAACCTAACGGCGATACGCGACCAGCTTGATATGGTGACTTTGCATTTGTTGGATTCGTTAAGTGTGCTGCCTTATATTGAAGAGTTAGCGGCCAAGAATTTGTTAGATGTTGGTGCTGGTGCTGGCTTGCCGAGTATTCCATTGGCGATTTGTTTGCCTGGGCTGCAAGTCACTGCGATTGATGCAGTGCAGAAAAAAGCCAGCTTTATGCGGCAAGCCAAAGGTGAGTTGGGTTTAGCAAATTTTCATGTAGAAGCGGGGCGTGTTGAGGCCTTGAAAAAAGAGCGCTTCAATAAAGGCGAAGGTTTTGACGTGATTATTTCACGCGCTTTTTCTGAAATTGATTTGTTTATTAAACTCACTAAACATTTGCTTGCAGAAAAAGGGCTGTGGTTGGCAATGAAAGGCGTAGTGCCGAATCATGAGTTTGAAAAATCAATTATTCAGCCCACTGAAATTAAAGTTTTAAATGTAGCTGGTTTAGACGCAGAGCGACATTTGGTGTTTTTAAAGCCCTGATTTCAAAGTAATAGAAACTTAAAAAATAATTAAGATATAAAAAATACTTAAAAGGCATTGAATAAAAATCACTATGAAAATATTAGCAATCACCAATCAAAAAGGCGGCGTAGGTAAAACCACTACTTGTGTGAATTTGGCCGCTAGTTTGGCGAGTTTGGGTAAGCGTGTGTTGCTAATTGATCTTGACCCGCAAGGCAACGCTAGCACGGGTAGTGGCATTGATAAAGCGCATCTTAAATATAGTATTTACCATGTGCTGATTGGTGAAAAATCGCTCAAAGAAGTAGTCGTTACCAGTGAAAAAGGTTGTTTTGATATCGCACCATCTAACCGTGACTTAGCCGGTGCAGAAGTTGAGTTGGTGAATGAATTAGCGCGTGAAAACCGCTTAAAAGTAGCGCTTTCAAAACTAGACGATGTCTATGATGTAGTGCTTTTAGACTGTCCCCCTGCCCTCAATTTAGTGACAGTAAATGCGCTTACAGCAGCCAATGCGGTGATGATTCCTATGCAGTGTGAGTATTATGCGTTAGAGGGTTTGTCTGATTTGGTGAATACCATCAAAAAAGTGCGTGCACATTTAAACCCGACTTTAGAGATAGAAGGCCTGCTACGGACGCTGTTTGATAATCGCAATATGCTGGCACAACAAGTTTCCGCGCAGCTCATCAGTCACTTTGGCGATAAAGTCTACAAAACAATTATTCCACGTAACGTACGTTTAGCCGAGGCGCCTAGTTATGGTGTGCCTGTACTTAGCTATGATAAGAGCTCAAAAGGTTCTGTGGCTTACCTGGAATTAGCGCACGAAATAATTGCTAGAGAAAAACTGGCCATAAAAGCTGCTTAAGTAATGGGTTATAAACTTAAATTGATCCATAAAAATGTGTCTATCAACTAAAAACAGAATTACGGGCAAAATAGAAAAATGGCTAAATTAAAAGGCATGAGAGGTTTGGGTCGTGGTTTAGACGCCCTGCTGGCAGGCGATATGGGTAGTGTTGGCGAGGCAGATTCACTGCTGATGCTAAAGGTTTCGGAATTGCGCCCAGGCAAATATCAGCCGCGTAGCTATATGGATGATGCGGCTTTGCAGACGTTGGCTGATTCAATCAAGACCCAAGGTATTATGCAGCCGATTTTGGTGCGTCACATAGATGATGAGCACTATGAAATTATTGCTGGTGAGCGCCGTTGGCGTGCAAGCCAAATTGCTGGTTTGGCGGAAGTGCCGGTACTAGTCCGCGAAATTGCTGACGAGTCAGCACTCGCAATGGCATTGATTGAGAATATTCAACGCGAAAATCTGAATCCATTAGAAGAAGCGCAAGGTATCAAGCGCCTGATAGACGAATTTTCCATGACACACGAAAAAGCCGCGGAAGCCGTTGGGCGATCGCGTGTTGCGGTTTCTAACTTATTGCGTTTGCTTACTTTAAGTGCGCCAGTCCAAGAAATGTTGATGTATGGAAAGTTGGATATGGGGCACGCACGAGCATTAATTGGATTAAGTGGTGCGCAACAAGTGATGTTGGCTGAACAAATTGTGCAAAATAATTTATCCGTGCGCGAGGCTGAAAATTTAGTCAAAAAACATCACCAGCAAATAGGTAAAGCGACACAAAACCCAGCACAAAAACTAATGCAAAAAACCAGCATTAATCATGACGTTTTAAGGCTGCAGGAAGCATTAAGTGACAAACTAGGCGCTTCAGTGAGCATTAAAGCGGGTACCAATGGTGCGGGCTCAATGAAAATTAGCTATGCGAGTTTAGATCAGCTAGATGAAATAATTGCCAAAATTTCACGCTAAAAACTGGTTAAATCAACCAGTTTTAACGCTAAGTGTTTCATTTTGCTTGAACTTAACCCTTGACTAAAAAGTGGTAATAATTCAAAATCGCGGACTTTACTGCATTACAAAAATCAACAAACGCACAAAGCTCTAATTTGAAGCGTTGAAAATTATTTTAATTTAATTGGATTCTAAGTCATTGTCAGTCACTAATACATCAGATGTTTTTAGTAAAATGCTTAAAATTCAATTGGTTGCTACTCTAGCAGTTGCAATCGTAATGTTTTTTATTTCTGGTTTAAATGCAAGCGTGTCGGCAATGTTGGGTGGCGCAAGTGTGCTAGTAGGCGCCGCTATGGCAGCCATCATTGCAAAACGTAGCGCTAATACTGAAGATGCATCGGCTATCTTGGTTAATTTGTTAAAAGCCGAAGCAGTCAAAATTTTAGTGATTATCGTGTTACTGGTGATCATATTTAAGGTTTATAAGCAATTAGTGCCATTTGCACTCATTGCAGGTCTAGCAGCCGCAGCGTTATTTTCTGGCGCAGCGCTTAGCAAGCTAAAAGTATAAGCAAGTTGATTCAGCAAAACCCGTTAAATTATTTTAAAACGAATTTTAGTTAGAGTAAATATTAGATTATGGCTACAGAACAAGCACTCACCCCTTCTGAATATATTACGCACCATTTAACCTTTAATTCCAAGCCTGTTGGTGACGGTAGTTTTTGGATGTTGAATTACGACAGCTTGATTATGTCAACGTTGCTAGGTGTAGTGGTAATGGGTCTAATCTGGTGGGTAGCGCGTAGCGCAACATCAGGCGTACCTTCTAAAGGCCAAGCATTTGTTGAATTGGTTTTTGGTTTTGTAGACGAGCAAGTTAAGAACATTTTCCACGGCAATCGCCACAGTTTCATCGCACCAACCGCATTAACAGTATTTTTATGGGTATTAGCCATGAACGCGATGGACTTTTTACCAGTTGATGTCATGCATCACTTTGTTTACGCGCCATTAGGCTTAGAGCATTGGCGCAGTGTTCCTACTTCAGATATCAATACCACATTCGCGCTAGCCTTAGCCGTATGGTTACTCATGATTTTCTTCTCAATCAAAGTCAAAGGCCTAGGCGGTTGGATTCATGAACTGTTCTGTGCGCCATTTGGTTCAGCTAAATTCTTTAAACCTAAAAGTGTAATAGGCTTGATTGGTTTAATCGCAAGTCCTTTACTATTCGTTGCAAACTTTGCCTTCAATATCATTGAATACGTTTCTAAACCACTTTCACATTCATTACGACTCTTCGGCAATATGTATGCCGGTGAAGTTATCTTCTTGTTAATCGGCTTATGGGCAGCAACAGGCTTAACAGGTACGATATTCGGCGCGATTTTAGGTGCTGGTTGGTCAATCTTCCACATTTTAATCGTGGCATTACAAGCGTTTATTTTCATGATGTTGACAGTGGTTTATTTGTCCATGGCACATGAGTCACACTAGTTTTTAGTCGTAGTTTTATTATTTTTATCAGTAGTTATTAAGTTGTAAGTTTAATTTTAGAGAGGGTAACAAAATGGATGCATTAGCATTGATTCAAGCCTACACAGGCGTTGGTATTGGTTTAATTATTGGTTTAGGCGCTGCTGGTGCTTGTATCGGTATTGGTATTATGTGTGCAAGTTCCTTAGAAGGCGCAGCGCGTCAACCAGAAATGATTCCACAATTGCAAGGTAAAGTATTCTTACTATTGGGTCTTATCGATGCTTCTTTCATTATTGGTGTTGGTCTAGCGATGATGTTTGCATTTGCTAACCCATTATTAAGCGTAGTAGCTAAATAATTAGCTGCTAAATAAATTGGTTTAAGTCGTAAGTATTAAGACTTAAACCATTATTTAATGGCGCATGCTTTATTGATAATTAATCTGGATCGAAAATGAACATTAACTTTACACTTATCGCACAAGCTATTGCGTTTGCTGTGTTGATTTGGTTCACAGTGAAATTCGTTTGGCCACCGCTATTAACAGCGATTGAAACACGCCAAAAAGAAATTGCTGATGGTTTAGCAGCAGCGCAAGAAGGTAAAAGTGCGCTAGAAGTTGCAGCTAAAAAATCAGAAGTCACTTTGAATGAAGCTAAGCAAAAAGCGAGCGAAATCATTGGCCAAGCTGAAAAGCGTGGCTCACAAATCGTTGAAGAAGCTAAAACTACTGCCAAAGTTGAAGGTGATCGCATTTTAGCTGGTGCTAAAGCTGAAATCGACCAAGAGGTGAACCGTGCTAAAGAAGGCTTACGTTCACAAGTGTCAGCACTAGCAATAGCAGGTGCCGAAAAAATCTTGCGTAAAGAGATTGATGGCAAAGCGCATAGCGAAATGTTATCTAAACTCGCGGCGGAGCTATAAACCATGGCTGAAATATCAACCATAGCAAGGCCTTATGCAGTGGCTGCTTTTAACCTTGGTAAAGAGACAAAGTCATTAGCCAAGTGGTCTGAAATGTTAGGCTTTGCAGCTGCAGTCGCTAACGACGCGCAGATGCAAGCTTATATTCAAGATCCAAAAGTAGTCAGTAGCGAATTGCAAGACACTTTTTTAAAAGTGTGTGGCGATAAGCTGAATGAGCACGGACAAAACCTGATTAAAGTGTTGGTTGAATATAATCGCATGTCTATTTTGCCTGCCATCACCAGCGCGTTTGAAGAACTAAAAGCACAAGATGAAGGTACGCTAGATGCGCAAATTATTGCAGCTGCTAAACCTAGCGCCGCAGAAATTAAAGATTTAGTAAAACGCTTAGAAGCTAAGTTCGGCAAAAAAATCGAAGCCAGTGTTTCTGTAGATGCAGAATTGATTGGCGGCATTAAAATTATTGTTGGCGATACTGTGATAGACGCATCAGTCAAAGGTCAGTTACAAAATTTAGCTTACACGCTTTCGGCATAAGGCCTTTCGCCTTACCAATGAATAACTTAGGCAAAGAAAATTAGGAGCAACAATGCAGTTATCTACATCAGAAATCAGTGAACTGATTAAAAGCAGATTAGAGAATTTTTCTACCTCAGCTGAAGCGCGTACTCAAGGTACGGTAATTTCAGTAACTGACGGTATCGTACGTATTCACGGTCTTTCAAACGTGATGGCCGGTGAGATGATCGAATTTCCAGGCAATACATTTGGTCTAGCACTTAACTTAGAGCGTGATTCAGTCGGCGCTGTGGTTTTAGGTGACTACGAGCATATTACTGAAGGCGACATCTGTAAATGTACAGGCCGTATTTTAGAAGTGCCAGTAGGTCCCGAATTGATTGGTCGCGTTGTGAATGCACTAGGTCAGCCGATTGACGGCAAAGGCCCAGTTAATGCAAAAATTACTGACAAAATTGAAAAAGTTGCGCCAGGCGTGATTGCCCGTAAATCAGTTTCACAACCAGTACAAACTGGTTTGAAATCAGTTGACTCTATGGTGCCGGTTGGCCGTGGTCAACGTGAATTGATTATTGGTGACCGTCAAACAGGTAAAACTGCAGTTGCGATTGATGCCATCATCAATCAAAAAGGTCAAAACATGACCTGTATCTACGTTGCGATTGGCCTTTTGGCCAATCGCAACGTAGATACAGGTCATGTTTTGACCTTTTTGATTGATGATGGCATCAATCGCAACTGCAGTTTTACCTG
>JBKJRF010000172.1:0-8495 GCA_046594825.1 Methylotenera sp.
CTATGTGCTGTCACCGAAAGAAATTGCAGATGCGCTTAGCAACCTTGGTGCGTACTTTGGTTAAAGATGTGCTCCTAGGCGACACGGATTTGAATGCTTTTCTTTTGGACTAAATGGACTTCCCAGAATTCAGTAGACATTTGATAATGTCGAAACTTAACTGGATAGAAATGTATGAGAGGTACAAGATTAAAGCTTAATTTAAAGCTGAAGTAGTCAAACAAATCACAGAACGCGGTCATGGTGTCTGAAGTATCAAAGCGCTTGTTTAATTCCACCTTAAAAGCTACATTCGCCTCAAATGGCATAGGAAATATCGGAGTTATCAATGCTATAGCCTGCAAGCTGCAACACTAATTTCAATTGCTCGTCCGAAATAATCTGCGCGTCGAATTTAACAGTAGTTTTGCCAGAGGGGACTGACACATATACTTGTAGAACGCCGCTTAACGCATTGATGGCACTTCCCACTCTTTTTGCAGCGTCGCCGCAAGTAATACCATTTATTTTTAAATGTTTAGTTTGCATGACCATGTCCTCTGTGTCTAGTTATCCACTTTGGTTAGCGATTTAAGGATATGAATGCGTAAGGATTCGAGTTCAAAATTAAACTGGTATGTTTAAAAGTATGATCAACACAATCATTAAGCCAGCTTCTTTAATAATTTATATGATAATTTCTAAGGAAACCTTCAGTCTGTATGTTATCGAACATATGAATAAAATTTGGGGCTGCCCTAGATAACACCTAAAATGTTATAAAGGGCAGCATGAGAAAGAGCCGATTAAGTCAGTTGAAACAAGACAAGCTAATTGAGCATTTTGTAGCGGGTACGACGGCAAGATGCGCGGCTGATTTGATAGGCGTTAATCGCAATACAGCAGCCTACTTTTTCCAAAGACTGCGTGAGATGATAGCCTACGAGTTAGAGCGACTTTCGCATGAAGTATTTGATGGTGAGATCGAAGTGGACGAAAGCTACTTTGGCGGCGCACGCAAGGGCCATCGTGAACGAGGCGCAGCAGGCTAAGTCCCTGTATTTGGCCTGCTAAAGCGCGGTGGCAAGGTTTATACGAAGATTATAGTTAACGCTAGCGGCGCTACTTTAATGCCGATTATAGAGCGGAAAGTCATCCCAGATAGTATTGTCTATTCAGATTGTTGGACAGGTTACAATGCGTTAGATGTTTCAGACTTTAAGCATTATCGTATTAATCATTCTAAGCTGTTAGCAAATGGTCACAACCATATCAATGGTATAAAGAACTTTTGGAATCAAGCGAAGCGACATATGCGTAAATTTAACGGTGTACCCACGGCGCATTTTGGCTTGTTTTTGAAGGAGTGCGAGTGGCGCTTTAATAATTCAACACCACAAGCACAGGTAGTGCAATTAAAACAATGGGTTAACCAATATATTAGCTAGTTATCTAGGACAGACCCTAAAATTATTTCAGAAAGAAGATACGTTAACCTTAGTTAAAGCCTGTTCTCAAGTTACATAAAACCAAATATTGAACAAAATTCACCCTATGCTGTTGAGGTAGAATCAGGCAAAAGTTATTACCGGTGCTCCTGTGGAAAAAGCGAGAGTCAGCCATTTTGTGATGGCTCACATCAAGGCTCAACCTTTACACCACTTGAATATAAGCTAACTAAATAAGACAGTCTATTTCTGCGGTTGTAATCACACAGCTAGTCATCCCATGTGTGACGGCTACCACAGCAAAATATAAAAGCGTCAAACACAAGTAAAGCTGATATTTTACGATCTAGATGTCAAAAAATGATTGGACTTGCCCTAAAGGTAGATAAATAGGCGTAACGATCAATGGCTAATTAGGAGACAATTCTGCCTGATTATTTACCCAGAATTTTAAAGATTGTGCGTCTGAAATTCAACAGTATTAGATAGAATGGCGTGTACTTTGGTTCCGCAGGTGACGTTCAATAATTAAAGTAGATGACATTATTCATAGCGGCTAACTTTTCCTGATACAGCACGCATCCCAAAATAACTCTTTATCGATGCAATCACCAATGGTACAGCGCCAAATAGGATAAATACCAAGTCGCCGGGCATTCTCAACCATTCAATCAGGCGCGAACGGTCGCTACCGATATATTCAAGGCTGCGTGCGTGCCAGTAGCCGTTTTGGATTACGTCCCAAACTTGCAGTAAGCCGCTGGGAAACAGACTCATGGTTACCATCATCGCCAGACCGACGTTGGTACCCCAGAAGGCTACTTTGACATATTTCTCGATTTCCACCCAATGGCTGTCGTCGCTGGTCTGGCGTAGCACGAATACCATCAGTGCGATCGCCAGCATACCGAATACACCCATCATCGCAGCGTGGCCGTGGTTAGGAGTGAGTTGCGTGCCAATCTCGTAGTAGCTAATGATGGGCAAGTTGATCAGGAAGCCGAAGATACCGGCACCGACAAAATTCCAGAAGCCCACCGCCATCAGAAAGTAAAACGTCCACTTATGGGGTATTACCACTGCCTTGCCGCATACATCGCAGTCGCCGCGCGTGGTCTTCACAAAATCCCATGCATCTAAGGTGAGCAGGGTGAGCGGGACAACCTCTAGCACCGAGAACAGTGACGACAGCGCCATATTAACATTGGTTTGACCAGTGAAATACCAATGATGACCGGTGCCTATCAGCCCGCCTGCGAAATACAGGATGGCATCAAGATAGATGACACGTAGCGCTACATTGCGGCCAGTAAGACCGAGTTGATAGAACGTCAGCGCTACCACAGTAGTGGCAAAAAACTCAAAGAAACCCTCCACCCACAAATGGATGATCCAGAAGCGCCAGGTATCGACTACCGTGTAGTTGGTCTTGGCTCCAAAAAACAGTGCAGGGATGTAGAACAGCGGGATTGCCAGTGCGGCCACCAGAAACATCCTAACGATAGGATTGGCTGCTGGCTCTGCCATCTTGCTCGGCCGCACCAAAACACAAACTAATGTAAACCACACTAAAAGACCTGCAATCAACAGGTATTGCCACACCCGACCGAGCTCCAAGTACTCCCATCCTTGGTTACCGAGCCAGAACCACCAGACTCCGAGCAATTGTGATATTCCCAGCCACTCACCCAGTAAACTGCCGCCTATCACCAATGCGAAGGCGGCAAACAGGACATGCGTCCAGACGGCAAGCCAGTGCGGCTCGTCGTTACGCAGCGACCGGCCTAAGAACAAAGCAGCGGCGACAAAGGAGGTTGCGATCCAGAATACCCCCGTCTGCAGATGCCAGGTGCGCATCAGGTTGCTAGGGAAAATGCGCTCTAGTTCAAAGCCGTAAAAGCTGTGCGGGTCGGCGCGATAGTGTGCTGCCGCGCCGCCTACCAGCGATTGCATCAGAATCAACAGTGCCACTACTACGAAGTATTTCACTAGTGCATTCTGCCCTGGGCTGGATTGTCCCGGTATTAGATGCGGATGCACATGATTGCCACGTGTGATCCAGCCTAGGTAATCGAACTTGCCAAAAGCTAGCAACACTATCGCAATACCAGCCAGCAGGACCATTAGGCTAAGCGCGCTCCACAGCAATGCACCTGGGATAGCGATATTGCCCACGCTGGGGTCATACGGAAAGTTATTGGTATAGGAGTAGTCTTCACCGGGACGTGCGGCGACCGATGCCCAAGCTGCCCAAGTGACGAAGGCAGAGAACTGTCTCAACTCGGTAGGATCGGTGATGAGGTCGGCTTTCAAGCCGCCATTTCGCGATGGATGATGGAAATATTCTCTCCAGTAGTCGAACTGCTGGCGATAGGCCTTGGTTTGTGCTGCGGTAAATTTTAGCGTAGCAGTGACTGCATCGTAACGATTGGTCTTGAGTGACACCGCAGTTTCTGCATGCACGGCTGCTTGTTGTGAAGGTGTTAATACAGACAAAGGCTGCTGGTATTGTTGTTGTGCAATGGCCTCCGCGCTTACCTCGCCCATCTGATGCAAGGTCTCGGCGGAATAATCCGGTCCGAGATAGGCACCATGCCCCCAGATACTGCCATTGGCCATCAGTCCGTATTTTAGAAATGTCGCTTGACCATTGCCAATATCGTCGCTGGTGAACACGGTGACGCCTTGATCATCCACCACTTGCTTAGGGATAGGCGGGGCATTGCGGTAAGCAAGAGCAGTGATGGCGATGAGTCCGGAAAAGCCGAGCACCATTACTATGAGTATGCTGCGTAACCACCAAAGCGAAAGGGGCCCGTCCTCAGTCAATGGTAGTACAGCTAGACTCACGACATACTCTCCAAGTTTTTCAAATTAATCAGATAGACATGCACGTTATATGTCATATTTGACTTCACTGTATACCTAAATGAAGGCGCTTTCAGAAAAATTACAAATGAGAAGTTAAGACTGTCAGCTAAGGGGACGAATCTGCCAAATTTCTAAAAGCAGACCATTAAATTTTGAAGTTCTGATATTGCATTAACTTCATTTCGGGCCCAATCCAGACTGTCATATTTTAGGCATAGACAATCCCAAGGAACTTATAATTTTTACTCTAGCTCGCTTTGTTTTTTTTCTAGTAGCTTTGAAAACTCCACCAACTGTTTATTATTCATATCTGAAATAGCAAGATAATGAATATCTCCAGCTCTCCAAGCTGTGGTATTAAAACCATTAATTGATTCACTCTTTGTCGAAAAGTGCTGAAATGTTGCCATTGGCATTGCATATACATCAATTTCATGCTTTTTGTAAGCATAAACTGCCACCGCGACTGGCGTTGCGCCAATAAAGCCTCGCCGTCCGCCCATAAGTGGAAAACCTTGCTCTGCCAAATCCGCAATTTGCGGCGAATAGCCCAGTTTACTGCTGAGCCAAGGTTTAACAGTGTGCATATCGGTGGAGCGCACTTCGATGGTGTTTTCAGTCACAATCGCGTGTGCGTGATCAGCCGCCAACGCCAAAAATGTGCTTTGCTTGCTGATTCGTCATCCATAAGCTAGTCACCAATGTGGCTGCAACCACTCCAAACGCCATACCAGAAAGCATTTGTCTAAATTGTGGTTGTAACCAATTAAACCAAGAAGAATCAGTTGTGGTTTCTTTTGTCTCTGCCATCCGCGAAATTTTCACGTGTAAATCTTCAGGCGCAATATGGTAGTCGGCATGCGTTTTCAGCAAAGATTTAAGTTGTTCATCTTCAGAAAAATCTGTCATCCCGATTCTCCATTCGCAATTTTCATAAATGTTTCTTTAAAACCTTGCCTGGCGCGCGAAAGCCGTGACATGACCGTGCCAACTGGTGCGCCAATCATAGTTGCAATTTGCTCATAACTTAGCTCTTCCATTTCGCGCAAAATTAATACCTCTCGATGATAAATTGGTAATGCAGCCAACGCTTGATTCACAAAGGCGCGGCTTTCTCGGTTCAATAGCATTTGCTCAGGAATGGCTGTATTGTCTCCGAGCGCTTCTAGCTCACCAACTTCCGTGACTAAGCTGTCAAAATCCACATTTATGTTGCGGCTAGTACGCTCATTTAAAGCGTTTAAGCAGCAATTTCGCACAATGCCTAAATACCAGGCTTTCGCTTCGTCGGTGCGCAGCTTGTCAATATAAGTCAAAGCGCGCAGCGCAGCCGTTTACACTACGTCGCGTGCATCCGCATCATTGCCCATCATCCTGCGCGCAAAGTTATAAGCCGCATCTAAATGCGTTAACACATACACCTCAAATTTATTGTGTTTATTCCCAGTGAACAAGCGTAATTCCTTAGCGTGTAGGCCGTGCCTTTTTATGTATACCAAGCATAGTCCAATTTTATTCCATAATAAAAATATTTTTCATTTGTGGAATATAAGTCATGTAAAGCAAGTAATAGCTAGCATCACCATTAATTAATAGAGAGAAAATATCATGAATCAAAAAATCAATCGCAGAAGTTTTATGAAGCTCGCTGGCATGGGCATTGGCGTTGTCTTTGCCTCCCGCCTGGGTTTAAATAATGCAAATGCGATGGCTTCACGGACGGATGTTGCTGCGCAGGCCCTGGCAAGTAAGGATGCTGATTTCTACTTTGTGCAAATGTCGGATACGCATTGGGGTTTTACAGATGACAAAATTAATCCAGATGCGACTGGTACCTTGAAAAAAGCAGTCGCCGCCGTGAATGCGCTTGAGCATGCGCCCGATTTCATTTTCTTTATCGGCGATCTCACACATACCACCGATGACCCTAAAGAGCGACGTCGCAGATTGGCTGAGTTCAAAGACATTGTCAGTCAACTTAATGTCAAAAATGTGCGTTTTACGCCTGGCGAACACGATGCCAGCTTGGATAACGGCGAAGCTTACAAAGAGTTTTTTGGTGAAACGCATTATACGTTTGCGCATAAAGGCATTCAATTTATTGTGCTGGATAATGTGTCAGACCCTGCAGCGGCGCTTGGTCGCGAGCAGCTTGATTGGTTACAATCAACCTTAAAAGGCTTCAATCAAGATCAAAAAATCGTGGTGTTCACGCATCGGCCATTGTTTGATTTGTACCCGGCTTGGGACTGGGCGACCAAAGATGGCGCAGAAGCGATTGACATGTTGATGCTTTACCAAAATGTGACCGTTTTTTACGGGCATATTCATCAAGAAAACTCTCATCTTACTGCTCATATTCCGCATTATTCCGCGCAATCGCTCATGTTTCTATTGCCGCAAGCAGGCTCACAACCCAAGCGTATGCCAATTCCTTGGAACGCCGATGCGCCCTACAAAGGCGTTGGTTTTAGAGAAGTGCAGAATGGCAAATCATTGGTAATCAAAGCGTTTCCAGTATTGAAAGGATAAACCATGAAAAAACTAATACTTACTATATTTATTACGGGAGTTTTAGCAGCCTGCGCAGGCGCTGCTGGCTTACAATCCAGTACAAGTGAGCAAGTTATAAAAATCAATGCACATAAATTTGAATTTGTGCCCAATGTAATTACTTTAAAAAAGGGTGTTCCAGTGATTCTAGAGTTTACGTCGTCCGATGTCATTATGGGTTTTAATGCGCCTGATTTAAAAAGCCGGGTTACGATTATCCCAGGCAAAGTCACACGTATCAGAATCGTCCCGGATAAAATTGGCATGTTCACTTTTTTGTGCGATATTTTCTGTGGAAGCGGACATGAGGAGATGTAGGGAATTATTAACGTGGTGACTTAAAAAACTATGGTCCATGACTAGATCAATTAAATCGATTGTCAGCAAAGGGGACGACTCTGCCTGATTATGTAAGCAGACTTTCAATGTTTGAGCGTATGTGAATGGCGCACACTTCTGGCGTAAAGCGGTCTCTTAATTTATGTTGTATTTCATTGGAGCGTTACATTCACCAAGTATTGGCAAGCAGTGTGTTGTTTTGTTAGTATTTCTCATTCATTCCATTTGAGCAGGATCCGAGATAAGGTGAATGTTGAAATTTTTAACAATCGTCGAATTGTCAAAGTTCATGGATATGTTAATAAACTATAATACAAAATATGTTTAATCTAATTGTTATTATTTAATCAATGAATTTTAACAAAATCATTCATGCTCAATTTTGATTACGCATATTATAAGTTACCCGTTAGTTACCGCTTTATTCTAGCGTTAATCTTATTTGGAGTAGCCCTACTTTCCCGTTTTATATTTGTACCTCAGGCTAGTGGTGGGGCATACGTTACATTCTACCCAGCAATCATATTGAGTTTTTATTTCTGTGGAAAATACCCAGGGGCATTGGTAGCAGTACTCTCAGGACTTGCAGGGATATATTATTTCATACCACCTTACAATCAATTTTATATTTATTTTGATGCATCTTCTCCAGTTGTATTTTTTTCGATCACTTCCAGTCTCATTGGGATTTTTATGTCGAAACTTCACAGACATATCGAAGAAATTCATGTCATTCTTGATAATGAAATGATTGGAAGTATGATGCTTAAAGATCGAAAAATTATTTGGTCTAATAGGGCAATGAGTATGATTCTAGGTTACTCGGAATCTGAGTTATTAGGTTCTTCAACGAAGTTACTATTTGCCGAAGAGTCGATGTTTGAAACAGTTGGTCGAGATGCTTATCCACTCAAAATCAATGAGCCTTACCGTACTCAATTTGAGATGAGAAAAGCTGATGGCAATAAGATTTGGATTGATATAAGCGGGGCAGCAATTTCCTATGACGTAACTATGTCTTTGTGGCTAGTAAACGACATTTCGAAACTCAAAGCACTTGAAGAGAAACTCAAGCAGGAGCTTGATCATGACTTTTTGACTGGTTTGCGCACTAGAGCATCATTCATGAGTCATGCTTTGATAGAGTTGCACCGTGCAGTTCGTTCCAATAACTCACTATCACTGTTAATGTTAGACATTGACTTCTTCAAGCTTGTTAATGATTCATACGGTCATCAAACAGGCGATATAGTATTAAAAAGTATTGCTAAACTTATCACAAGTAGTCTTCGCGATTTCGATATA
>JBKJRF010000193.1:0-51442 GCA_046594825.1 Methylotenera sp.
TACGAGTATCTTCAAATACATCTTTAATTGCGGCGCAAATAGCATCGTTATCGACGACTATCATTTCATCTACATATTGCTGACATAACGCAAAAGTATGTTCACCCACTTGTTTTACGGCAGCGCCATCTGCAAAAAGACCTACTTGGTCTAACATTACGCGATGACCTCGTTTGAGTGACTCTGTCATAGCTTCGGCATCTTTTGCCTCAACTCCAATTATTTTGATTTCTGGCCGTAAAGCTTTTACGTAAGCTGCAATACCTGCAAGTAAGCCACCGCCGCCTACGCAACAAAATATCGCATGAATAGGTTCTTGATAGGCATTTAAAATTTCCATTCCAATGGTACCTTGACCTGCAATCACATCTGGATCGTCGTAGGGATGTACAAAAGTAAGGCCTTCAACTTGCTCTAGCTTTAGCGCGTGTGCGTAAGCGTCCGAATAGCTATCACCAAACAAAACCACTTCAGCGCCACGACTTTTAACAGCGTTGATTTTAATAAGCGGGGTAGTGGTAGGCATTACGATGACTGCACGGCAATTGAGTTTTTGTGCAGCCAAAGCGACGCCCTGTGCATGGTTACCTGCCGAAGCCGCGATTACACCTTTTGCGAGTACATCTGCTGGCAAATTGACCATTTTGTTGTAAGCGCCACGTAACTTAAACGAAAATACAGACTGCATATCTTCACGTTTTAACAAAACCTTATTTTGTATGCGTTTAGACAAGCTAGTCTGTAATTCTAGCGGCGTAATTTTTGCGACATCGTACACACGTGAGTTTTGGATTTTGCTTAAATAATCGTTGATTGATAATGATGCGTTATTCATGTTTGAGATTAGGCTACTTTTGGCAATTTTCATTCATTGCCATGCAGTGTTATAGTATTAGATGTACGCAATTATAAAGAAAAAATTGGGATTTAACTAAAATGGCCTATACGCAAGACGAATTAAAGCAACAAGTAGCAAAAGCAGCGGTTGAATATGTAAAAAGTGGCATTATTGGTGTGGGCACAGGCTCGACTGCCAATTTTTTTATTGAAGAGCTGGCAAAAGTAAAGCATAAAATTGATGGTGCCGTTGCAAGCTCTGAAGCCACAGCACAGCGTTTACGTGGTCACGGAATCGAAGTTTTCGATCTGAATAGCGTTGATGGCATGGATATTTATGTAGACGGCGCTGATGAAATTACAGAGCACATGCACATGATCAAAGGTGGTGGCGGGGCACTAACACGCGAAAAAATCGTGGCAGCCGTAGCGAAACAATTCATCTGTATTTGCGATAAAAGCAAATATGTACCTGTGTTGGGTAAGTTCCCACTACCAGTAGAAGTGCTGCCAATGGCTAAGAGCTATGTAGCTCGCGAGTTAGTGAAATTAGGCGGCCAACCAAAATTGCGTGATTTTACAACGGATAATGGTAACGTGATTTTAGATGTGTTTGGTTTAACTATTACCGATCCCATTGCGATGGAGGCCAAAATTAATCAAATCGTCGGAGTGGTTACCAATGGCTTGTTTGCCGCACGTCCAGCGAATATATTATTATTGGCAACCGCAGATGGTGTTAAAACCTATAAATAGTTAAAAATCCAACTTTCATTGCTAATAGAAAATTACTTCTTACATAAGAATTGTATGTAGCATCATAATTTTTCATTCGCAGCTTGCATAGCTTACCGCACAAATCTTGAAGCTTCCGCTGCGCTGAGCTTTTTGGTAATGGCCTTCACGAGTAGAAATTTGGATTTTTAGGATGCTTCAAGACTATAAAGATATTGTTAATATGTAACATTTGAAATATTGTTGTCATATTTGACTATTATCATCAGACGTTAAAATGCTGTAATCAGTAAAACATCAAGGAAGCAACATGCAAACTGAACATACCTTTAAGCAGTACGATGCTGAACTAGAAGCCGTGCGTGCCAAAGTACTTGAAATGGGCGGCTTAGTAGAGCAACAAATTGTAAGTGCATTGGACGCATTGGTAAAATTAGATTCTAATCTTGCAAAAGAAGTGATGGAAAATGATCGTCGTGTAAATGCATTAGAAGTGCAAATTGACGAAGATTGCAGTCACATTATTGCGCGCCGTCAACCAGCTGCAGGTGATTTGCGAATGGTGATGATGATGGTAAAAACTATCACCGATCTAGAGCGTATTGGCGATGAAGCCACTAAAATTGCGCGTACTGCACAAAAAATTTACGAAGAAGATCGCATGTACAAACCTCGCTTCAATGAAATTAAGGCGATGGTAGCATTAGTACGCGAAATGTTACGCACTGCGCTAGATGGTTTTGCGCGTTTAGACGTGAGTAAAACGGTAGAAGTTGCTAGGCAAGATGAGCAAGTGGATGAGCATTTCCGTGCTGCAATGCGTCAGCTGATTACATTTATGTTAGAAGACCCGCGTACTATTTCAATGTCATTAGAAGTCTTATTTGTGGCAAAGGCCATTGAGCGTATCGGCGATCATGCTAAAAATATCGCAGAATATGTAGTGTATATGGTCAAAGGTAAAGATGTCCGTCATACCTCAGTACAAGAAATGGAACGTGAAACCTTGCAATCTTAAGTTTTATTTATAGCTAACAAAAAGCGCCATATTTGGCGCTTTTTTTAATTTCTTCAGTTAAATTTTATATTCTAAGTTTCGTTAAAAAATCTATTTACTTAGACGTAGTGCTCTTCTAAAGCGCTTCCACACCTTTCTTGTAGGATTGATTCTTCGCGCTAATATCGGAGGTAACCAGTCGTACAAATAAGTATCTACTGTTTCCTTCAATACTTTGATTTTCAAATCTTTTGTATCACCTGGTCTAGTCATATACACGTTAGCATGTCTAGGTACTTCATTAAGGATGCTATCAGATGCTGTATAGTAATATAAAGCAATAGATTTTCTAGTGGCAGTATCTGGACAGTTTAATGGGTTAGGATGGCCATGAAATGCGTCATGATTGGTATTGAATATCGCACATCTATTAAAGATAGGTAAGATAGTATGTACGTTAAATTTCATCGACTTGTCCCACAACTCTAAGCCTCCCCCCCATTCCTCCTGCCAATCTTTGTTTAAATATATAATGATATTAACTCTTCTGCGCATATTAAGTAGTTGATTAAGCTGGAAATCAGCATGAATTCCTAGTAATCCGCCGCGAGAAGTTTCATGATAGCCACCACCGAAATAATATGGATCTGGCAGTAACTTGTTGATGCCAGTAAGTCCTTCCAGAAACTTGAGCATCGGTGCAGAGTTAAAAAAAGCGAATAGGTTTCTACTGTATGGATTACAGCTTGTTGGTGGAATCTGCCGCTTGTGATGCCCATAGTAGCCAATCTCAAAACTAGACTCATCTTTAACTAAAGATGCTGGGAAGTCAGCTAAACTTGCTTCTGCAATTTCATCTGGCAAAAAATTATCTATAACAATATGAGGAAAAGGGGCCGCGCTCACATATGAATTATTAAGTGTTTGACCGAAAATTTTTGCCTTTTCAGCATTCATTGTAAATCCGTCTAGAAACTCAACTGGAAGCCTACCTTCGATAGCCATAAACCTTACCCTTAAATAATTTTGTATTATCGGTTTTGCATCATTATGTGAATCTATATAGCGCTTGTAGCGCATTAACGTTTTGTTACAATTAATGTACTACAGCTTTTGATGTTAGTCAAAAGCACATATAACCAGATTTTACTAAATTTTTACGGTCCTAGGCTATGGCTCTATCAGGCTAACGCATAGTCAAGATTTTTCTGGTACGAACCCACTGGCAGTATCTGCACCATCACCAAAAAAATATTTTTCGGTTTGCTCAGTCAAGTATTTGCGTGCTGCAGGGTCAGCTAAACTTAGGCGGTTTTCATTCACTAACATGGTTTGTTGTTTCAGCCATACTGCCCATGCCTCTTTAGAAACTTGCATATAAATGCGTTTGCCAAGCTCTCCTGGATACGGAGGAAAGTCCATGCCTTCAGCTTCTTTTCCTAATTTAATACAATTAATTATACGTGCCATGTTTATCTTCTTTAACTTATTGAATGTTGCTTAAAACATAATGATAGCGCATGTTAAAATTTATAGTGTAAATTATACAAATCTAGAATTCCGTTCATATTGTTAGAAAGCCTGCGATGCAAACACCTGATAATAAAAATTCACAGCCGACTAAAGAGAGTCCATTCAAAGGTAAAACGGGACTAGTTCGTTTAATGAATGCTTTTGGTTATTCATTAGAAGGGTTCAAAGCTGCGTTTAAGCATGAAGATGCTTTTCGGCAAGAGGTTTTTTTGGCGATAGTATTAATTCCATTGGCAGTTTATTTGGGAAAAAGCTCAATAGAGCGTGCTTTGATGATTGCGAGTATATTACTGGTACTAATTGTGGAGTTATTGAATTCTGCGATTGAGGCGGCAGTTGACCATACCTCGACAGAACATAATGCACTTGCCAAACGAGCTAAAGATATTGGCAGTGCAGCAGTATTTTTAGCATTATCAATTGTGGCGGCTGTTTGGGGATTGGTGTTGTTAGGTTAGCAGCTCAATTTGGTCTGTAAGAAGCTATCTAAAGCATCACTTATGTATACCTATTGGTTTTAGCTGATTAAGCACTGTAGTGTCGAAGTAGTTCTAAATCCCATCTGTTGCAGTGAAATTTCTAGCAAAGTCAAAAGACCCCACAAGCTAGAAGGTGAGACAAAGCTATGCAATAGAATTTTGTTAATTTATTGCGAAGCTTTAAGCTGTAAAAGAAAAAGGCCGCAAAAGCGACCTTGTTTACTAATTACTCAATAGCTACCTACTTAAGTAAAGTTTGCGCTTGCAAAATCCCAGTTAGCTAAAGAGGCTAAAAACACTTCAACGAATTTGGCACGGGCATTGCGGTAATCAATGTAATAAGCGTGTTCCCAAACATCCAATGTTAATAACGCTTTGTCGCCTGTTGTTAATGGTGTGCCAGCTGCACCCATGTTGACAATATCTACTGAACCATCGGCTTTTTTCACTAACCATGTCCAGCCAGAGCCAAAGTTACCCACTGCTGAAGCTTGAAACGCTTTTTTGAACTCATCAAATGAGCCCCATTTAGTGTTAATTGCTTCAGCTAGTGCGCCAGTAGGAGTGCCACCGCCGTTAGGCTTCATGCTGCTCCAAAAAAACGTATGGTTTGAAACTTGAGCTGAGTTGTTGTAAATACCGCCAGAAGATTTTTTGATAATTTCTTCTAAACTTAAGTTTTCAAACTCAGTACCTTTAATCAGGTTATTTAAGTTTGTGACATAAGTTTGGTGATGTTTGCCATAGTGGAAATCTAGCGTTTCTTCTGAAATGTGTGGTGCTAATGCATTTTTAGCGTACGGTAAGGCTGGTAAAGTATGTTCCATGAAGTTTCCTTTTTAAAAGTTGATAGTAATCTTGAGCTATTTAGATGACAAATTGATGTGCTTTTAGTTTTATGCAGGTTCTTAACAGTTTGTCTTTTCTAAGTATCTATTTTTTCTTTGCACGTGGATGTGCTTTATCGTACATAGTGGCAAGATGTTGAAAATCAAGATGGGTATATATTTGCGTTGTGCTGATGTTGGCATGACCTAGCATTTCTTGAACCGCTCTTAAATCTTGGCTGGATTGTAGCACGTGGGTCGCAAAGCTATGACGCAATATATGTGGATGCATATTGATGTTAACCCCTTGTTTGATCGCCCACTCTTTTATCCGGTATTGTACGGCGCGTGGAGTGATACGCCGCCCTTGTTGGGTTATGAATAGTGCTTTTGGATTTTTATCAGCGATTGCAATAAGCGCTCGATGTTGTAGCCAAGACTGTATCGCATTAATAGCGTGGGAGCCCACAGGCACAATGCGGGTTTTATTGCCTTTACCAGTGACGGTAACGGTACCTTCGGCAAAATCTAACATATCAGTATCTAAATTTACCAGTTCGGCTAAACGCAAGCCTGACGAATAAAATAATTCTAATATGGCGTGATCACGCTGCGCCAGCAAATCATCATCTTGAATATCAACAAACTTAACCACTTGGTCAACAGATAGCGCTTGTGGCAGCGTTTTAGCGGATTTTGGTGCACGCAAACCCATTACGGGATTTTGTGTAAAGCCATGGTGATAAATTAAATAGTTATAAAAGCCACGCCAAGCTGATAATGCGCGCGCGATGCTTTTACCACTTAACCCTCGGCTGTGTAGCGTTGCTATAAAACGTCTAATTTGCGTGTTTTGTACAAGTGCTAAATCAACATTTTCAGCGAGAGACTGTAATAATTTAATGTCTCTGGCATAATTTTGACAAGTGAGCGTGCTTAAACCACGTTCAAAAGTTAAATGTTGCAGATAATCGTCAAGATGATTCAAAAGTTGTTTCAACTCATGTCTTACTTACTTGTAAAAAACTACAAATAATGCTGTAAAGCAGCACTAACTAAGCTGCCTATGCGCTCAAGATACAATGTACCCATGCTGGTTTTGAAGCGTTGCGAATCCTCAGCACTTAATATAAGTACGCCAAAAATATTTTCTTTCTCTAGTTTTTTAGCTGGCTCTTTAGATAATGGAATAAAGGCAAATGATTGCAAATGTACATTGAGTAAATCGCCAGCTACTTCTGGTTTTGCCCCACAAATTGGCGTATGGAGTGCCATTATCCAGTCGCTAAATGATGCATTTACTGGTGCAAAAATTGCGTTTTTCGCAAGTGCTTCATCAGTGGGTTTTAACCAAATATGCAATTGTGTTTCTGATACAGAAAAATCATGCTGAAGATTTTTACCAATTACTTGTTGTAGTGCCTCAAAATCTGAATTAGTCGTTTGATTTTCGATTAACTTAAGGCCTAATGCATGCACTTTGGCACTAGTCGCGTCATTTTCTTCTGCAAATTCAATTAACTGCGCTAGCTTAACCTCAAGTACTCGAATTTTGTCGCGTTGTGCCAGTTGCTGCCGCTCTGCCAATGAAATTGCGCCATTACCATGAGGGCTAGGTAGAAAAATTTCACTCAGTAAACTAGCATGCTGTTCAAAAAAATGTGGATGTTTACGTAAAAATTCACTGACTTGCTCATCAGTAATTACATTATCTAACGTTTGAATATCTTGTTGCATGGTAATCCTTAATTTCACGCTTTATTTTTAAGTTAATGCTACTGAGCCTGTAAATACCGTCACAGCTGGTCCAGTCATCATCACAGGAGCAGAGCCACCTTGCCAAGTAATATATAGTTCGCCACCACGCGCAGACACTTTTACAGGGGATTGCAATTTTCCAAGTTGAATGCCCGCCACTACCGCTGCGCAAGCGCCTGTGCCGCATGCCAAGGTTTCTCCACTACCGCGTTCAAACACTCTTAATTTAATTTGATGTGTGTCAATGATTTGCATAAAGCCCGCATTCACACGTTCTGGGAAGCGCGGATGTACTTCAATTTGACGGCCAAGCTCAACTACAGGTGCGGTATCAATATCTTCTACAATTTGAACTGCATGAGGATTACCCATAGAAATTGCACAGATCCTTAGTCTCTGATTATCAACATCAAGTGAATAGCTAGTAGCAATAGTATCTGCGATAAATGGAATATCATCAGGTATGAATCTAGGTGCACCCATATTCACTGTGACTAAACCATTATCTTCTAATTTAGGTGTAATGATGCCGCTAGCAGTCTCAACACTAATTTCATGCTTTTTAGTTAAGCCTAGGTCGACAACAAAACGCACAAAACAGCGTGCACCATTGCCGCATTGAGACACTTCGCTCCCATCAGCATTAAAAATACGATATTTAAAATCTGCAATGGTGGAACTTTCAACCAGTAGAAGCTGGTCAAAGCCTATGCCGAATTGACGGTGTGCCAGATTTTTAATCTGTTCAGTAGTTAGTTGAATAGACTGGTTGATGGCATCTATGACCATAAAGTCGTTGCCAGCACCCTGCATTTTTGTAAATTTCAAATTCTTGGAGGTTAAACTCATAGTCTTATTATAAATTGCCTGTGCATTATTTCGTAGATTTATGTTTATCATCACATAATTTAGGTAGAATACTACCCCTTACAGTGTATTGATGACCATGCTTTAGCCTTTAGTATGATATTCATTCCATTTTTACTCATTATTTTTTCCAAGGCGCACAATGAACGAATACCTTTTTACTTCAGAATCTGTTTCTGAAGGTCATCCAGACAAACTCGCAGATCAAGTATCAGACAGTATTTTAGATGCAATTTTAACCCAAGACCCAACAGCCAGAGTAGCCGCTGAAACCCTAGCTAACACCGGTTTAGTGGTGCTTGCCGGTGAAATTACTACTACTGCCAATGTGGATTATATTAAAGTCGCCCGAGAAACCATCAAACGAATTGGTTATGACAATACAGAATACGGCATTGACTATAAAGGTTGTGCTGTATTGGTTGCTTACGACAAACAGTCGCCAGATATTGCACAAGGCGTTGATGGTGCACATGACGATCCATTAGACCAAGGCGCTGGTGACCAAGGCTTGATGTTTGGTTATGCCGTTGATGAAACACCACAATTGATGCCATTGCCGATTTGGTTAAGCCATCGCTTGATGGAGCGCCAAGCGCAATTGCGGAAAGATGGTCGTTTGCCTTGGTTACGTCCAGATGCGAAATCACAAGTTACCGTGCAATATGTAGACGGCAAACCGTACAAAATTGATACAGTTTTAGTCTCTACTCAGCACTCGCCAGAGACTAGTTTAGAAACCATACGTGAAGCTGTAATTGAGGATATTATCAAGCCGATGTTGCCGAAAGAGCTCATCAAAGGTGATATCAAGTTCTTGGTTAATCCAACTGGGCGCTTCGTAATCGGCGGTCCACAGGGTGATTGCGGCCTAACTGGCCGTAAAATTATAGTGGATACTTACGGCGGCGCAGCCCCACATGGCGGTGGTGCCTTTTCAGGTAAAGATCCTTCAAAAGTGGATCGCAGTGCAGCCTATGCAGGCCGTTATGTCGCCAAAAATATCGTAGCTGCTGGCTTAGCATCACGTTGTTTAGTGCAAGTGAGCTACGCGATTGGTGTGGCACAACCTACCAGCGTCATGGTAGAAACTTATGGTACAGGTAAAGTGTCAGATGAGTTGCTTAAGCAATTAGTGCTTGAACATTTTGATCTACGCCCTAAAGGCATTGTTAAAATGCTCGATTTATTACGTCCTATCTATACTAAAACTGCGGCTTATGGTCATTTTGGCCGTGACGAGCCAGAGTTTACCTGGGAAGCGACTGATAAAGCAGCTGCATTAAAAGCATCGGCAGGCTTGTAGTTATAGGCTTTCATCTTAAATGATGAATGTAATCATGGCTTTACAAAAGCCATGATTACATTATAATGCGGACTATCTTGTAGTAAGCAGATAGTAAAATGAACCGAGGAACGTTGCGAGGTTTGCGTTATGCAAACCCCAGGCTCGGTTTACAAACTTTATAAAGTTTGTAACGGCGTTCACCTAATTTAAACCGTGCCAGACACGGGATATGGGTGAACAAAGAGCCGCATAAGCTTCTCTGACGCGTCTTTTTCTTCTAGGCATTTCCCTCTCTGGTCACATTTCAAGGAATTTATAATGAACACTGTGACTGACATCAAAGACTATGTGATTGCCGATATTAATTTGGCAACATTCGGTCGTAAAGAAATCGCTATTGCTGAAACTGAAATGCCAGGGTTAATGGCGATTCGGGAAGAGTTTTCACTCTTACAACCGTTAAGAGGTGCGCGCATTACTGGTAGTTTGCATATGACCATTCAAACAGCTGTGCTGATTGAAACGCTTAAAGATTTAGGCGCAGAAGTGCGCTGGGCATCATGCAACATCTACTCTACACAAGACCATGCTGCTGCTGCGATTGCTGCTGGCGGTACACCAGTATTCGCTGTTAAAGGCGAAACGCTGACGGAATACTGGGACTACACACATCGTATTTTTGAGTGGGCAGACGGCGGAGACGGTAAACAAAGATTCAGCAATATGATTTTAGATGATGGCGGCGATGCTACATTGTTACTGCATCTAGGTACACGCGCTGAAAAAGATTTATCAGTAGTTACTAATCCAAACTCAGAAGAAGAAATCTGTTTTTTTGATGCAATCAAAGAAAAGCTAAAAGCTGACCCTACTTGGTACTCAACACGTTTAGCTAAAATCATTGGCGTGACTGAAGAAACTACCACTGGCGTGCATCGTTTGTACCAAATGCATAAAGAAGGAAAATTAGCTTTCCCAGCAATTAACGTGAATGATTCAGTGACCAAATCTAAATTCGATAATTTATATGGTTGCCGCGAATCATTAGTAGATGCGATTAAACGTGCAACAGACGTGATGATTGCCGGTAAAGTAGCGATTGTTGCTGGCTACGGTGATGTAGGTAAAGGTTCTGCACAAGCATTACGTGCATTATCTGCCCAAGTTTGGGTAACTGAAGTTGACCCTATCTGTGCCTTGCAAGCAGCGATGGAAGGTTATCGCGTTGTGACTATGGATTATGCTTGCGAGCATGGTGATATTTTCGTGACGGCAACTGGTAACTACCACGTGATTACGCACGACCACATGGCGAAAATGAAAGACCAAGCGATTGTGTGTAACATCGGCCACTTTGATAACGAAATTGACGTAGCATCACTTGAAAAATACGAATGGGATGAAATCAAACCGCAAGTTGATCATGTGATTTTCCCAGATGGTAAAAAAATCATTCTGCTAGCTAAAGGCCGTTTAGTGAACTTGGGTTGCGGTACTGGTCATCCTAGCTATGTAATGAGTTCATCTTTTGCTAACCAAACCATTGCGCAAATTGAGTTATTTACCCAACAAGATAAGTATCCAGTTGGTGTTTATACTTTGCCCAAACATTTGGATGAAAAGGTAGCTGTATTGCAATTAAAAAAACTCAATGCGCAACTCACTACCTTAACTGATCAGCAAGCGGCTTATATTGGCGTGCAGAAGCAAGGTCCGTTTAAACCAGAAACATATCGTTACTAGTATTTAGTTACTTAAGCTTAGCTTAAAAAGGAAGCCACATGAAATTATTAATTGTTTGGTTATTAAACGCATTAGCATTAATCGCAGTTGCTTATTTTGTACCTAACATTCATGTGGCTAACTTCACTACAGCATTAATTGCAGCGCTAGTGATAGGCTTGGTCAATATGTTGATTAAGCCTATTTTAGTAATACTGACGTTACCTATTACTATATTAACCTTAGGACTTTTTATTCTTGTGATTAATGGTGTGTTGTTTTATGCAGTAGGTAATTGGTTGCAAGGGTATGAAGTTAAAACACTATTTGCCGGCATGCTGGGTGCGCTGGTTTATAGTGTAATCTCTTATCTGTTGGCTGCCATTGTGATTGATCACAAAAAAAATAAATAGTAAAAGAAAAAGAATTGAACCATAAATGAAAAAGTCGACAATTAGTTTTGAGTTTTTTCCACCTAAGACAGCAGATGGTATTGCAAGCTTGCGTGAAACACGTGCACAGCTAGCTAAATTTAACCCTGAATTTTTCTCGGTAACTTTCGGTGCTGGCGGCTCTACGCGTGATAGAACCATGGATACTGTGCTGGAGATGCAAAAAGAAGGTTTTAACGCTGCACCGCATATTTCATGTGTGTCTTCTAGTAAAGAAGAAATTCGTGATTTATTGCAGGCATATCAAGCGCAAGGTATTAAGCGTTTGGTTGCATTACGCGGTGATGTGCCTTCTGGCGAAGTAAGTGTGGGTGATTTTCGGTATGCGGTAGAGTTGGTAGAGTTTATCCGTGCTGAAACTGGTAACCATTTTTACATTGAAGTCGCAGCTTATCCAGAGTTTCATCCTGAAGCAAGAACTCCTGAGAAAGATGTGCTTAACCTCAAACGTAAAATGGATGCGGGCGCTAATTCTGCCATTACACAATATTTTTATAATGCAGATGCTTACTTTAGGTTTGTGGACCAGTGCGTTACAGCTGGCATTACTATGCCGATAGTGCCAGGGATTATGCCGATTTATAACATCACACAATTGGCACGCTTTTCTAGTGTTTGTGGTGCAGAAATCCCACGCTGGTTGAAAATGCGTCTTGAAGCATATGGTGATGATATGGCTTCATTACGTGCATTCGGTATTGATGTGGTGAGTGAACTTTGTGAAACCTTACTAGTTTGGGGTGTACCTAGTTTACATTTCTACACACTGAATCGTTCGGGTGTGATTAGTAATATTATTGAAAATATCAGTGATTAAACAGACTATAATTTGCTAAATTAGCAGTGTAATAAGGTACAAAACCCTGATGTTACAGGGTATTTGCAATACAGTAGCCGACCTGCTTAATGTAGCGTCGGTTTTTGTTTATTCAGCAGTGCATCTTCTATAAATAGATATTCTTTGGTTTTATCAGGGCCAGATTTGCTCGCACCCCAAGTAGTCATTAACACAATCCAACGCATTTCTTCAATGTTGATTTGCGGTTGCGGCAAATTCATCGCGAGTTCAAGCACTAGTTCGCGCTGTGCTGTATTGAGGATGTGTGCTTGTACTAAAAAGAGGATAAAGCCTATGCTTTCCCCGGTGATTTTTTTAAGTTCGTCATCGGTGAAAATACGTGTGCTGACGTGGTTAGGATTTTCAAATACATCAGGTTGCTCGGTCATCAGTTCAAGCTGATTAAACCAATCAAAAGCGTTGTTAATGTCTTGCTCATCAAATCCTGCGGCAAATAACTCTTTAGAAAGTGTACTTTCGTCAGGTCTAAAATGTGTATCAATGTAGTTTTCAAACATATAAACCAATACTTCAAACATAATGTTTATCCTTAATAAAGTGGCTTTTAAATAAATTGCTAATTAAAAAGCAGTAGTTCAATTAAGTTTTTAACTTAAGATTTTTCACTCAAGTGTTATGGTTTATGCATCAATCCAACGACTTAAGAAACAATGGTAGTAAGCTGGATTAAGTTTTTTGTTACACAGTTTATATTTTCAATTTGCTTTTGCTAGGCTAGTTTTTGATATTGACCGCCTGCTAAGCTAGTTACTCTCCCTTCTAGTTCCAATAACATCAGCATGGATGAAACTTCGCTTACCGTCAAGCGACTTAGATGCACTAAATTTTCTAAAGTTATTGCTTCATATCCCATTAGGCCAAGTATTGGATGGATAGTTGCAGTCTTACTGTCAGTTCCATCAGAATGATTAGCTTGATCATCAGTAATTAGCGATACATGCTTATTAAGATCTAGTTCCTCTACAATATCTTGCAGGCTATCAACTAATTTAGCGCCTTGCTTGATTAATTGATGGCAACCTTTTGACATAGGTGAGTGAATTGAACCTGGAATGGCAAACACTTCGCGACCTTGCTCAGCAGCTAAACGTGCAGTAATTTGTGAGCCGCTCTGTAGGTTGGCTTCCACAACTAAACAACCTAAACTCAAACCGCTAATAATACGATTGCGCTTTGGAAAATTCTGCGGTTTAGAGGGTGTGCCCAAAGCGAACTCAGAAACGATGAGACCACGCTCTACAATTTGATGCGCTAAGTCACGATGTTTGGCAGGGTAGACAATATCTAAGCCTGTACCAACTACGGCGATCGTTGCGCCATTTGCGCTTAATGCGCCGCGATGTGCAGCACCGTCAATACCTAAAGCTAAGCCACTCACAATACACAGGCCATAACCGCATAAACCATGTGCAAAAGCCTCGGCATTTTTTTCACCCTGAACAGAAGCATTACGGCTCCCTACAATAGCAATACTGGGCTGATTTAATAAAGCTAAATTACCTTTTGCATAAAGTAAAGGTGGAGGATCTGTGATTTCTAAGAGCGCTTTGGGATAGTAGGGGTCGGCTAATGTAACGAGGTGATTATTGGGCTGAGATAACCAATTTAAGGCGTCAGTTAAAGTATCTTCATTAATACCTTTGTTAATCCCAGCGGCAATTTTTTCTGAAACGATTTCTTTTAATTGTTGATTGTTTGCTGCGTAAATATTGCTGGGGCTGCCAAATGCTTTTAATAATTGGCAAAATGTTTGCGCACCTATACCAGGAATACTACTTAAACTAATCCACAGCGATTTCTCTGTAATTTCTTCGCTATGGTCATATGACATAAGCAGATTAATTTGAGCAATAACTTTAATTTGAGGAAAACTTAGGGTGTTTGTACTGAATCAAGTTTGTTGATTGGCTGTGATGCTTGCATTACTAGTGCATAAGACACACGGTCAAATACACGGAATACCATCAATAAACCTATACGCTCATCGGGAAGTTTAATCATTCCAGGCTCGAGTACTAGTTTAGGATTTGCAGACTTGTCCCCATAAATTACGACTGGTTTGCTATCTTTTGTTGCTTCAGGATCTTTAATTACCCGACCATAGCGACTGATTGCAAGCACATGGCCAACTTCTAGGCCATCCTTAGCGCCACGACTAATGGACACTATGCTTTCTGGCCCAGCTTCAGCGACGCCACCGTAAATGTTAATGATACGGCCATTGATTTCTGTTTCAGGTGCGTGAGGTACAAAATTAGTAATAAACTTGTCATCAGTAGGCACTAATCTATCTTTTGTGAAGATTTCCTCTTTCGCTTTTACAATATCTGCGCTTGCAGGTTCACCATATTTGGTAATTTTGACGTCACCTAAATATTGTGCTTCAACACCCAATATTTCATTAGTATCTGGATCAATTAAATTTCCATTTGGGCGATAAACAAACCAGTTGATACCGTCGCCTTCAGCAATCTTGTCAATATATATACGCGTACCTGGGCTTAGTACCACACGGTTCTCTTGTCCAGCTATAATTCTAGGGGATGAATTAAGTTGGTCTTTTTCAATGATTAGCGGCTGACTTAAGAATGGTGCAATCACGTTGAGCGAGATGGTAGAAATTGCAGTTTTCTCTAAAGGCTCCACTACTGCGCCAGGTTGTAAGGTAACTGTTTCATGCAGCAACCTTAGTTGCGGTGTGCCGCTACTAGTGTCGAGTACTACAACATCACCAGGGTAGATTAAATGTGGATTTTTGATTTGAGCACGGTTTAGGCGCCAGACTTTTGGCCATTGCCAAGGGTCATTTAAAAATTTAGCCGAAATACCCCACAGCGTATCGCCTTTAACCACTACATGACGGTCAGGATGATTATTTTTTAGGGTAACTTCTTCAGCATTGATGCTGAAGCTTATGCAACAAAACATGAGCAGCGTTATAATGTGGCGTAACATACTGTTGACCCCAGTCAAAAGACACGATAAAATAGATGGCAAAGCCGTGAAATTACGTTAAATTTATCACGTAATTCATTCAACAATCAAGCTTTTATGGAAAAACCTATCTGCTTTGATAAAAAATCCTAAGCGTAGCTTGATAAATATAGTCTTTAAATATAGAAACAATTTAGCATTAGATAGATACAACAGGGCATTTATGGCAATACTAAACATACTTAACTACCCAGATCCACGTTTGCATACGGTAGCAAAACCTGTAAAAGAGGTAGATGCAAGCATCCGTCGTCTGGTTGATGACATGGCAGAAACAATGTATGAAGCTCCAGGCGTAGGCTTAGCAGCGACGCAGGTGAATCAACATATACAATTAATTGTGATTGATACTAGTGAAACTAAAGATCAATTGCAGGTATTTATCAATCCAAAAATCATAGATAAAAGCGGCGAGAAAGACTACGAAGAGGGCTGTTTATCCGTACCTGGCATCTATGAACAAGTTACTAGAGCTGCCAAAGTGACAGTTGAAGCTTTAGGTCGCGATGGAAAAAAATTCACTTTAAATGCAGATGGTTTGTTGAGTGTGTGTATTCAACATGAAATGGATCATTTACTGGGTAAAGTATTTGTTGAGTATTTATCACCACTTAAACGCAACCGTATTAAAAATAAGATGCTCAAGCTACAACGCGACCATCGCTAAATACTCACTCTAAATAACTCAGTAATAACTTAAGTAAGTATTCAAATATGAAAATTATCTTTGCTGGTACGCCAGAATTCGCCGTACCCGCGTTGGCTGCCTTGATTCAAGCAGGCCATGAAGTCGTGATGGTGCTTACCCAGCCAGACCGTCCAGCAGGGCGTGGTATGAAGCTTAAAGCTAGCCCAGTAAAAGTGCTGGCAGAGCAATATCAACTTAACGTAGCTCAACCAGCAAGCTTGAAAGATGCCGAAGTGCAAGCATGTATTGCTGATACAAATGCCGATGTGATGATAGTTGCGGCTTATGGCCTGATTATTCCTACTGTAGTTTTAAATATGCCACGTTATGGTTGCTATAACATCCATGCCTCGTTATTGCCACGCTGGCGTGGCGCAGCACCGATTCATCGTTCATTGTTAGCGGGCGATGTAGAAACTGGGGTGACGATTATGGAGGTGGTGCCAGCTTTGGATGCAGGTGCAATGGTCAGCCATGGTGTGGTGCCGATTACCAATATTGATACCACGCAGACCTTGCATGACGCATTGAGTCGCATAGGTGCAGAGCTGATGGTAACGGCGATGACGACTTTAGAAATCGACGGCACACTACCAGCTTCGCCACAGGATGAATCTCTGGTGACTTATGCACATAAGCTAGAGAAATCTGAATCGCCAATTGATTGGCAGAAAAGCGCAGTAGAAATATCGCGTCAAGTTCGTGCTTTTAACCCGTTTCCTGTGGCACAAAGTATGTTCAAGAATGAGATTTTCCGTATTTGGATGGCCACTGCAACTAGCAGCGATGTTAAAGCCAAAGCGGGTGAAATTGTTAGTATGCAAGATGGTGTGACGGTGGCTTGTGGCGATGGTTTACTGCATATTACAGAGTTACAAGCATCAGGAGGTAAGCGATTGCATGCGCAAGTATTTGTGCAAGGGCATCATTTACAAGTTGGTGATTCATTTACATCTTAAGTACTTAACATAAAACTGAAAAATTTATTTGCTTGAATTTCTTACACTTGCCATCATCTTATACATAGTTAAAATATCACAAATAAGGAAAACACAATGTTAGGAAATTGGTTAAAAACAACCGTGTTAATGGCAGGTATTGTTGCGTTGTTCGGCGTGGTAGGCGCAGCACTGGGCGGATCCGGCGGCATGATGATAGCGTTACTAATTGCAGCAGCGATGAATGTATACGCTTATTGGTTCAGTGACCAAGCAGTGCTGAAAATGTATGGCGCGCAAGAAATTACTCCAGATAATATGCAGTTCCGTAACTATTACAACATGGTGAAAGAGTTGGCGCACAATGCACAATTGCCCATGCCTAAGGTTTACATCATGGATGAACCTCAACCCAATGCCTTTGCTACTGGACGTAACCCTGAACACGCTGCAGTGGCTGCTACCACAGGTATCATGCAAATTTTAACCGAGCGTGAATTACGCGGCGTGATGGCACATGAGCTTTCGCATGTTAAACATCGTGATACTTTGATTTCTACTATTTCTGCAACGCTTGCTGGGGCAATATCATCAATTGGTACTTTTGGTATGTTATTTGGTGGTGGGCAGAACTCTAGTGGTGAACGTAATGTGAATCCAGTCGTTGCGATGTTGATTATGATTTTGGCACCTATGGCTGCAATGTTGATACAAATGGCGATTTCACGCGCACGTGAGTTTGAGGCAGATAAAGCTGGCGCTGAGATTTGTCGAGACCCTAAAGCCTTGGCGAGTGCGTTAGAGAAGATTCATAACTATGCGCATCAAATTACCAACGAAACAGCAGAAGCGCATCCTGAGACTGGACAGATGATGATTATTAATCCGCTGTCAGGCGGTGGTTTGAGGGGGTTGTTTAGTACACATCCAGAGACTGAAGAGCGTGTGGCTAGGTTAATGGCGATGGCAAATAATTTCTAACTTTATAAGAAATAATTAAAAATCACTTTTTATAGGGTGGATATGCCAATAAGGTCGTGTTCAATTGAAATTGTATAGGCTATTCGTTTACCTATAAGGAAGTGACAAATTAACAAGCTATCAATCCCTTCGTCTTTAAAACCAGTTGAAGTTTCGTTATGGTATTAGTCCCTGATTAGTAACTTATCAAGTAAAATCAAAGCATAGCAATTCAGCCTCAATATTAAGAAAGTTATCTTTGTATATATCTCAACTCATCGCCGCTGATGCAGTCCATCAAGTGTTCTCGGGCCGTAACCTCACTTTGGCCTTGCCAGCAGCGTTATCATTATTTCCTGCAGCTACACCTCAACAAAAAGGCGCTGCAGCTGATTTAAGTTATGGCACGTTACGTTTTTATGGTGAGATTGATGCTTACCTTACTCAGCTCTTAGAAAAGCCACTAACTGATGAGCGCATTCATGCTTTATTGCTGGTGGCAGTTTTTCAACTATTACATGATAAGGCCGATGCATTTACGGTGGTAAACCAAGCTGTGCACGCAGTGAGCCAGCTTAAAAGACCTGTGCCTAAAAGTTGGGCTAAAGGTCTGGTGAATGCCATTTTACGTAATTTTTTACGGCAAAAAAACCAGCTTGCAACACGACTGCAAGTCAGTGAAGTCTCGACTTATTCCTATCCACAGTGGTGGATTAATAAGCTGAAAATTCAATATCCAGACCATTGGCAAAGCATACTGGAAACAGGCAATCAACATCCGCCAATGACATTGCGCGTGAATACGCAAAAAATCAGCATGCAAGATTACTTGCAGTTACTAGCTCGCCAAAATATTGAAGCTACGCAAATCGGCACACAGGCGGTAATTTTAACCAAACCACAAGCCGTAGAAAAAACACCTGGTTTTACCGATGGAATTGTTTCTGTGCAGGATTATGGTGCGCAGTTAGCGGCTCCATTGTTAGACCTAAAACCAAACATGCGCGTGTTGGACGCATGCTGCGCGCCAGGCGGTAAAACTGGACATATTCTTGAGTTATCTGATGTAGTAATGACATCATTAGATAGTGATGAAGCACGTTTGCAGCGTGTACAAAGTAATTTGGCTAGGCTAAATCTGCAAGCGGATTTAGTGGTAGGTGATGCATCATCTACAAGTTGGTGGGATGGCGTGAGTTTTGACCGAATTTTGGCAGATGTGCCATGCACAGCTTCTGGCATCATTCGTCGTCATGTGGACATCAAATGGTTGCGCCGTGAGGCTGATGTTGCCTCTTTTGTAGCACAACAAGCTAAAATTTTGCCTAGTTTATGGCAGATGTTAGCAAAGGGTGGTAAATTACTTTATGTTACATGTTCAGTTTTTTATGAAGAAAATCAAGAACAAGTGGATAAATTCTTACAAAATAATGCAGATGCAACACAACTGCCTTTTCAGTTGCCAGCTAATCACGCACAGGCGAGTATCACTCATCTTAACGGCCAGTTGATTCCTTCTACCGCACATGACGGTTTTTTCTATGCATTATTGCAAAAAGATTAAGCAATATTTATTTGCTGGTTTACTAGCCTGCTTGTTCGGGATGTTTACTACTACGGCTTTTGCCAGTGGCAGCAGTTTGAGCATTCAAAGTGCTGAATTAGACTTGGTGGAAGATAGTTATGTACTCAATGCCGATGTCGATATTAAATTTAGTGAAGAGATAGAACAAGCGGTAGTCAAAGGTTTTGTACTGAATTTCATCATAGAGTTTCAGCTAGTTACACCACGAAAATATTGGTTCGATGATGAAATTGCAACGGTTACGCGCCGTGTTGCATTGAGTTACCATGCACTTTCACGGCAATATTTGCTTACGCGAGGTGGTCAACAAAGAACTTTTGCTAGTTTAGATGACGCAATAGATGCCTTATCTGACATTAGTGATTTAACAGTATTTCAAAGGACGGATGTTGAAAAAGGTGTACTTTACAAAGCGACTTTGCTGATGCGTTTAGACCAAACTAAATTGCCTAAAGCTTTACAGGTAGATGCGATTGGGTCAGATGACTGGAAAATGACATCGCAACATTTTGAATGGATACCTAACCTATTTAAATGAAATATCCTGTTTAAATGAATTGTTTGTTTAGATGAAATATATCGTATTAACCAGCGCGATTTTAGGCGCAATATTACTTTATTTACTCTCTAACGCTAGCGCTAATACAGCAGCTTCTGGCGAGTATTACACCTTGCTGGTTGCGCTGAATATTGCATTAGCAATTTTCCTCATTGTATTGATTGGTGTTCAGCTTTTTGGACTATATCGAAAAATCCGTGCGAGAGTGATGGGTAGCCGTTTTACCCTGCGCTTGCTTGCTACTTTTGTGTTGATGGCGATTATTCCCGGTTTAATTGTGTATTTAGTGTCAGTGAATTTTTTGACGCGGTCTATTGAATCTTGGTTTAACGTAAAGGTTGAGGCGGCGCTGGAAGGTGGTCTTAATCTTGGTCGTACCGCACTCGATATTATGCTGGCAGACGTTAAGGAAAAAGGCGAAAGCATGGCGACTAGTTTGGCTTTTCAGCCTGCGAATACACATTTTTCTTTGTTAAACGATTTGCGGGAAAAAAGCGGAATTCAAGATGCTACTTTATTATCAGTGCAGGGTAGAATTTTAGCGGTTTCCAGTAGTGATTCAAGTAGCTTTTTACCTGCATTACCCAGCTTGGCACAGCTTAGGCAAGCGCGGCAGCGCATTTACGGGAGTGTTGAACCCATCGGCAAAAAGGGGCTGTATTTACGGGTGTTGGCTCCCGTCAATGTGCAGGATTTAACAGGCGAAATTCGCATTTTGCAATTATTACAACCCGTGCCAAAGTCGCTTGCTACTACTGCCGAGGCGGTGCAAGATGTCTATCAAGAATATCAACAGCTTTCTTATAGCCGCACTTCATTAAGGGAAGTGTTTGCGCTGACATTGACGCTCGTTATGATGTTAGCACTGCTGACAGCGGTGGCGATTGCTTTTGTATTGAGTCGCCGACTATCAGCACCGCTTACTGTTTTAGCTGAAGGCACTAAGGCGATTGCTAGTGGCGATTACAGCACCATGTTACCTGCTCACGGTAAAGATGAGCTAGGCGTATTGGTGCAATCATTTAACAGCATGACACAACAATTGGGCGATGCCACCAAAGCGGCCGATAGAAACCGCGCACGCGTTGAAGCAGCACGTGGCTATTTAGAAACCATATTGGCGCATTTATCATCAGGCGTATTAGCACTGAACGAACGGGGCGAGTTACGCACGTTTAATCAAGCGGCTTCTAATATTTTGGGCATAAATCTAGAGAGTTATGTAGGGTTAACGCTGGATAAAATTGCCGCCAAACAAACGCGATTAGAAAGCTTTTTAAATGCGATTGTGTTGCATACTGAGCAGGATGACCTACAAAAGCCGGCACAAAAAGATGAAGTACAAACTCAAATTGAGCTTGCGAGTGCGCAAGGTAAACAGATTTTAACGTTGCGCGGCACGCGATTACCTGACGGTGGTTATGTGGCGGTGTTTGATGATGCGACCACTATGATACAAGCACAGCGCGATGCTGCTTGGGGCGAAGTTGCACGACGGCTGGCACATGAAATTAAAAATCCACTCACGCCTATACAGTTATCGGCAGAGCGTATGGCGCATAAATTACACAATAAATTAGATGCTACTGATGCAGAAATGCTCAAACGCTCTACTGAAACGATTGTGAATCAAGTACATGCCATGAAAACCATGGTGAATGAATTTAGCGAGTATGCACGTTCACCAGCACCTCAATTAGAACGTTTAGACTTAAACAAACTGATTCGAGAGGTCGTCTCACTTTATGATTTGCCTGGTACTCAGGCTACAGGCCCTAAAATAAAACTCGCTTTAGAGAAGCAAGCTTGTACCATTAAGGGTGACGGCACCATGCTACGTCAAGTGTTACATAACTTACTGCAAAATGCGCAAGATGCGCTTGCTACACATATAGCCCCTATCATTTTAGTGAAAACTGAAGTGATAAACGATATGCTGATATTAACGGTGGAAGACAATGGCACGGGTTTCCCTGCTGAAATGATGCCTCATGCTTTTGAACCTTACGTGACCACTAAGCCGCATGGAACTGGGCTTGGTTTAGCGATAGTTAAAAAAATTATTGAAGAACATAAAGGTGGTATTAAAATTGAGAACGTAATAAGCAATAATCTGGATACAAAAAAAGCGGGTGCGGTTGTAACAATTAGTATTCCACTTTTGAAATAAATAAACCCTCCTTAAAATGATGGCTTAACATTAGAAAACAGACGGTATGGCATCAAAACATATATTAGTGGTAGATGATGAAATTGGCATTCGCGAGTTATTGCATGATATTTTGCAAGACGAAGGTTACAGTGTTCAACTCGCTGAAAATGCTGCTGCAGCCCGTGCAGCACGCTTACACGAACGCCCAGATGTCGTATTGTTAGATATTTGGATGCCAGATTGTGATGGAATTACTCTGCTAAAAGAGTGGGCAAATAATGCCTTGCTGACTATGCCTGTGGTAATGATGTCTGGACACGGCACTATAGATACTGCGGTTGAGGCGACACGAATCGGTGCTTTTGATTTTTTAGAAAAACCGATTGCGCTACAAAAATTATTAAAGACCGTTGGTGCGGCACTTAAACATGGTGAGCAATTACCAAAGTCTAAGATGAGTTTGGTCAATTTAGGCAAAAGTCCTATTGTGGCTGCATTAAAAGATAGGCTAGATAAAATTGCGACGAGCACTAGTATTAGTCCAGGCCCAGTATTATTGATAGGTCAAAAAGGTTGTGGTGCGGAGTTGTGCGCCCGCTATTTACAAAGCCAAAACACACCTTGGTTACAACTTACAGAGTTCGGTCAATTAGTTAGTGCACCTTTAGATATTTTGGAACCTATACGTGATGGCGTGCTGTATATCCCTGAAATTGCAGAGCTGAATAAAACTGAGCAAAAAGGTTTATTACTGCTGATTACAAAATCAGACAAATTCAATGTACGAGTGGTGTGTAGCACTAGCGAGAACTTACCAAAACTGCAGGCAGAAGGCATGTTTGACCACAATTTATTACAAGCTTTATCGGCAGTATCGTTACGTGTACCCGCACTAGATGAGCACAAAGAAGATATTCCTGACTTAGCAATTGCTATTGCTAATTTGCAGTTAGAACTCGCTGGTGTTGAATATCGCGAATTTGATATTGCCGCTTTAAATGCCTTGCGTAATGCAAGTTGGCCTGGTGATTTAGCACAGTTAGATGCCGTGATTCGGAATTTGATACAAACAAGCTTAGGTGAAAAAATTACCTTAGATGATGTGAACCGTATCATCCATCAGTTTGATGATGCTTCCATTGAGCATGCTCAACATAGTAATGCAGCAAGCGAACGGCAGTCAGAAAATACACATATAGACTCAAACAGCCAGCAGTCAGAATTACCGCAATTTGATATTCAGTTAAACCAACCATTACGTGAAGCTCGCGACGATTTTGAGCGGTTATATTTTGGCCATCACTTAAAAGACGTTACCAATAATATGAGTAAACTTGCAGAGATTGCTGGTTTAGAGCGTACACATTTATATCGTAAGCTTAAACAGTTGGGGATCAAGATTAAAGGTTGATTTTGGCGGTTTATGCTAGTTCCAAGACCACAGGAGTATGGTCAGAAGGTCGTTCTAACTTGCGTGGCACTTTATCAATATATGCAGCTTTGCAGTTATTCTTAAGTGCATCACTCACCAAAATATGGTCAATGCGCATCCCAAAATTGCGCCTAAACCCCATCATGCGGTAATCCCACCAACTAAAGCTTTTTTCGGCTTGTTCAAATAGCCTAAAACTATCATGCAAACCTAAAGTAACTAATTTTTGAAAAGCTTCGCGTTCAGCGGGGCTGACTAGTATTTGGCCTAACCAAGCCGCTGGGTCATGGCAATCACGGTCTTCAGGTGCAATATTATAATCACCCAACAGTATCAGTTTGGGATGTGCAATTAGCTCGGTTCTGAGCCAATCGGTAAGTGCTGCAAGCCAACGCATTTTGTATTGATATTTTTCAGAATCTACTGTTTGGCCATTTGGAATATAAGCACAAACAATACGTATACCATTGATATCTGCTGCAATGATACGTTGATGATCATCGTCAAAGTTGGGTATGTTGCGTTGTATGTTGGTCAATGAATGTCGGCTTAAGATTGCTACCCCGTTATAAGTTTTTTGGCCAATATGAATCGCATCATAACCAGCTACTTTTAGCGCTTCATATGGAAATTTACTGTCTTCTTGTTTGGTTTCTTGCAAACATAAAACATCGGGCTGGTTGTCGCGCAGCCAATCTAATACATGTGGCAACCTAACGTTTAACGAGTTTACGTTCCATGTGGCAAGTTTCAATTTCTATCTCTCATGTCATTAGTAATACTGCAACTTTACTTAGTCTCAACATAACAGCTGAAATACTAATGAACAATAATTTATGAATTCATACCATTATGACGTAATAGCGCATCAATATTAGGCTCTCGCCCACGAAAAGCGGTGAAAGACTCTAATGCAGGTCGAGAGCCGCCCTGTGCCAAAATCTCTTGCCAATAGCGTTTGCCGGTTTCTGCTGAAAGCACACCATCTTCTTCAAACATGCTGTACGCATCAGCTGATAATACCTCTGCCCATTTGTAACTGTAATAGCCAGCGGAATAACCACCTGAGAAAATATGTGTGAAATTATTTGGAAAACGATTCCATTTCGGCGGACGCACTACGGCTACTTCATCCCGAACAGTTTCAATCAAGTCTAAAGCGGTTGTTGTACCATTTGGGTCAAACTCACTATGTAAACGAATATCGAATAATGAAAACTCGATTTGACGGATTGTTTGCATGCCAGCTTGGAAATTTTTAGCAGCAACCATTTTATCGAACAAGGCACGAGGTAATTGTTCGCCAGTGTCTACATGTGAAGTCATATTGTGTAAAACCTCCCATTCCCAGCAGAAATTTTCCATGAATTGGCTAGGTAATTCAACTGCATCCCATTCCACGCCTTTGATGCCAGATACTCCGTAGTCATCGACTTGGGTAAGCATGTGGTGTAAACCATGACCAAACTCGTGGAACATGGTGAGTACTTCATCGTGTGTGAATAATGCAGGTTTTCCACCTACAGGCGCAGAGAAGTTGCAGGTTAAAAATGCAACTGGTGTGGTTAGTTTTTCACCAACTTTACGACGTGTGATGGCTTCATCCATCCAAGCGCCACCACGCTTATTGTTGCGTGCATACAAGTCTAAATAAAACTGGCCAATTAAATTACCAGCATGGTCTCTGATGTCATAAAAACTCGCAGCTTCATGCCAAACTGAAGCTTCTGATTTATTTACATGTACACCGAAAATGGTTTCCACAACTTTGAACAAGCCAGCCAATACCTTGTTTTCGGGGAAGTATTGTTTTACTTCAAGGTCAGAAAACGCATACTTTTCTTCACGTAATTTCTCTGAGGCATAGGCTACGTCCCATGCTTGCATATCTGTAATGCCAAGCTTGGACGCATACTCTTCAAGCTCTTGTTTATCCTTAAGCGCGTAAGGCTTTGCTTTTTCAGCTAAGTCATATAAAAAGTCATTTACTTGTTTGACTGATTTGGCCATTTTGGTGGCGATTGATAGCTCAGCGTAATTAGCAAAACCAAGTAATTTAGCTGCCTCGAGTTTCAGCTTTAAAATCTGTGAAATTAATGGGGTGTTGTCCCACATAGGGTTGCCTGATTCATCGGGCTTGCCAAACTCAGAAGCACGCGTGGCATAAGCACGATATAGCGTTTCACGTAGTTCGCGATTATCGCCATATTGCAATACAGGCAGATAAGACGGAAAGTGCAGGGTAAATTTCCAGCCAGCTTTATTATCTTCTTTTGCAGCTTCACTTGCGGTTTGCAGTACATCTTCTGGAATACCCGCTAAAGTTGTAACATCCTCAATGTAAAGCGCATAGTCATTAGTGTTATCTAATACGTTTTCTTCAAATTTGGCAGAAAGTTTAGATAGCTCTTCTTGGATGGCCTTATAGCGTGCTTTTTGTTCAGTTGGTAATTCTGCGCCACCTAGACGAAAGTCTCGCAGTTCATTCTCTACGATTTTTTTCTTCGATACTGTCAAAGTATCAAACAGTTTGCTGGCACGTAGAGCACGATATTTTGCGTACAGACGTTCATCCTGACTTAAGTCTGCATAAAAGTCGGTGAGTCTGGATAGATTGTCGTTATAAGCTTCACGTAATTCCGGGCTATTCACTACACCATTCATGTGTCCTACTTGCGACCATGCACGAGATATTTTTTCTTCCATATCCTCTAGCTTGGCAGCAAAGTTTTCCCAACTGACTTCTTCATTGCTGTTAACTAATGTTTCTATATCCGCTCTAGCTTGACTAATTAAATACTCAATCGCGGGCGATACATGCTCAGCTTTAACCTCTTGAAACTTGGGTAAACCTGAAAAATGTAAAAGTGGATTGCTTTGTAAACTGTTGGTGGTCACTGCGGTAAATCCTTCTATAACGTATCTAAGCTAATTGATGAATCTAAAAATTTAATTTATCAAACGTAGAGTAAGTGGATAGCGATAAGTTTCGCCTTTACTAGTAGAGATGGCGGCAATTATGCATAAAACAATATTGGCAAGCCAAATAATTCCCATAAACACAAAACCAATCAGAATCAATGCTAAAACACCCGCAATAAACTGCGCTATGAGTACGGTAATTTGGAAATTTAACGCTTCTCTTGCTTGGGATGAAATGTATTCACTATCGTCTTTTTTTAGCACCCAAACGATGAGTGCCGGTATAAATGAAAACACTGTGCCGCCTAAGTGTGTGACGGTGGCTATGTTTTTGTCATCGTTACTTGGCGTGGTAATTAATTCAGTGGACATGATGACTCCTTAAAATATAGCAAATTATGAAATTTGAAGCATTAATAGTTAAGGCAGATTAAATTTGGCTACAAGCTGTTCGATCTTATCAATATCGGTCAGCCCCAGTACTTTTCTGGCATTGCTACTAAGCTTAGTCATGTGGCTATGCAAGACTTGTTGTTTTACACTGAGTATATGCGAGGGGTGCATAGAAAGTTGTCGTAAGCCCATTCCAATCAATAGCTTAGTCAATTTAGCGTCACCAGCCATTTCGCCACATACAGAAACAGACTTACCTAACTTCACGCCAGCCTTAATGGTCATCAATATCAATTTTAGTACTGACGGATGCAATGGATTATACAAATGTGCCACCGTATCGTCGGTGCGATCAATTGCTAGCGTATATTGAATCAAATCGTTAGTGCCAATGGATAAAAAATCCAGTTCTTCCGCAAAAGCTTCAGCGTTAATTGCAGCTGCAGGGACTTCTATCATGCCGCCAAGTGCAATAGTTTCATTAAATGGAATATTCTGTTTACGTAAACTCAGTTTCGCCCGCTCAAGCAATAATTTGGTTTGCCGCAACTCTGCTAATGTTGAAAGCATCGGAATCAAAATTTTGATGTTCCCATAGTGTGAAGCACGCAATAAAGCACGTAATTGTGTATGAAAAATCTGTGGCTCTGATAAACACAAACGAATAGCACGTAATCCCAAAGCTGGGTTCGCGCAGTTGACGATGCTGTCGGGGTTCATCTGTTTATCTGCGCCTAAGTCCAGCGTACGAATCGTTACCTCGGCGCCTTTCATGGCTTCAGCGACTGTTTTATAGGCTATATATTGTTCTTCTTCATCTGGCATCTCTCGCCGATTCATAAATAAAAACTCGGTGCGATATAGCCCGATACCCGTTGCGCCAGAAGCTTTAACTGCAGTAACGTCTTCTGGCACTTCAATATTGGCAAACAGTTCAATATTCGCGCCATCCATCGTCATGGCTTTGGTGGATTTGATACGTTGCAGTTTTTGCTGTTCAAGTTCCCACTGATCTTGGCGTAATTTATATTCGGTTAGAATGCTTTTGTCGGGGTTAACAATTACCACCCCTTGGCTACCATCAACAATAATCAACTCGCCATCGCGAATTAGATCACGCGCTTTTTGTAGTGCGACAATCGAAGGGATGTTCAGGCTACGCGCCAATATAGCGGTATGTGAAGTTACACCACCAACGTCTGTGATGAACGCGCCAAACTGATGTTGTTTGAATTGAATCGCATCTGCAGGCGAAATATCATGCGCCACTAAAATGCGCTTGCGCTCCTGGTTAGATGCGGTTGCTTGTTGCTCGGTGGTAAGTTGGCTGGGATGACCGAGTAAAACTTTAATGACGCGCTCAACGACTTGAATGACATCTTGTTTACGCTCACGTAGATATTCGTCTTCAATTTGCTCAAATTGGTCGACAATCTCATCCATTTGCAGCTTAATTGCCCATTCGGCATTACATTGCTCATTCCTGATGATGTCTTTAGGAGTTTCTGATAATGATTTATCTGCAAGCATCATCAAATGCGTACCAATAAAAGCACTTAATTCAGCAGGAGCATTACTGCGTAAACTACTGTGGATAAGCTCTAAATCGGTCTGAACTGTTGCTATCGCGCTGTTAAAACGCTGGATTTCATCATCAATTAAATGCTTGGGTAGCTGGTAATGAACAACTTCCAGCAATGCATTAGATACAAGATGTGCTTGCCCAATGGCAATGCCGCTTGAAACACCTACACCATGAATGCTGAAACTAATCATTTTTCTTTATAATCTTACCCAGTGAAGTTCATTAGAGTCACACTTCTTAGCATCATATACTTATGTTATTCACCTTCGCCAAAATAATCATTGATAAGCGTAGTTAAACCTTGAATTGCTTCAGTTTCATCTTCACCAGTAGCATCCAATGTCAGCATAGAGCCCTTGGCGGCGGCAAGCATCATGACACCCATAATACTTTTTGCATTTACCCGGCGACCATTTCGGGTAATCCAGATTTCGCTGGCAAATTTGCTAGCAGTCTGGGTAAGTTTGGTTGAGGCACGAGCATGTAAGCCTAATTTATTGATGATTTCTATATCTGTACTTATCATATTAGTTATTATTGGTCATATTATTTATACTTAGTTTAAGTATGTCTTGTATTGGTTTAATCATTTTGTTCGTATCGGTCACAAGTTTCCCTGCTGAAATGCACCACGCCCTCGCGACCACCACTCACGGCCTTTTCAACTAAGGTTAGTAGTGGCTCATTTCGATAAGTCATGGTGCGTACCAGCATAGGCAAATTTACCCCTGCAACGCCTTCAATCACGCCTGGTTGCAATAGTTTACCGACTGTATTGCAAGGCGTAGCACCATACATATCTGATAACACTAACACACCATCGCCACTATTCAACTTTTTAACCAATGCTTGCGCCTCAGGCAATAAACTATTGGGGTCATCAAGGTTACTGACTGCGAGTATGGAAAATTGCTTAGGTTCGCTTCCAATTACATGCTTTGCACAAGCCAATAAGCTTTCACCCAAACTACCGTGTGTGATGATTAAAATACCGATCATTATTATCTCAACTCTAAAAAAACTCTTTATAAACTGTTAATTTTTAAGCAATAGAACCAATGTTAAGGTTATTATTTTAATTCTCGATGCCGCGTCAATACTTTTTGTTGGAGTCTAAAATACTCACTTAATTGCTCTACAAAATACACCGACCTATGCTGGCCACCAGTGCAGCCAATGGCAACTGTTAAATAACTGCGGTTATCCGTCACAAAACAAGGTAACCACTTTTCTATATAGTGACGAATATCTTTGAGCATATCATGCACAGTGTCGTGACTTTCTAAAAATATCTTTACCGATGCATCACGTCCAGTGAGATCACGGAGGTTCGGATCGTAGTGTGGGTTTGGCAGGCAACGTACATCAAATACAAAATCGGCATCTAATGGAATGCCATGCTTAAACCCGAACGATGTGAATAATAACGTGAGCCCAATATGCTCGCCAGCAACAATATCTTTAACCCATGCTCTCAGTTGATTTGCACTCAGGTGACTAGTATCAATCACATGGCCTAAACTACCCAAATTACTTAGTAGTTCGCGTTCGTAGGCAATGCTTTCAGCGAGCGTGCTATTGTCTTTGCTGAGAGGATGTTTACGTCGAGTTTCACTAAACCTTTTGACTAAGGTTTCAACGTTAGATTCTAGAAATAGAACTTGGGTAGTGATGTTTTGTGATTTTAACTGTGCAATATGTGATGGCAAGGTTTCAATCGCAGCGCTACGGCTATCAATACTAATTGCCACGCGGTCGTGATTAGCCCCACTTAAATGCGCTGAGGTGCTGTATTCAGAACTCAGGTATTCAGAGCTTAGGTGCTGCGCAATTTGCGGCAACATGGTGGCAGGTAAATTATCAATGCAATAGTAACCGCTATCTTCCAGCGCTCGCAAAGCAATACTTTTACCTGAGCCTGAAAGCCCTGTAACAATAATAAGCTGTTTCATGATGTGATATTAAGTATAAAACACTGCTAGCTATTTAGATTTTTTCATCTCACGCAATTGGCGTTGCGTAAATTGTTTGGTTGCGTTAATACCACGTAATAATAGCATGTGGTTGCGAATCGCAACTTCAACTAGCACAGCGATATTACGTCCAGCCGCAATTGGAATTTGTACTTTGGGTATTTTGACGCTTAATACTTCTTCAAGCTGCGTTTTGATATTGAGCCTGTCTAGCTGTTGCGGCGCGAGTTTGTCAGCCATTTCAAGCTGGATGATCAGGTCTAGTGGTTTAGTCGGCTTAACTGAATTATCGCCAAATAACGCGCGGATATTTAAAATTCCTAAGCCACGCACTTCCAAAAAGTCTTGTAACAAAGGCGGGCAGCGGCCTTCGACCCGTTCAGGTGAGATGCGGAAAAAATCAACAATATCATCAGCAATCAAGCGGTGACCTCGCGAAATAAGCTCTAGTGCCAATTCGCTTTTACCAATCGCAGCGTCACCTTTGATTAGCGCGCCAAAGCCTTGTACTTCCATAAATACACCATGTAAACTGACTGACTCAGCTACTGCAAGTGCCAAAAAATGACTCAAAATATCCATCAATTCTGGGCTGCGTAATGGCGATGAAAATAGTGGTGTGGTATGACTGTCAGCTGCTGCAATTAAGGAGTCTGGTACTTTTTCACCATTGGCTACAATCACCGCTGCTAAATCTGTGGAATATAAGTTAGCAATCGCACGCTCAGCATCTGTAGCTTCTAGGCTGCGTAAATAATCCATCTCAGCGCAACCCATCACTTGCACACGATTGGGATGTACAAAATTAAGGTGGCCAATTAGGGCTAGCGAAGGCTTGGTAACAGCCTGACTTGTAAGGGTATTAGACCCACCATTAAGCCCAGCAATCCATTTCAGTTTGAGCTTATGGCGAGTCTGTTTGAATAGCTCTGCTACGTTTATTTGAGCCATATATGAAGATTAAAGATTAAGGAAACTACTTTATGTACTTAAATAACTTGGTTTATAGAATAACCTGATTTATTGAATGATCTGGTGCTTTACTGCGCCGTTCGTTTTGTGATGGTCACCATTTTTTTCTTTGTGTTTGACTACTTGGCGATCCAGTTTGTCTGTCAGCATGTCAATGGCACTATACATATTGTCATCTTCGCACGCAGCATGTAAATCGTTGCCTGGTACATGCAGTGTAGCCTCTACCTTTTGGGCAAGCTTTTCTACACTCATGGTCACTTTAACGTCTATCACATGGTCAAAGTGGTTGCTAATTCGGACTAATTTGCTTGTGACATAATCACGTAATGCAGGTGTAATTTCTAAATGAAGACCAGTTAATTGTAAATTCATGACTTACTCCTTTTCAAAATGTTCTCAAGTTTGAAAGGCATTGATTTTAGTAATGAAGCATTTTTACGTTGCATGCGCTTGATATGACTTTAAGCTTAAAAATACGGGTTAGCTAAATTCTTTTCATTTCAAACTTATCGAACAATTTCAGTTTACTACTAAAATTTGCGTCTGTGCCATAGAAAAAAAGATATTTCTTTGCGTTAAATTCAGCGTATAGTCTTTAGAGTTAAACAACAGAATCTATAGTGTTTTTCTTAAACTAGCGGGTGCAATGTTAAGTGATTCGCGGTATTTAGCGATAGTGCGGCGCGCTACCACAATACCTTGTTTGGCTAATAAATCGGTAATTTGATTGTCAGAGTAAGGCTTCTTAGGGTTCTCTTCTTCCACCAATTGCTTAATCAGTGCGCGAATTGCCGTAGCTGAACAGGTACCGCCAGTATCTGTTGCCACTGAGCTACCAAAGAAGTATTTAAGTTCAAAAATACCTCGCGGAGTGAGCATATACTTACTTGTTGTGACCCGTGAAATAGTCGATTCATGCAAATCTAACTCATCAGCGATCTCACGTAGTACTAGCGGCCTCATAGCTACTTCGCCGTATTCTAAAAAGTTACGTTGGCGGTCAACAATCGCTTGCGATACACGCAAGATAGTAGAAAAGCGCTGTTGGATATTTTTAATCATCCATTTGGCTTCTTGCATTTGGCTTTGTAAATATTGGCTAGAACTATCGCGATTACGCTTCAATATACTTGCATAGAGTTGATTGATTTTAAGTTTAGGAATCACACCATCATTCAGGCTGGTGATCCAAATACCTTTTACTTTTTTTACAATCACTTCATGCTGAATATAATGCTCAGAACCGATAATGCTAAACGCACTACCTGGTCGTGGATTTAAGCTGGTGATTAATTGTTGCACGCTTTTTAGTGTGGCTTCATCGCAAGTTAACTCTTTTCGTAACTTGGTAAAATCTCTTGCTCCAAGTGCGGGTAAGTGGTTTTTCACTACTAAATTGGCTAATGTTAAATATGGGGTGTCTGTTGGTAATAAACTCAGTTGAAGCAGAAGGCACTCGCTTAAGTCGCGTGCACCCACTCCAGCTGGATCTAAATTTTGTACGTGACGCAGTGCCGTTTGTAATTCTAACGCATCTATTTCCAGCTCTAAAGGCATGTTATCTGCGATTTCTTCCAGCGACTCTTCTAAATAACCATCTTCGTTAATGCTATCGACCAGTAGTAAGGCAAGCGTTTGGTCACGCTCAGAAAGCGGCATTAATTTAAGCTGTGAAAGCAAATGCTCTCGCAAACTAATTTGCAAAGTTTCTTGTTGCTTAAAGTCGCTATCATCATCAGCTGGCGTGCTGTTTTCATCCCAACGGCTACCATTTGAGAATTCGTCGAATTCATCATTAAACTCTGAGGAAAAATCTGTGGTACTGGCGCTTAAATCAAAATCGGCTGGTTCGTCTTGCTGGTTTGTTTCAATTTTATTGGTATCAATTTGATTTGATTCTGTACTGCGGTCTGAAAATTCAGAACTAAAATTCTCGGAGTCTTTTATGTAATCTTGAGTATCGCTCTGCCCGTTTTTTTGCAAGTCTTCATGTAAGGCTTCATTAGTTTTTTCATGCGTAGCAATTTCATCCGCACCATCATCTGCAGTATTCCCATACTCATCTTCGCCAGCTTCACCTCTTTCAAGCAGAGGATTCGTTTGCATCAATACATCAATTTCTTGATTCAGTTCGAGCGTAGATAGCTGTAGCAGGCGGATAGCCTGTTGTAATTGTGGTGTTAATGAGAGGTTCTGCGAGAACCTAAGTTGCATGCCTTGTTTCATAGACGGAAATCTTTGCCCAAATATACTTCGCGCACGCTTTGATTACCCACAATTTCACTAGGAATGCCGGAAGCAAAGACATGGCCTTGGTTCACAATATAAGCGCGGTCACAAATGCCTAAGGTTTCACGTACATTATGGTCGGTAATCAATACACCAATATCACGTGCACTTAAAAAACGAATGATTTTCTGAATGTCGATAACAGCAATTGGGTCAATTCCCGCAAAAGGCTCATCTAGTAAAATAAAGCTGGGATTCGAAGCTAGGCAGCGTGCAATTTCCACGCGACGGCGTTCGCCGCCCGATAAGCTCACTGCGGCATTATCGCGAATATGTGTAATGTGTAATTCTTCAAGCAAAGATTCTAATTTCTCATCCATTTCGGCTTCGGTCATTTCTTGCAGTTGCAGTACTGCAAGAATATTTTCTGATACCGAAAGTTTACGAAAGATAGATGGTTCTTGTGGTAAGTATGACAAGCCCATTCTGGCGCGCATATGGATAGGCATATGGCTTAAGTCTTTGCCATCAAGCAAAATTCTGCCTTCATCTAAAGCAACTAATCCGACCATCATGTAAAAGCTCGTGGTTTTACCTGCGCCGTTCGGCCCTAGCAATCCGACGACCTCACCACTTTTTAAGCATAGAGAGATGTCTTGCACCACTGTGCGCGCTTTGTATGATTTACGCAGATTTTCTACAACGAGTTCGCTCATAATGATTGATCTTATTTTATCTATCTTGTTCTATTTATTAAATATGCGGCTCTTGGCTTAGCTTAATGCTTATTTCTGTTCATTGTTTAGTTCTAAACTTCTGCTAAAGCGTGTATCTTTTACAGATGCTGGTACAGGGAGTGAGTTGCTATTAGTAGAGCTTACACTATTGGGCGTATCTGCCTTGCTGGCATTTGGTTTTGTATTATCGGTAGTTGGTTCTATAGCTTTTTTGTTTTTTGGTTGAATCACTGCACGTACTCGGCCACTAGAGCTGCCATCAGTAGATTTAGGACCGCCAATGACCTCTGCATATTCTGCATTCGCGTCATAGCTAATGTAATCGCCATGTACGATATCTTCGCCGCGTTTAACCCAAGCTTTAGTATAAAGCTGTACTTTATCCATACGGCCATCGTACTCTATGCGTTGCGCGCTACCTTCCATATACTCATTTTTACCCTCACGTTTTTGTTTGAACGTGGTTGGGTTACCTAACGAAGTGCTATGCTGAAAACCTGAGCTATCCTCGCGCACAATTAATTTATCTGCATGAATTATCAAAGTACCTTGCGTTAAAATCACATTGCCAGAGTAGGTGCTGATTTGCTTGGCATCGTCCACTTTTACAGTGTCGGCTTCTAAATCAATCGGTTTGTCACGGTCAGCCGCTTCGGCAAACACGTTATTAGACTGAGCTAATAAAGACAAACCTAATAATGCAAAGCTCAAACTTAAGCACGTTAAACTTGGCGATACAAAACCCGGTACAGCTTTAAGTTTTGTCATGATTGTGTGCTTACTCATAGCGTCTCCGAATGCGCGCATCTTTAGTATTAGATGTAGTAGGGTTATGTTTTTTTAATGTTGAAACTGCCGCTGGCTTGGCTTTAACAACAGGCACTGTATCACTTACAGTTTCGGTTTTGAGATTACTATTTTTCATATTAGCATTAGCAATATCTGACGTCGGCTGTGCAGGGTATTCATAATGTGCACGTACTTTATGCAACAAAGTAACGGTACGATTTTTCTTTTCATAAATCATGCCAGTGGCATAGATTACTGTTTTTGGTGCTTGCCGAATGACCACTGGGCTTTGGGTTCTGACAAGCTCCTCATTTGGGCGAATGTTAAGGTACTCTGTTTCCACGGTCATTTCACCTTTTTCTGCAAAAGCTTGACGCGTAACTTTCACGTTATCAACCAATTGTACTTCTTCGCCATCGCTAGAAACATAACCACGCAAGCCTTCGGCCTGTGTATAAGGTTGACCCACGGCAAATTGTGTATAGCGTGGCCGCTGCAAATTTGTTGTGTCGTCATCTGGATAATGTATCATTTCTACTGCTGCTAATTTATAACGCAAATCTCCATTAATATCCGTCTGAGTGGTGACAAAATTATTCATAATATAATCTGGAGCATGGCGACTACTGCCATCTAGCTTTGGTTTAGGTGGCTGAACAATATGGTTAATCCAAAACGTTAGTAATGCCAATATGGATAGCAAAACTAGTGGAAAAACAATCGTAGAGCGCTTGCTTAAGCTCATTCAGCACGGTTCACGTAGAGTAATTTTATAAAAGCTACAGTATTCATAATATTTTTAATTAGCAATCCGTGCCTGTGTTAAAAACTGTGCCATTTGTCCGTCAAATGTTCCTTGTGCCTGCATAATCAATTCACAAATCTCGCGGACTGCTCCGCGACCACCTGATTTTTTAGTCACATAATGCGAATGTTTTATTACCAGTGCTGGCGAGTCTGGCACTGCGATAGCTAGACCGCATTTAAGCATAGGTGGAAGATCGACAACATCATCGCCCATAAAAGCGCATTGATTTGCTTGCAGGCTACTTGCTTTCATCAATTCATTAAATGCCACTAATTTATCTTCTGCGCCTTGGTAAAAATGTGCAACACCTGTGCTTTCAGCACGTTTTTTTACTACATTCGAAGTGCGCCCGGTAATAATGGCCAACTCAACGCCAGAGGCTTTTAACAGCTTCATACCCAAGCCATCATGTGCATGAAAAGTTTTATATTCTTGGCCATCATCACCTATAGTCAGGCCACCATCCGTCATCACGCCATCTACATCTAACACTAGCAACTTGATGTTTTGTAGGCGTAGCTTTAAATCTTCACTAATTTCAAGGCCAATATTAGTAAGCTCAATACTTGTTGGTAAACTAACTTCAGTATGCTTCATCTCTATTTAAACTACCTTTGCTAACAAAAGGTCATGCATATTTAATGCGCCTACTAAAATTCCAGCCTCATTTGTTACCAAAAGTGCGTTAATTTTGTGTTGCTCCATGAGTTCGACCGCGACAATTGCCAATTGATCCTGATGAATGGTTAATGGGTTATGGTGCATCACGTCTACGATACTAGCTGATGCCACGGTGATGTTTTGTTCAAATGCTCGGCGTAAATCGCCATCGGTGAAAATGCCAATAGGTTTGTTGCTAGCATCTACAACTGCCGTCAATCCTAAACCCTTGCGTGACATTTCTAATAAGCCTTCTGAAAGCGAAGCATTAGCTAATACTTGAGGAATATTGTCACCAGTGCGCATTAAATCAATCACATGAATCAATAGACGTCGCCCGAGACTACCCCCAGGGTGTGAACGTGCAAAGTCTTCAGCGGTAAAGTCACGCTGATCCAGCACACATAGCGCCAGAGCATCTCCCAGCGCTAAAGCAACCGTAGTGCTTGAGGTGGGCGCTAAACCAAGGGGACATGCTTCTTTTGATACAGATGCACTTAAATGGATATCGGCTGCTTTGGCTAGTGAAGATGAATCTTTGCCTGTAATTGCAATGATTTTTGCGCCTAATCTTTTAAGTGGAGGGACGATAGCAAGAATTTCATCGCTCTCACCAGAGTTTGAAAGTGCAATCACGATGTCACCGGTGGTAATCATGCCTAAATCGCCATGACTCGCTTCTGCAGGGTGCATAAAAAAGGCAGGTGTACCTGTGCTGGCAAATGTGGAGGCGATTTTGCCGCCAATATGGCCTGATTTCCCCATGCCACTCACCACAACACGGCCTTGGCATTGTAAAATGAGGTTGACTGCTCTGGTAAAGTTATCGTCTAGACGTTTTGCGAGAGCATCAATTTCACTGGCTTCCAGCAATAAAATATCTCGCGCCAATGCCAATGTTGGCTGTTGAATAGCGCGCATATTTGTAGCAGATTTTTTTTGGCTAAGTGGTGATGACATTGTGCTTAAATTGATTGATAAACATTAGGTTTATTAAACTGGGTTATTAATATTTACATATTTATCAGTTAGTATAAAAGGGAATGTCACACTTATAAAGCCTAAATAGGCACTAAATAACGACAATTTTATTAAAAAGAATAAAAGTTTTATGTTTTAAGCATAAATTTTGCTATCGCCAGTTTTTTAAAAAACTGGCGAAAAGAATAATTAAGTAATAAAAATCATCTTCTTCATAGGTAAAACATGTTTGATACATTACCCTTAATATTAATTTTGCTTACTAGTTCAGTGCTAGGTGTCGCGCTATTTCGTGCCTTGCGCTTGCCTGCTATGTTGGCATATTTTTTAGTAGGTTTAGCGTTAGGTCCACATACTTTTGGTTTGTTGCCAGATAGTGATGCGAATCGCGAGTTTGCAGAATTTGGTATTGTATTTTTAATGTTTAGTATCGGCCTAGAATTTAGCTTACCTCAACTTTATGCTATGCGCAAAAAAGTGCTGGGCTTAGGCGGTGCACAGGTAGCTGTAACGTTAGCAATTATTATGGGCATCGCTAAATTTTTTGGTTTAAATTGGTCTGCTGCGTTTGTGGTTGGATCGGCATTAACCATGTCATCTACTGCCATAGTGTCAAAAATTCTCGCTGAGCGAGTTGATTTAAACTCACGCCACGGCCGTTTGAGTATAGGTGTGTTACTTTTCCAAGATATTGCAGTCGTACCAATTTTGGTGCTAATTCCGGCATTAGGTATCGCTAACGCTAATTTAATGGATGTGCTTGGTATTGCTATGCTCAAGGCTGCCGCCATGCTGCTGTTTTTGTTTACTGTAGGCAAATGGCTTATCAACCCTTGGTTTAGTTTAGTGGCTAGCCAGCGCTCGCGCGAATTATTCGTGATGAACGTACTGATGGTGACTTTATTATTGGCTTTTGCTACCAAAATGGCGGGCTTATCTTATGCATTAGGTGCATTTATTGCAGGTATGTTAATTTCCGAAACGCGCTATCGCTACCAAGTGGAATCTGATATTTCGCCGTTCCGGGATATTTTACTTGGGCTATTTTTCATTAGCGTAGGGATGTTGTTAAATTGGCATGAAATTTTTAACAATATTGGTGTGGTGTTATTGATACTCGTTGCATTTATCGTGCTTAAAGCGATTGTTATTACTTTGGTGGTTAGGTTAGTTAAATATGAATCTGGTGTTGCTATTCGTACTGGTGTGATATTGGCACAAGCAGGTGAATTTGGTTTTGTGATTTTAGCGCTAGGGCTAGAGCAAAAACTGATTGATGGTGCAGCGTTGCAATTGGTATTGGCTGCAGCCATTCTTTCCATGGTCGTTGCCCCATTTTTAATTCAGTACAACGGGCGTATTGCTAGAAAACTAGTGCGTAGTTACAGCCGAAATAGTGGTCAAGTGGTGCAAGATATTGATGAGGTGGGTAAGCACCTAAACGGTCACGTGATTATTTGCGGCTATGGTCGTAGTGGGCAATATTTAGGTCGCTTCTTGAAAGAGGAAAACATCCCCTTTATTGCGCTGGATATTGACCCAGCTCGGGTGCTGGAAGCAGCAGCAGCAGGCGAGAATGTGATGTTTGGCGATGCTGGTCGACGCGTAGTGTTAGAGGCAGCGGGAGGCGCACGCGCTAAAGCCTTGGTGATTAGTTATTCTGATATTCCAGCGGCCATGAAAATTCTACATGTGGTGCAAGAGTGTTATCCAGAACTGCCAGTCATTGTGCGCACTGTTGATGACACCAATATGGAAGCATTGCGAGAAGCAGGTGCTGCCGAAGTTGTGCCTGAAATTCTTGAAGGTAGCTTGATGTTAGCTTCGCACGCACTGATGTTGCTCGGGATACCATTAAATCGCGTAGTAAAGCGCATTAGAATATTTAGAGAAGAACGCTACAAACTATTCCGTGGATACTTTCACGGTATTTCAGATGCGGAAAATCAGGATTTAGAAAAACAACAAGTGCGATTACATTCGGTGATTATTTCAGCTGGTGCATTTGCTGTGGGTAGAACTTTAGCAAATATGCATTTAGATAATCTCAATGTAGAAGTTAAAGCGATTCGTAGGCCAAATTTAGTAGGTGCTGAGCCTACAGTAGAAAGTACGTTGGCAGAGGGCGATGTGATTGTGTTATTAGGTCAGCCTACTGGATTAACCAACGCCCAAAATGCCTTGCTCATTGGTCGCGTGGCGATTAAGTAAAAAATTATGCGTAAAAAAGTATTAATAGTGGGCGGCGGTATTGTCGGCTGCATGACCGCTATGGAGTTGGTGAAACGTGGCTGTAGTGTGACCATTGTAGAACGCAATCAGATTGCCAGCCAAACGTCGGGAGAGTCTTCTTGGGCAGGTGGTGGTATTTTGTTACCTTTGCTGCCTTGGATGTATTCAGACCAAGTGAATGCACTTACCAATAATGGTGCTAATACCTATCGTCAGCTTAGCCAGCAATTGCAACTAGAAACAGGCATTGATGCTAACTTTGAGCAATCGGGTTTTTTAATCTTACCAAAGTTTGATATTGAAGCAGCCCACGCTTGGTGTTCGCGTAACCAAATGCCTCTTCAGCCAGTTAAAGCATCAGCCTTCGGTGTGCAATCGCTTAACGGCGAAGATGCACTTTGGCTGCCTACCGTATGCCAGATACGCCCGCCATATCTAATGCAAGCAATGCGTAAATGGTTAGAGCAAAACAACGTCACGATGCTAGAGCATACTGAGCTCATTCCGCTCAAACAAACACCAACCTTGAACGAGTGGGAAACTGTAAACGGCGAAAAACTGACTGCAGACCAATTTGTGGTCACGTCAGGCGCATGGAGCTTTGAGTTATTAAAAGAAACTAGTGCAAAACTCAATATCAAACCTATGCGTGGGCAGATATTGCTCTATAAACCGCAAAAGAATCTTGAGCAAATTGTGTATAAGGAAGGCTTTTACATGATACCGCGCCGTGATGGCTACTTGCTGGCCGGCAGCACGTTGGAGGATGTAGGGTTTGATACCGCGATTACGCAAGCAGTGCGAGATGAAATCAGTGCCAAAGCCGAGGCGATTATGCCTAAGCTTAAAGGCATGCCCATTATCAAGCATTGGAGCGGTTTGCGGCCTGGCACACCAGATAACTTGCCTACCATCAGTGCACATCCAAGTATTGAAAACCTATACCTGAACACAGGTCATTTTAGATATGGTTTGACCATGGCGCCAGCTAGTGCAAAATTAGTGACGGCATTGATGTTAGGTGGAATGCCGCAAATCGATGCTGCACCTTATTCTTGTGCAGGTTAATAGTGGTAAATTGGTTTTGTAGGGCGTTAATTAAGCGAATTGCATTACGCTGAAAGTGAGTGTTCATACGGCGCAATGCTTTTCAGTTTTTGCGCCCTAGCGTGCTAATTGCAAGTATTAAAAAGTAGAGCAAGACGCTAATCAATAAAAATATCCTGGCCCCAACCCATTCCATTTTCCTCCGCTCCACTAAATTAGGCAGAGACCACAGTTTAACTTTATTTTCCAGAATCATCTGGCGCAGCTTCACTCGCCGCTGCCTTCATTTTTTCAGTATCAAGCGCAGCGGCATTGTTAATGTCGTTAGTCGCTTTATCAATAATCTGTTTCGGTATAGCACCCACTTCAGCCGATGCTTGTTTTTGTTTTTCGCAGGCGGCTAAAGCAGTCACAAGAACTGTGCAAACAAGTAATAATTTAAACAATTTATTCTCCTAAAGTTAGTCAAATTGATACCGTAATTTCTGTTAAGAAAGTGGCTATTTTGCAACCCAATCACCCGATTTTCCGCCGTGTTTTTCTAATAGTTTTATATCACTAATCGTCATGCCTCTATCGGCGGCTTTACACATATCATAAATTGTGAGCAACCCCACGCTTACAGCTGTTAGAGCTTCCATCTCTACGCCCGTTTGTCCTGTAGTTTCAGTAGTGGCGGTGAGGGTAATAGTGGTATTTTTATCGTCAATTTCAAAAGTTACGGCTACTTTAGTGAGGCTGATAGGATGGCATAGTGGAATTAGGTCAGGCGTGCGTTTTGATCCTTGAATCGCGGCAATGCGGGCGATGCCTAGTACATCACCTTTTTTTGCATCACCATTTTTAATGAGCTGTAAGGTTGCTGGCTGCATACTAATGATGCCACTGGCAACCGCAATGCGTTTTGTGTGTGCTTTTTCACCAACATCGACCATGTGGGCTTGTCCACTACTATCAAAGTGGGTGAGTGTTGTTGAGGTTGGATTCTTTGAGGTTGGATTCATAGTATAAATAACTGCTTAAGTGAAAATGTTGTAATGTTTTGATACATTTTTTTCATGAACTGAATCTATAGAACCATTATCATATCAATAATGAAGTTAAAAACTATTTTAATCGCTGTTTTGTTAGCTACAAATATTGCTTTTGCCGGCTCTGGTTCAGATTCAACGCGTGGGGTTACCTCAACGCGGGAAGCAACTTTGACGGGAGTGCCGTATTTAAACACGAACTTACCTAACCAAAGCTCAGATACCAATTTACCTGAATTAGGCGACGTATCGCAAACCGTGCTTAGCCCGCTTGATGAACAGCGCATTGGTGAGCAAATTTTGCGCGATGTGGCGGTGAGCGATGAGGTGGTGCAAGATTCTGAAGTAACAGATTATTTGCAGGTTTTAGGCGCAAGATTAGTGGCAAGCGGCCCTGATAAACATCAAAAATTCAATTTTTTTGTAGTGCAGGATAATTCAATAAACGCTTTTGCAATGCCTGGTGGCGTGATTGGTGTGCATACAGGGCTGATTTTAGCGGCGAATAGTGAATCTGAGCTTGCTAGTGTGCTCGGCCATGAAATCGGCCATGTGACACAGCACCATTTGGCGCGTATGCTGGCATCGCAAAAGTACGATACTTTTAAGAATATTGCCGGTATTGCGCTGGCATTATTAGTGGCGCGGGCGAACCCAGAACTTGCAAGCGGTGCACTGACCACTGCGACTGCGGTGGGGGTGCAAAACCAGCTTGACTATACTCGTGAGCATGAACGTGAGGCTGACCGAATTGGTCTGCAAATATTAGATAGTGCTGGTTTTGATGTGCGTGCCATGCCTGCGTTTTTTACTACTTTGCAACGTGGTACACGCTTTGCTGAAGGTAATGCGCCTGGCTTTTTACGTACTCATCCGCTCACCAGTGAGCGTATTGCGGATGTGGCGAACCGCGTAGCAAGGATGCCGTATAAACAAGTGCCAGATAGCGTTGAGTTTCAATATGTGCGTGCAAAATTGCTTGCTAGCTATGGCGCGGTTCAAACAGATATTGATGTATTTGGGCAAAATATTCGTGAACATCGCTATGTTAACGAAGCGGCTGAACACTATGGTTTAGCGGTGGCATTGTTGCGTAAAAATGATCTAGTCAAAGCTGAGCAAGAAGTCGCATGGCTTAAAAAGAATGCACCACCACACTCCATGATAGAAAATCTGAGTGCGCACGTAGCAGTTGCAAAAAATAATCCGCAACTCGCTGCTAAGCAATATGCGGCTGCGTTGAAGCTGTTTCCTGATAGTCGTGCACTTATTTACGGCTATGCCGAGCATTTTTTGGCGATTAAACAAGCGGATAGTGCAGTAAAGCTGGTGAAGGAAAAACAGCCGTTGTATCCTGATGATGCGTACTTATATGAACTGATGGCAAAAGCTTATGCGATGCAAAACAAGCAATTACTTAGCTACCAAGCGCAAGGCGAAGCGTATTATAGAAAATATGATTTAGTGAAATCGGTAGATCAGATGGAGCTGGCAGCTAGGGCGAATGATGGTGATTTTTACCAAAAATCAATTGTCGAGGCACGCTTAAAGGAATTGCGCCGAATGTTAGATGATGAGAAGAAAGCGAAGCTTTAGTAAACCTAAGGAATAAACAATGCAACGCAGAAATTTTGTACTGAGTTTATTAAGCCTGATTGTGCTAGTGCCAATCAAAGCCTTGGCAGCCTTTTGGAATAAGGCTGCATTTGAAACGGTTAAAATTAACGAAGCGACTAAAAGCCTAGCTATTAACAATGAAATATCTAGCACTGCGATTGAAATTATTGCGCCGGACCGTGCAGAAAATGGCGCAATTGTGCAAGTTGAAATTAAAAGTAATATCGCCAATACAGAATCAATCACAATTTTAGTTGAGCATAATCCTACGCCGTTAATAGCTACATTTATGTTCAGTAATGGTGCTGAGCCATACGTAATTACACGCATCAAGATGGCTGAAACTTCTGATATTAAAGTAGTTGTAAAAGCGGGCGACCAATATTTTAGCAACACTAAAAACGTGGTAGTGCTTGAAAATGGCTGTAGTTAAAGGAGAGTTTTGCGATGACTGATAACATGAAAATGCGCGCTCAACTCAAGGGCGAGATTGTAGAAGTAAAAGTGCTGATGAGTCATCCAATGGAAACTGGGCACAAAAAAGATGACTTTGGTCAGCTGATTCCAGCACACTTTGTGCAATTAGTGACTGCTACATTAAATGGCAAGCCCGTATTAGAGGCGCAGTGGGGCACTGGAATCTCTAAAAATCCTTACCTGACGTTTCGGCTAAAAGGCGCAAAAGTGGGCGATATTGTCGCGGTGACCTGGCATGATAATGTTGGTGAAACTGCAACGCAGGATATAGCTGTTACGCAGGTCTGATATCCATTGCTTACGGAATCACAGTAGTAAACAAATACACCGCAAAAATTACCAAAAGTATCACACCTTGTAAGATGTTAGTGCGACCCGTAACCAGTGACAAAGCACTAACGAACAATGCTAAAAGTAGTAACACCGTGGACTTCATGTCTATGCCTAGCACCAGCGTCCAACCTGTAATGAGCGATAAAATTACGACTGCTGGAATAGTCAGGCCAATACTGGCTAGCGCAGACCCAAGTGCTAAATTGATGCTGGTTTGAAACAGATTTTTGCGTGCAGCTCGAACGGCGGCTAAACCTTCAGGCAGTAATACAATGCTGGCGATAATCACACCTACAAGCTGATTTGGCGCACCCATTGAAATCACCAGTGCTTCAATGGTCGGTGCAAGTGATTTGGCGAGTAGCACTACGGCTACTAGGCAAACTAATAATAATGCCGCACTAATGTAGGCGACTTTGCTATTTGTTGCTGGCGATAATATGGCTGTAACTTGCGAGGCATCAGCTAAATCTTCGTCGCTATCTTGAGCGTCCAAAAAGTAGTTTCTGTGGCGAATGACCTGTACAAATACAAAAGTACCGTACAGCACCAGTGAAACGATTGCGATAAAAGCCAGCTGACTGCCGCTATACATGGGTCCAACAGTCGTAAGCGTGTAGTTTGGTAATATTAGGGTTAGCACTACGATAGCTGCCAGGGTAGTGAGTGCGGCATTAGCACCATGCAATTTAAAAGTTTGTTCTTTATATAGCACACCGCCTATCAGCAAGCATAAGCCTACGATGCCAGATACGATAATCATTACCGCCGCAAACACGGTATCGCGTGCAAGTGCCGCTGTTTCAGGCCCACCAGTTAGCATTAACGACAAAATTAGCGCTACTTCAATCACAGTAATTGCTACTGCTAACAATAACGTACCAAAAGGCTCACCTAATTTATGTGCCACTACTTCTGCGTGATGCACTGCAGCTAGCACTGCACTAATAAGACCCCCTGCCATAAGCATTGAATAAGCGGCAGTTTGATTAAAGCCTAATTGCGTTCCTGCAAGAATTAACCAAGCAACTATTGGTGCGATAATTGGCCAGCTAGAAAGCTTGAGTACATTTTTCATTTCAAGGCTTTAAGGTTATTTTTTAATGTCATATTAAGTTGTCATTATCCTTGTACGATACTTAATGCAACTGCTTCAGCCACCCTGATGCCATCCACGCCTGCAGATAATATCCCACCTGCATAACCAGCACCTTCACCAGTTGGGTATAACCCTTTTGTATTGATGCTTTGTAAGTCAATGTCATTACGTTTAATGCGGATGGGCGATGAGGTACGTGTTTCAACTCCAGTCAGTATGCCATCAGCCAAGTCAAAACCTTTTATCTGTTTGGCGAATTGTGGAATCGCTTCTCGAATTGCTGTAATGGCAAAGTCGGGTAGGGCGGTATCTAGGTTAGTAAGATGTACGCCAGGTGTATAAGAAGGCGTGACCTCACCAAATGCTGTAGAAGGCTGGTTGGCTAAAAAGTCGCCTATCAATTGTCCTGGCGCCTTGTAATTGCTGCCCCCTAATACATACGCTTGGCTTTCCCATTTACGCTGCAATTCCATACCTGCCAGCGGGTGGTCTGGAAAATCGACTTCTGGTGTGATGCCCACCACAATACCTGCGTTTGCATTGCGTTCGTTACGTGAATATTGGCTCATGCCATTAGTCACCACACGCCCTTCTTCAGACGCCGCTGCCACCACCGTTCCGCCCGGACACATACAAAAGCTATATACACTGCGGCCATTGCTGGCGTGGTGCACCAGCTTATAATCAGCTGCACCTAGAATAGGATGCTGGGCGTTTGGGCCATGGCGCGCTTGGTCTATTAGTGATTGCGGGTGTTCGATTCTGAAACCAATGGAAAAAGGTTTAGCCTCTATATAGATACCTTTTTTGTGAATCATCTCAAAAGTATCACGTGCGCTGTGACCAACCGCCAATACCACGTGGCTAGTCTCAATACGCTCACCATTTGCTAACACGACGGCTTTTACCTCATTTTGACCATTAGGACTATTTGCAATTTCAATATCATCGACCTTACTTTGAAAGCGAATTTCGCCACCCAGTGACTCTATAGTTTTACGCATTTCTTCAACCATACCGACTAATCTGAATGTACCGATATGCGGATGACTGACGTATAAAATTTCAGCTGGCGCACCAGCCTTGACAAACTCTTGTAACACTTTGCGACCGTAGTGTTTAGGATCTTTAATTTGGCTATAAAGCTTACCGTCAGAAAAGGTGCCCGCGCCGCCTTCACCAAATTGCACGTTAGATTCAGGATGCAGCTTAGATTTTCGCCACAGATCCCAAGTATCTTTGGTGCGTTCACGTACGGCTTTACCACGTTCTAATACCAGTGGTTTAAAGCCAGATTGTGCCAAAATCAAAGCGGCAAATAGTCCCGCAGGCCCCAGGCCCACAACAATGGGTCTGAGCTTTAAGTCTGGTTGTGCTTGTGCTACAAACTTGTATGAAGCATCAGGTGCGATTTTTACATGAGGGTCTTTTTTTAATTTAACTAATACTTTCGCCTCGCCCTTAACTGTGACATCCAAAGAATATACCAACAAAATTGCATTGGCTTTACGTGCGTCTACACCACGTTTGAAAATAGTAAATTCAACTAAATCTGCCGCGTTAATGGCTAGTTTTTTAATCAAGGCAGCATTGATTTCGCTAGGTTGATGATCAAGCGGTAGTTTGATTTCGGTAACACGTAACATAAGGTTGGGTAACTTTTTAAAATAACGGTAGATTTTGAAGAGGGCTCTTTAAAATAGACGCTTATAAACTGAGTGGAAATTGCAGTAAATGCCGCAACATAGGTACGGTAACGGGTTTTTTAGTAGTGAGTGACCACTCATCCAGCGCATCTAAAGTGGACATTAGTGTAGATAAATCGCGTTTTAAATAACGCAGGCAATAATCGACGACCTCACTGGGTAAGCGCATACCGCGTTCGGCTGCATGGTTGTTTAATGCTAAAGCTTTTTCAGCATCATTGAGTGGTTGTAGCTGATATACCAGTCCCCACGCCAAGCGAGTGGCTAAATCATCACGCAAACCCATTTGGCTTGGCGCATGTAGGCCTGCCGTGATCAATATCCCACCAGCTTCTTTCAACTGATTGTAGGTATTGAATAAGTCTATTTGTGCTTCAGCATTTAATAAATGCACATCGTCTACAACATAAGCGTTGCGTGCTTTACAGGCTTGCAATAGATGACTTTTACCACTACCCACTTCACCCCAAAGGTAAATAAAGCTTGATTGTGCAGTGTGTGAAAAAACATCATTCAAGCTGGTAAGCCCTTCGGCGTTGCGTCCCAGCACAAAATTGTGCAAAGTGGGCGGTGCCGCCGGTTTAATATCGAGTAATAGTTGTTTCATACGTTGAGTAAATTAGATTTATCTATTTAAGATAAGTATCGCTGTGCAGATAGTTGTTTCTAGTATGACGCAAACCTACTGCCAAGGCAGCGCTAACAGGCAACGCGAGTAAAATGCCTGTAAAGCCGAATAATTGCCCACCTGCTAGCAAAGCAAAAATTACTATCACTGGATGTAAGCCTATGCGGTTGCCCACTAATTGCGGTGTAAGCACATAACTCTCTAGTAATTGACCCAAGCCAAATACAATTGCTACTGGCACCGCTTGGCCAATACTAGTAAATTGCAAAGCCGCTACAATTAGTGCCAGTACAACTCCAAAAGCAAATCCTAAATATGGCACAAAGCCTAGCAACCCTGCAATTAAGCCTATTGGTAGTGCCATATCTAGCCCTGCTAGCCATAAGCCGGCGGCATAAAAAACGCTCATGGCAAGCATTACAGTGAGTTGGCCACGTAAAAAGCCAGCCAGGACATCATCAACTTCTTTTGCCATATTAGTGGTTTTTTCATACCATTCCAGCGGCACTAATTCACCAATTTTTGCCACTAAAATATCCCAATCGCGCAGTAAATAAAATAGCACTACTGGCAATAGTAAAATGTTGGCAATAACACCAATTAGTGCCATGCCGTGATTTCCTGCCATCACCAGCACATTACCTAGAATATCGCCCGCAGTTTTCCAGTTTTTAGTAATGATTTGCTGAATTTGTGTGCCATCAATTGCAAAGCTAATGCCAAATTTAGCTTGTAGCCAAGGTTCTATCGTATTGCGAATATTGCCGATGACTATAGGTAGCCGCTCTGCAATCAAAAAAGATTCTTTCTGCAACAGAGGTACTAAAATCAAAAACAGTAAGGTAATACCACCAAAAATAGCGACCATCACTAGTACGGTTGCTAATGTACGCCCTATAACAAACTTGCCTCGGCCCATTTCACTAAGTTTGTCTACCAGTGGGTCGCAGATGTAAGCCAAAATGGCGGCAACTAAAAAAGGCGTGAGTACAGGTAGCAGCAAATATAGTAAAAAGCCAATAATTGCGATGAATATCAACCAGCGATTATTAGATAAAAGATTTTTTGGTGCTGATTTTTTGGGTTCAGTCGTCATATAGGTTAAAATTATACTTAATATATTGATTAACTTCTTAAAACCATTTATTAAACCTTAAATTTACTATTAAGACATTTTTTATAAAGAGAGCTCCGTTTTGACTATACCTTCTTCCAATAACTTATCAGATAGTTCAACATCAATTAGCTACCGTGATGCGGGCGTAGATATGGAAGCTGGCGATGCGCTGGTAGAACAAATTAAACCATTTGCAAAACGCACCATGCGCCCAGAAGTACTGGCGGGTATAGGTGGCTTTGGCTCATTGTTTGAAATGCCGAAGAAATTTAAAAATCCAGTGCTAGTGTCTGGCACAGATGGTGTGGGTACTAAACTTAAACTAGCCTTTGAACTGAATAAACACGACACAGTAGGCATAGATCTAGTCGCTATGAGTGTGAATGATATTTTGGTACAAGGTGCAGAACCGTTATTTTTCTTAGATTATTTTGCTTGCGGCAAGTTAGAAGTAGGTACTGCCGCGCAAGTGATTAAGGGTATTGCCGAAGGCTGTGAACAGTCTGGCTGTGCATTAGTTGGTGGCGAGACTGCTGAAATGCCAGGTATGTACCCAGCGGGTGAATATGACTTAGCAGGCTTTGCGGTCGGCTGTGTGGATAAAGAGGCGATTATCAACGGCACTACTATCGCGTCAGGTGATGTGGTGCTTGGGTTAGCATCTAGTGGTGCACATTCGAATGGTTACTCACTAATTCGCAAATTGATTGCAAAATCTGGTATTGATTTTGAATCAGACTTTCATGGTAAAAAATTCAAAGATGTCGTCATGGCGCCAACGCGTATTTATGTGAAGCCATTACTACAATTAATTGCAGCACTACCAGTAAAAGGGATGGCACATATCACTGGGGGCGGTATTACTGAGAATATTCCACGTGTATTACCAGCAGGTTTAACTGCAGAAATTAAAGCCGGTAGTTGGGTTATGCCACCGCTATTTATATGGTTGCAAGCACAAGGCAATGTGCAGACAAGTGAAATGTATAAAACCTTTAACTGCGGTATTGGTATGGTAGTGATAGTGGCGAAAGAACACGCCAGCACTGCACAAAAACTGCTACAAGATGCAGGTGAAACAGTATTTGAAATTGGCACAATTCGTGTGCAAGAAGTAGATGAAGCGCCAACAGTTGTAGTTTAATAATTAAAGTTTTTTAAAGATTGCCGTTTAATTTTTAGTGCATTTGTATCTAAATGCCAACTTCATGCGTTAACTACTGATGTGTGTTTATTAAGGAGTTGTTGTGTTACGTCACATCAAAGTATTAAGTTTAGCGTTTTGTTTTATGTTTTCCGCCACCGCATCTGCCCAAGATGCTCTACCTAAGAGGATTCAGGCGAACTATGAAGTCACTAAAAATGGCCAGCCTTTTGCTACTGTAAAAGAGCAATTTATTGTTTCAGGCAACGCTTATAAAATTGAAAGTATCACCAAGGGTTTGGGCGTCTATGCCTTGTTTGGTGAGCGTAAGTTAACTAGCGTTGGTGAAGTTACAACCGAGGGTTTGAAACCCACTCACTTTGAATTGCTGCAGGGAGATAATGCTAAAAAGGCACTGATTACAGACTTTGATTGGCCAAAAAGTACTTTGCATATGCGGGTAAAAGGTAGTGTAAAAGATGCTGCGCTCACCGCGGGCACACAAGACTTAGCGAGTTATGCCTACCAATTCATGTTTTCCCCTGCACCTATGAAAGACACGGTTACGGTAAACCTGACCACGGGTAAAAAGCTTAATCAGTACCAATATAAGATTAATGCCGAGCAACAGATGCTAGAAGTTGCAGGTACTCAATATAAAACTTTACACCTAGTGCCGCCTGAACAAAATAAGCCGCAAACTGAAACTAAAGAACTTTGGTTAAGTGTTGATCATCATTTTGTGCCTGTGCGAATTATGATGATTGATGAAAGTGGGCAAAAACTTGAGCAAACCTTAACTGAGCTGCATGTGGAATAGCACTATATTGAGGAACTGCAAGCGTATATTACAAGACGTTAGCTATCAGCGGCTTGCTATTGCGCTAGCCTTGTCATTTTTACTGCATTTATTTTTTATTGGGAATTTTTATTTTAATCTACCGAACTTAAGCGAAGGCCGTCAATTGATTGAGGCGCAGCTGGTTTTAAGGAAGCCTGCGTCTCCTCAAGTACCATTATCCAAATCAATACTTGCTCCAGTAAAAACTGAGCCGATTGTGAAAAATACTGCAACGGCGAAGCAAGCGCCACCTAAATCTGAACTACCAGCATTAAATACACCAGCAGGATTATCTTCTTACCAACCGACTGAGGCTATTGAAAATACTAATCAGATTAAACCTTCTGACGTTGAGCCTGCTGTTGAAAACATAATAGAAGAACCAAGTATACCGACCAATCCTGATGCTTATCAATATGTAGAAACTACCTTTGATGTGCGTACAGATATTGCAGC